>DYHL01000067.1 GCA_020724185.1 Candidatus Nitrosymbiomonas sp. | reverse complement strand
GTTCGATGCATCCCCATGGTTCGCACTCCATCGTCAAATCGGAAATCCGGGAGAAGACCGCACCGACGGGCTTGATGTCGAGCGCGGGCTCGAAGACAAACCTCCCGATCATCACGTCGCGGTACTTCGCGTAGTCAACCGTGGCCAGGGGTGGATCCTTCTGTCCCCGCGTGCCCACGGCCCTGGTGGCGTCACCGTCGCTGCCGGCAAAGACCGGATCGTTCTTGAGGAAGTTCTTGATCCACTGATAGGCGGCGTTCAGGCAGTCCTTGTCGAGGACAATCTCCTTGCCGAACGCTTCCTTGTAGGAGCTCGCGAAGTGATCGGCGTGCTTGACGAAGGTGGCCATCATGCTCAGGTTTTCGCCGGACTCGAAGATGTCCTTGATCTGCACCTTGCCCTTCCACTGGGGCTTGGTCAGGTCCCACCAGCTCGTAATCGGAGGCGTCTTGTACACCTCCGAGTTGTAGATTACTACCCGCGTGCCCAATCGCTGCACGAGCAGCGGCTCACGCAACTCCTTTGGAATCAGCCCCACCAGCTCGCTCGGGACGAAGTTCCAGAGCATGCGCCTGGGGACCATCTCGTAGATCACCGTGGGAGGGTCGCCGGCGAAGAATACGTCGCCGGTTCGTACGCGCGCGCGCGCTTCCTCCTTGACCTTGCTTATCACGTCGACGGTGCCCATGTCGAAGGCCTCGACCTTGATGCCGGGATACGCGGCCTCGAAGCTCTTGGCCGCCGCCGGCATGCGCGAGGACGACGAGTAGACGACCACCTTGCCCTCTTTCTTGGCTACCGCCTCGATCGCGGTCCAGTCATGCACAGCCGGCGCGTAGGGGCCCAGTTGTGCTTCCCTCAGCCATTTCTGCTGGGCCTCGGACATCGCGGGCGCGCCCAGAGAAGGAGTGGTCCCCGCCAGCGCAACGGCGAGGATGCCGATGGTCAAAGCGCACATCAGGGAAGAGACCTGCCTGATCATTGGGTTGCCTCCCTTTTTCCCAGTTTCCTTATCAACCACTGACCTGCCAGACTCAGGGCGACGAGGATTACCACAATGCCGTTGGCAAACTGGGTGAAGCCCTGCTCATTGTACCGGAAGATCAGGCTGGGCAGCACCCGGGTAGACGGCGTCACCAGCAGAATGATGAGCGATAGATCGCGGATGGTGCTGATGAACGTCAGCAGGAACCCTGCCACGAAACCGCTCAGCGTCAGGGGAATAATTATGCGCCGGAATCGGGTGGTCCAGGAGGCGCCGGCCACAACCGCGGCTTCCTCGAGCTCCTGGCCCACCTGGAGCATGGAAGAGACCCCTGTCCGCGACGAGAAGGGCAGGTTCTTGGCGACGCAGACCAGCACCAGCAGCGCAAAGGTGCCGTAGAGAGCAGGGATCGGACCGAGCGGCGAGGCGAACATGGCTATGTATACCGCCCCGAAGGCGATGCTCGGGACCAGATAGGGCAGGAACGCCATCTGCTCCAGCGCGCGCGACAGCCGCGTCCCGCGTCCTTTCACGATGGCGTATCCCAGGAGCAGGCCGAGCAGGCCCACTACTCCTGCCGTGATTACCGACAGCGCGATGCTGTTCTTCGCTGCCCCAAGCACAAGCCAGCTTCGCAGAAGACCCGCTTCCCCCTCGGCGTAGCGGCGGATGCCGCCCTCGGAGACCCAGTAGTGCAAGGAGAGGTTGCCCAAACTGTAGTTGTTCTCCTCGAGCATGAGCGACTGCCAGCACAGGAGCAGGAGGGGAACCAGCACGCAGACCAGGACGAACGCCGATACCAGGATCAACAGCGGGTACCGCCAGCCGCGCAACGGCGTCAGGCGCACCCGCAGACCCCTGCCGGATATCGTTACGAAGCTCTTGCGCGTGCCGATGAGGCGCTGGTTGCCGTAGATCGTCAGCGCGGACAGCACAACCAGCACCACGGCCAGGATGTAGGCGGAGGCCTTGAAGCCCATCCTTAGGTTGTTGTAGAGGGTGGTGGCGAGCGTGTAGTACCCCACTGGCCTGCCCAAGAAGATCGGCGTGCCGAACGTCCCCAATGACCGGGAGAAGGTCAGGATGAAGGCCGAAAGGATGGCGGGCAGGACCAGGGGGAGCGTGATCTTCTTTAGGATCTTCCATCGGTTCGCCCCGAGGATCTCCCCTGACTCCTCGAGATGGCTGTCAACCGAGGCCAGGGCGCCCGACACGAGGATGAAGGCGAAGGCGTAGTAGTGCAGTCCCATGGCGATGATGATGGGGACCTCTCCGTAGGCCAGCCAGTTGGGGGTGGCGACACCGGTGAGATACTCGAACAGGCCACCTGCCCCGCCCAGGCGGGAATTTCTAAAGAAGACCAGCCAGGCCAGCGCTATGGTCCACGAGGGCAGGATGAAGGGGATCGTAATCAGGCCCCCGAGAAGGCGGCGCCCCGGAAGATCGGTGCGGGTCAGCAGCCAGGCGAGCGGGCACCCGATCAGCAGGGCCAGGAGGGTGGCGCCCGCGGAGGTGACGACGGTGTTGAGAAAGGGCCTGTAGACCAGCTCGTTGCTGACTACCCCTAGGAAGGTGCGCTTCCAGTGGAACAGGGTGAACGCGCCTTCCTCGAACCCCCTGGCCACCCGAGCGTCCTCGGGATGCCAGGTGACCGTCGCCCAGGCAATCCGCAGGAGTGGAACCCCTACCAGGTAGATGAGCAAGGTGCAAAGGACGAGCGAGAGCAGGATCCTGGGCGTCGTGATCGCACGCCAGAGGCGGCGCAGGTGCGGATGCAGCGCGGACGACCAGGCGGGATTCAGCGCGGCCATTACGGCGCCGGGCCACCCGAACCATCGGTCAACAGCCGCGAGGTTGCAGGATCGTAGAGGTTGAAGGTGGCGGGGACAAACGAGAGCCAGACCTTACGGTCCATCTCGATCGTCATGGGGCGTGTCTCGCGGATGGTGAGCATCAGATCACCCCGCCGGACGTTGACGATCAGTTCCGCTCCGGCGGGCAGGACCGAGTACGTCTCGAACTCCACCGCGCCTGGCTGGGGCTCCAGGTAGAGCATGATGCTTTCCGGCCGGATGCCCACGATTACGCGCTCCCGCTCGGGCGGGGCAGGGTAGCACAGGGTGAACGCGCCAAAGTCGAGGACGGCCGCCTCCCCCCCTCCGCGCACGACCGCCGTGAGCAGGTTCATCTTGGGGGTTCCGATGAAGTCCGCGACAAAGGCCGTGGCCGGCCTGCGGTATACCACGTCGGGCGGCGCCAACTGCTCCAGGACGCCTTCCTTCATGACCGCCACGTGGGTAGAGCGTCAGCGCCTCGAGCTGGTCGTGGGTGACGTACACGACCGTGGCGCCGGTGTCCCGGTGGAGACGCTTGAGCTCGGAGCGCATGTCCATGCGCAGCCGCGCGTCCAGGTTCGAGAGGGGTTCGTCCAGCAGGAAGATGCCAGGCCGGGGCGCCAGCATCCTGGCCAGGGCTACGCGCTGCTGCTGCCCTCCGCTCATCTCCTGCGGGTAGCGGCCTTCCATCCCGTCAAGCTGCAGGTCGGATAGGGCCTGGGCGACCCGGCGGCTGATCTCCTGGGCCGGCAGCCGTGCCAGCTGCAGCCCGAACGCCACGTTCTCAAAGACGGTCATGTGGGGCCAGAGCGCGTAACTCTGGAAGACCAACCCCAGGCCCCGGCGCGACGGCGGCACGTGAATCCCCTGCTGGCGCGAGAAGATCGGGCGGCCGTCTATCAGGATCTCCCCACTGTCGGGATCCTCGAGGCCGGCCACCATGCGCAACACGGTTGTCTTTCCGCAGCCGGAGGGGCCCAGCACCGTGAGGAAGCTCCCCGGCTCGATTGTGAGGCTGAAATCGTTGACGGCGGTTACCTTGCCGAAGCGCTTGCTCACGTTGCGCAGTTCGATCCGGCGCATCTTTGTCACTCCAGGGCTTGCTTGGGACCTCTCGTTCCCAGCACGTCGAGGCCGTACGCGGCGCGCAGTTCTTGAAGCCGGTTGATGCTGTCCAGACTCTGCTTGGGGCGGGCCATGGCCACGGCCAGAATCAGGGCGTTCAGGATGGTCATCGGTACGGTCATCGAATGAAAAGTTGAGACCGGCCCCCGCCGGGCGGCCAGCACGGCGTCGGCCCTGTTCTTGAGAGCCAGGCCAAGCGTGTCGGTCAGGAGCACCGTGCGGCAGCCCAGCGATCGGGCGTGGGCGAGCACCGCCACAAGTTCCGGCGTGGCGCGCAGGAAGCCCGCGGCCAGTACCGCGTCGTCCCTCTGGAGCAGCATGAGCTCTTCCAGCACGTCCCGGCCCGAACTGGTCAAACTGCGGACGGGCACCCCGAACCGTTGGAGGCGGATCTTGGCCAGGTCGGCGAGGATGCGCGCCGGGCCCATTCCGAACACGAAGACCCTGCGCGCCTTCAAGAGGATCTCCACCGCGCGGTCGAAGTCGGCGGGGCGCACGCCGTGGAGCATCTCCGTCAGATACTGCACCTCCATCTCGCCCACCTTGGTGAGGAGGTGTCTCTGGTCGCCCTTGAGGTCGTCCAGCTTGCGCCGCAGGCGGGCAGCCGGGTTGGCCTTCTGGCGGAACAGCTCCTGGAGGACGCGGCGGAGTTCGGGGTAGCCGTTGTATCCTATGGCCCTGGCGAAGCGCACCACGGTGGCCTCGCTGACGCTGAAGCGCTCGGCCATGGCCGCGGCGGGTAGGAACGCCGCCTCGTCGTAGTTGTCCAGGAGGTAGGAGGCGATACGCTGCTGGCTCTTGGTGAGCCCGGGGAACCGGTCTTCCAGCCGCTGCCGGAACCGCTCGAGCGACTCCACGCGCGCCCCTCCATGAAAGATACTCCTACAATTGGAGGGAGATTGCAAGAGTTCCTTCACAGATACCTGGGTTGGGTGGGGCAGGCATCTGCCAGGTAGGGGTAGAACACTCGACCCTTGCGAAGGCACCCCTGCGATACGCCGACTGGATGAGCCAGCACGAACACGTGGACCGGCGCTTT
The DNA here is from genome assembly GCA_020724185.1 of Candidatus Nitrosymbiomonas sp. Classification (GTDB taxonomy): domain Bacteria; phylum Sysuimicrobiota; class Sysuimicrobiia; order Sysuimicrobiales; family Humicultoraceae; genus VGFA01. The sequence continues at coordinate 6,809 of DYHL01000067.1, read as the reverse complement.
GGACACGTCTACCGGTACCACTCCCGCAGCGACGCCCACTCGATTGCCCTCTGCCGCTTCGTCATGGAGGACCTCATCGAGCACTCTTCTGTTCTGGCAGATAGGATTGAGGCTGGGAGAGTCATCTGGGGCACCAATGTCCGATTCCTGTTCCCGAGAACTCTCAAGGCCAAGACCCTTGACCTCGCGGTCGGCTTGCCCACTGACACCCTGGTAAGCGCCGATTCCAGCGCGCGAGGTGGAGGCAGAATTGGAGATATCCTCATTGCGTGCGAGGCAAAATCAGTGATGACCGAACACGGGAAGTCCCAACCGCGTGTCTTCGATGAGCTGAACTCTGCGCACGGCATTGTGCACTCCGGGCGCCAGGATGCAATTGCCGCAGGGATCACCGTTGTGAACATCGCGGAAGAGTTCGCTTCGCCGCTCCGCCAGACGGCGGCGCGGCGGGATCTCTTCATCACTCAGCACAGTCAACCCGAGGTGACAGAGAAGATGGTGCGCCACCTGCGCGGCTTGCCTGTTCGCGATGATGCAAGCAGCGTTGGCTTCGACGCATACGCGACTATTGTCGTCAGATGCGACAATCAAGGGCCGGCGACACTCTGGACAGAGCCACCCGCCCCGCAACCAGGGGCCCCTGATCACTACGACGCCTTGGTAGCACGGATCGTCCGGTTCTATGAAGGACGCTTTGCCTGAGCGGACCTCTGGGTTGCCAGGGTGGGCATAGGCTCGCCCGGGAATACCGACATCTGACTGAGTTCGCCTTCCAGGCGACGCCTTGACAGGTCGAAGTAGCGAGGATCAACCTCAACGCTAATGCTATTCCGCCCGGCCTTGAGCGCGCCCAAGGCTGTGGACCCGGTGCCACTGAACGGATCCAAGACCGTATCGCCTACGAAGGAGAACATCCTCACTATCCGGTGAGCCAGTTCGACCGGAAACGGGGCCGGATGCTCACGCGTCGAGGCGCCTGGCAGATCTGCCCAGATTGACCGGAACAGCCGGGCGTGTTCGTCCTTGGAGATCTTTGACGCTCTTCGTTGCTCCTCGGTTGGCTTTCGATAGCCTCCGGGTTTCCGGAGCATGAGTATGTACTCGATGTCGTTCTTGATGATAGCGTTCGGCTCGAAGGGCTTCCCCAGGAACGATGATCCGTTCTCAACCTCGTAGCTCGCATTCGCTATCTTGTACCAGAGAATGGGGGTGAGATAGTCGAACCCTATGCGCCGCGCACGAACCGAGATATCGGCATGCAGGGGCACAACGAGGTGTCGGCCGTTGTTCCTGCGCCGGGCGATGCACACATCCCCGACGACGCACACGATTCGGCCGCCCTCTACCAGGACGCGGTGGCAATGCTTCCAGACCTTGTCGATCTCGTCAAGAAACGCACCGTAGTCCGCTATGTCGCCGAGCTGGTCTGGGTGGTCATTGTACTTCTTCAACGTCCAGTATGGAGGCGATGTCAGAACGAGATGGACCGATGAGGCGGGAATCCAATCAAGGTCGCGTGCGTCCCCCAGGTGGAGGATGTGGTGGGTTCCCTCTCTCTTCGGCTCCACCGTGGGGCTGCCGGCGACATGCGGGGTTGTCTTCTCTGGGTGCCCGCTCGCTCTTGCCATTTGGACGCGCCACCCCCGTCAAGCAGATTCTAGCATGATCCGATGACCTCCCTGCCAGTAGATCGGGAGCGCGGCCCGGTTCTTGCGGTGATTTCAGACGTGTCGCGGCCGGCGGCTCTGGGTGTAACCGACGGCGGCTCTAGGGTGAGACCGATGTCCTGTTCCGGCCAGCGCTCTTGCTCTGGTAGAGGAGTCCGTCCACCCTCTCCAGGAGCGACTCAGGGGTGTCGTCCGTCCGGGTCATCGTGGCCCCGACCGAGACCGTCAGGGCGACGGGGCCGCTCGCGGTCCGCAGGTCAGTGGCACTCACCAGGGCACACAGCTTGTGCGCGACTCCCGGGAGGGCGCGCTCGTCGAGCCCGGGCAGGAGCACCAGGAACTCGTCCCCGCCCCACCGGCAGACCAGGTCGGACGCGCGGATGGCGAGCCGGATCGTGTCGGCTACTATCTTGAGGGCCCTGTCCCCGACCTGGTGACCGTGGGCATCGTTGATGTTCTTGAACCCATCCCCATCAACCATCAAGATGCCGGTGTGGACGTTCGACCCCCAGGACTCCGTAAGCGCCGCCACGATTCGCGTCTCGCTCATCTTCCTGTTGCCCACACCCGTGAGGGCGTCCTGCAGGGCGGCCCGCTCGAAGTCGGATGCGCGCCCGAGGGCCGTTACCAGCCTGGTGTTGTCGCTGAACGTCTCGACCGCACCGATGACCCTCTGGTCAGGACCGCGCACGGGAGCGACGCGTATGTGCACGGGCACCCTGTGCCCCTCGGCGTGCTTCAAGTAGACAGAGGCCTCGCATTGCTCCCCGTCGGCCAGCACCTTGGCCAGGGGGCAGGCGATCTCGCACAGCTTCTCGCCGGCGTCGTTGACGTGGTTCAGGATGTCGTCCGAGCATCGCGACCCGACGACCCGATCGCTCAGATAGCCGGTGATGCGCTCGGCGCCCTGGTTCCAGTAGACGATCTTCCTCTCGGTGTCCGTGACGTAGACCCCATCGTGGACATGGTCGAGGACCATTTTCCAGAACCCGTTCCCGTCGCTCATCCGCGCCGCTCCGCCGGTATGGGATCTCTAGCCACTTCTCCTGCCGGACCTGCGGGACCTACTGCCGTGCTCCTCCCACGGCCGGTACCCGGTTTCGATCATCGCCTTCGAGAGCATGTGCGCCCCCACCGGAGCGGTGAGCAGCACGAAGAGCAGCGTGACGATCTCACGGCCGTCGGTCCCGTGCGCCAGGATCGCCGAGGTCAGCACCAGCGCCAGCCCCAGCGTGATCGCTTTCGTGGCCGCGTGCAGGCGCGCGTAGGCATCTCCGAAACGGTGCAGCCCCAGCGCGGCGATCAGCGAGAGGCTCGATCCCGCCAGCAGCAGCACGGCGATCGCGGTATCACGCAATGGGAGGCCTCCCCCGCACGTAGCGCGCCGCGGCCACGGTTCCGATGAACCCCAAGATGGCTACCACGGCGGCCACATCCGCGTAGAGCCGCGTTGCGGCGCGCATTCCCAGCACGGTTACCAGGATGATCAGGATCGTGGCGATCGTGTCGCCGGCCACCACGCGGTCGCCCAGGTGCGGGCCCCGTACCAGGCGCAGCAGGCACAGCGCCATCGCGACCACGAGCATGGCGAGCGCGGCGGTGACGGCCGTCATTCTAGCAACCCCCGAATCGGTCTCTCCAGCGTGCGCTTGATCTCGTCCACCGTGGCCGCCGGGTCGTCCAGGGCCAGTACGTGCACCAGCAGGTGGGATCGGTCCGCTGCGACGTCCACGGTCATCGTGCCCGGTATGAGCGTGATTGAGTGCGCCAGCATGGTGATGCCCGCATCGGTCTTGAGGTCCAGCGGCACCTGTACGATGCCCGAGCGGATATTGAGACGCGGCCGCAGCACCACCAGGCCGGCCACCGTGAGATTCGCCACGATGTTCTGGTAGACGAACGTGACCAGCCATGTGAGCCCTGACCTGATCCGTCGGAGCGGCGCCATCTCCCGGGTCCTCATCGCTGCTGCTTCCCCAGCGCTCCTACTTCTTCAGCACCGTGCCGACGTACCTGGCCGGTTGGGTCAGGTGAGCGGCCGCGGTCGAGGTGAGCGAGTACAGGACCTGCGCCCGCAGCCCAACGGCGATCGTGATGAGGGCAAGCGCGGCCGCGGGCACGACCAGCCGGGCCGGCGCGCGCCGTGGCTCCCCCGGGCCCCAGAAGACGGTCGTGTAGATCTTCAGCATGGACATCAGCGTCAGGACGCTGACGATGATGCTCACGGCCACCACACCGTACTGGCCTACCTCCAGCCCAGCGCGTATGAGCAGCAGCTTGGCGAAGAAGCCCGAGAACGGCGGTACCCCGGCGAGCGAGAGCGCGCACACCACGAAGACCAGCGCAAGCACGCCGTTGGTACGGGCCAAACCGCCCAGCCGGTCGAGCCGGTCCGTGCGCTGCGTCTCCTCGATGGCGCCGCCGACCAGGAGCAGGCCCGACTTCACGACGATGTGGTGCAGGACGTAGAAGATTCCGCCGGCGATCCCGAGCTGGCTGGCCAGCGCCAGGCCCATGATCATGTACCCGACCTGGCTGATGATGTGGAACGAGAGGATTCGCCGCACGCTGTCCTGGGCAAGGGCGCCCAGCACGCCGAACAGCATCGTGGCGGACGCAGACCAGAGGAGCAGCGGGTCCGGCCCTCCACTGGGGAAGATGATCGTAAACACCCGGAACAGTGAGTAGACTCCCACCTTTGTAAGCATCCCGCCGAAGAACGCCGCCACGCCTCCGGGTGGGATGGCATAGGCGTGGGGCAGCCAGAAGTAGAAGGGGAAGATCGCGGCCTTGGTCCCAAACGCCACCAGCAGCATCATGGAGGCGGCGCGCACAGTACCGGCGGGCGCCAGCGGCACCCGCTCCGCCAGGTGGGCCATGTTCAGCGTGCCGGTGGCCGAGTAAACAAGCGCGACCCCGAACAGGAAGAACATCGAGGCCACCAGGTTGATAGCGACGTAGCCGAACGCCTCGCGCGCCTGCCGCTGGGTGGTCCCGTGGGTCAGCAGGAAGTAGGACGAGATCAGCATGACCTCGTAGGCCACGTACAGGTTGAACAGGTCGCCGGTCAGGAACGCCCAGTTGATGCCGGTGAGCAGGAACTGCCAGCCGGCGTGCACGAACCGGTCGTCGCGCCCGGCCGCGATCGTGAAGACGAGCCCGACCAGGCCGATCAGCGCCGCGATCAGCACCATCAGCGCGCCGAGCATGTCGGCCACCAGGGTAATGCCGTAGGGCGCGGCCCAACCCCCGGCCTGGATGGGCATCACCTGCCCGCCGCGGGTCAGCAGGACCAGCGTGATGCTGGCCGCCAGCGTTGCCAGACTGCCCGCCAGCCCCAGGGTGCGCTGCGCGCGGCGCGAAGGACCTGCGATCAGCAGGATCGCCGTCAGCAGGGGCACGATGATGGGCAGCGCCGGCAGCGCGGCGATCAGACTAGCGATCATCGCGCTTCTCCTCGCCGCCGAAGAGGTGCATCCGGTACCCCAGCGCCAGCAGGAACGCGGTCACGCCGAACGAGATGACGATGGCCGTCAGGATGAGCGCCTGGGGCAGTGGGTCGGTCATGGGACCTCGCGTGGCGCCGATCACCGGCACCCCGCCGCGCAGCCCGGCCGAGAGTAGGATGATGACGTTGGCTGCGTGAGAGAGCAGGGAGAGGCCGATGATCTGGCGCAGCAGCGACTTCCCCAGGAGCAGGTAGAGCCCTGTGGTCACCAGGACGCCGACCAGCAACGCAACCAGGGTCGCCATTATCCCGCCTCCGCCGCTTCCACCAGCGAGCGCACCGCTGAGAGCACCGAACCCGTCACCAGTAAGAGCACCCCTAGGTCGAAGATCAGCGAAGAGGGCAGCCGGTACCCTCCGACCGTCAGCAGGGTGTGCTGCAGCAGCGGTTTCCCTGCCACCAGTGGGATGGCGGAAGAGCCCGCGGCCAGCGCCAGCCCAACGGCCATGAGGACGTCCCAGCGGCGGGACAGCAGGATGGCGCCGAAGGCCTGCGAGCGCAGGACAACCGCGGCGGAGACCATCAGGCCGGCGACGAACCCTCCGCCCGGTCCGTAGTGGCCGGTGGCCAACAGCAACAGCGCGTAGGCCACGATCACGGGCGAGACGACGCGCGCGATTGTGCGCAGGATCAGCGAGGTGAGCGGCACAGTCTCGTGCACCTCCCGTCGCTTCCGGCGCCATGGCGCCAGAGAGATGATCCCGAGCGCGGCGATTGCCAGCACGCTGATCTCGCCCATCGTGTCCCATCCCCGGAAGTCCACGATGATGAGGTTTACGACGTTCTTGCCGCCGGCCTGGGCGGCGTGCGTGAAGAAGTCGCCGGAGATGCGCTGGAGGCCGGACACATCGGCGACCATCGCCGCCATCACCGCGCTGACCCCGCCGGCGGCGATCGCCACCAGCCAGTCGGATGCCGGGCGCATCTGGGGATGTCCGGCGTCGCTCTTGCCCAGAGCCGAGATCGCCACCAGGAAGAGCACGAGCGAAACCGTCTCTATCACTGCCTGGGTGATGGCGATGTCCGGTGCGCTGAGCAGCAGGTAGATCAGGCTGACCGAGTACCCGGCCGCGCCCAGCGCCAGCACGGCCCCCAGCAGCAGCCGCAGGCGCACGGCCGCGATCGCCGCAGAGGAGGCCACGACCACGGTGATTACAGGTCCGAGCTCGAGGCCGGCCGGTAGGACCGGCACGGCTATGCCTGTTCGGACAAGGCCAGCAACCACCAGCGTCATGGCCGTGATCGTGATGTAGACGAGGTAGTTGTGGAGGCGGCCGGTGAGGTACAGCCCTGTCAGGAACTTCGCTCCGTCGAGGGTGGCGGCGTAAAGCCGGTCGTAGAGGCGTCCGGCGCTCATCCACCGCACGCTGAGCCCCAGCCGCTCTGCTAGAGGATGCAGTCTGAAGAGAAGCCATCCGCCGGCCACTGCAATGGTCGTGACCGCGGCCGCGGTGAGGGTCGGGCCGTGCCAGAGGGCCACGGGCCGCGGTGCTCCGGTGATCGCTGCCGCGGCTAGGGCGGCCAGACGCTCGATCGTGCCCGGGGCCAACCCGAAGAGAAGCGCCGGGAAAGCCAGGACGCCGGCCGGCACCCACAGCAGTGCCGGGGGCTCGTGCACGGCCTCCGGCGGAGGG
>DYHL01000066.1:3727-11924 GCA_020724185.1 Candidatus Nitrosymbiomonas sp. | reverse complement strand
CGCCGAGCGCCACCAGGTTCAGTCCGCGTCGCTTCCGCCGGTGTTCACGCAGGGCCTCGACCAGCGTGGGGCTGCCCGTGGGGAAGAGGACCCGGTCAATCGAGCGCAGCGTGCCCCGCAGGCCGAACAGGGTGATCAGGATGCCCAGCAGCGCTCCCGCCGTTCCCAGCGCCACCGGTGAGATGTTTCCGCGGCTGATCCGATCGAGCAAAACGGCGAGCGCGAAGACCGCGGTGTCGAACTCGGCCAGGAACTTGATGTTGACGATCAACGAGATGCCCGCGCTGAAGATCAGAACCCCGGCGCCGATGACCAGCCCCCACCGCTTGATGCCCAGGCCTGGCGCCAGCCAGCGCCGCCAGCGCTGCCACTGGCTGCGCGGCAGATCGCTCATTGCGACTCCCCGGCGTCCCGATCGTCCTTGCGGAGATCGCGGTGCCTGACGCGAACCCGGTAGCCGCCGCGGCGGAGGTGTCGCGCCAGTTCCTCTCCCAGAACCACGGAGCGGTGGCGACCGCCCGTGCATCCCAGGCCGATGGTCAGGTGGTTCTTGCCCTCGGCAACAAACTGCGGCAGCAGGTAGTCGCCGAACTCGTTCAACCGCGCGATGAAGTCGCGGGTCTGCGGCTGGTCCATCACGAACTTCCGGACGCGGGCGTGGGTGCCGGGCAGGGGACGGAGCGCCGGCCGGTAGTGGGGATTGGGCAGAAACCGCACGTCCAGGATGAGGTCGGCATCAATCGGGATGCCGTACTTGTACCCAAAGGTGACGACGCTGACCTCGAGCGGTCGTCGGGGAGTACGGGCACGCCGGTAGGCAGAGGCGATCTCGTCGCGCAGCTCCCTGACCGTCAGGGCGGAGGTGTCAACGATCCGGTGGGCGCGTCCCTTCACCGCTTCCAGCCTGCGGCGCTCCGCGCGGATGCCGCTTGGCACGCTGCCGGTCTGGGCCAGCGGGTGCTTGCGGCGGGTCTCCTTGAACCGGCGCACCAGCACGTCGTCGGCCGCGTCCAGAAAAAGGATGTCGGCCCGCAGGCCCAGGCGGGCCACCTGATGCAAGGCCGAAAACAAATCGTCGAAGAACTCGCCGCCCCGTATGTCAATTACGATCGCCACCCGCCGGACCTTGTCCTCGGAGTGCAGGCACAGATCGGCAAACTTAGGGAGGAGCGCGGGCGGGAGGTTGTCCACGCAGAAGAACCCGAGATCCTCGAAGACCTTCATGACGGTGGACTTCCCGGCGCCGGAGAGACCTGTAATGATGACGAACTGCACGCCGCTGCGCCGGCGAGGGGCCGCGCGGGCAGGTGCGGTGCGCGTCTCCACCCGGCTAGCGGCCGGCAAGGTGGCTGAGGAAGGTGCTGATGATCGCAATTAGCAGCGCCCCCATGAACGCCGATAGAAACGAGTCTATCTGCATCGGCGTGACCGCGGCGACCAGGTACAGCATCAGCGTGTTTACCACCAGCGTGAACAGCCCCAGGGTCAGGATGTTCAGCGGCAACGTAAGGACCAGGAGAACCCAGCGGATCGAGGCGTTCACCAGACCCAGCACCAGTGCCGCGACTAGGATGCTCTCTGTGTCGGGCAAGCGGATGCCCGTAACGATCTTTGTCGTGACGAAGATGGCGATGGCGTTGAAGATCCAGCGCAGAAGGAACCCGCCGAGCATCGCACCCTCCTTGGCCCGCTTGTGGCTTCCCGCGGGCGAGATCTCCTGGTCTACTACTACAACAGCCCCCGCAGGACCTCCGGCACCCGAGCGGGCAGCGCAACCATTGAGACGCCGGCGGCCTCCAGGGCCTCGATTTTGGCCTGCGCCGTCCCCTCGCTCCCGGAGATCACCGCGCCCGCGTGGCCCATGCGCTTGCCCGGCGGCGCGGTCCGGCCGGCGATGTATCCTACCACCGGCTTGCGGACAGCGGCCTTGATGAAACGGGCGGCCTCTTCCTCGGCGCTGCCGCCGATCTCGCCCACCAGCACGATCGCCTGGGTCTCTGGATCCTCTGCGAAGAGCGCCACCGCCTCCTGGAACGTGAGGCCCACGACCGGGTCGCCGCCCAGGCCCAGGGCGGTGCTCTGCCCAAGGCCGGCCTGCGTCAGACCGGCCACGATCTCATATGTAAGCGTGCCGCTGCGCGAGACCAGCCCCACGCCTCCGGGCGAGAACAGGTGGTTAGGCATGATGCCGATCTTGCACCGTCCGGGCGAGGCCACGCCCGGACCGTTCGGCCCCAGAATGCGCACCCCCGCGGCGCACGCCGCTGCCACCATTTCGATCGAGTCGTGCACAGGGATGTGTTCCGTGATGATCACGATCGGGTCCAGCCGCGAGGCGACCGCCTCCAGCGCCGCGTCCTTGGCCATGCGCGCGGGCACGAAGACGCACGACGCGGTGGCGCCGGTCTGGGCAACGGCCTCGGAAACCGTGTCGAACACAGGAACTCCCGCGGCGGTCTGGCCGCCTTTCCCCGGCGTCATACCGGAGACAACCTTGGTGCCGAACTCAATCATGCGGCGCGTGTGGAACTCGCCCTGATACCCGGTGATGCCCTGAACCAGGACGCGGGTGCGCTCGTTCACAAGAATGGCCATCGGCCCCTCCGTGTTCTGCCTGGGCTACGGGCCCTGCAGCGCCTCCAGCAGCGGCCTGCCTTGCCAGTCGCCCGGTATCGGAACGCCGAGCGCCGCCAGAGCGGTCGCGGCGGTGTCGAACACCACGATGCGCCGGTCCACAATCACCCCGCGCCGGGCTGCGCCGCCGAACGCCATCCACGGGATTGTCATGTCCTCGGGCCGGCTCGTGCCGTGGGTGATGCCGTGGCCGCCGTGGTCCGAGGTAACGATCAGCAGGGCCTGGGCCGTCACCCCGGCATCCTCAAAGGCTCGTAGCAGACGCTCGATCAGAGCAGGAACCGCGGCGATCACCCGTAGGTACTCCTCGCTCATCCAGCCGCGCCGGTGGCCTGTGTCGTCAGGGTCCGCAACGTGCACGAACAGCACGGCAGGACGCTGTTCGCCGAAGAGCCGGGCAGCGACCTCCACCACGTCGGCCTGGCGGAAGCGCGGATAGACCAGGTGCTGGGCGCTCACAACCGATCCCGGCGGCATGAAGATCATCATCTTGGGCTTGGCGACGAACGCCGCGGCCCGGCCACCCGCGCGCGTGACCTCGGTGAACATGGTGGTCCGCGCAAAGTACGGCTCGCCGATGCTCCAGTCGTTGAAGGTCACCCTGTGGACGGCCGGACCCACGCCCGAGAGCATCGAGGCGTGGGCTGGCAGGGTGGAGCTTGGAAAGATCGTCTGCGCCGTCCAGGAAACGGTCCCGCGTGCGGCCAGGGCCTGGGGTACCGCCGCCTGCACCGCGTCGGCGCGGGCGCCGTCGAGGCTGAACACGATGACGTGCCGCGCGGGTGGAGCCGCTGGGGCGGGCTGGGCGCCCGCCCCCGCCCATGCAAACCAGACCAGCAGCACTGCGCAGGCAAGCGCCTGCGCCATCAGGCGGCGTTTCAGACCGGGCCCCACCCGCCTACCGTGCCCCGGCCGCGAGCTGCACGGCCTCCCGGGCTGCGGACTCCGGATCGGTGAGCGCGTGGATTCCCGCGGCCTCCAGGATCGCCCGGCCTTCATCCTCGTTGGTCCCGGTTAGGCGCACCACCATCGGCACCGCCGGTGGTTGCGCGGCGATCGCGCGGGCGATGTCGTCGCAACGGGTGATCCCGCCGAAGATGTTGACGAACAGCGCACGCACCCCGCTCTTCCGCAGCACGATGCTCATTGCCTGCGCCATGTTCTCGGTGGTCGCCCCGCCGCCCACGTCCAGGAAGTTGGCCGGACGGCCGCCGAAGTGCGCGATCGCATCGAGCGTGGACATCACCAGGCCGGCGCCGTTGCCTATGATTGCCACGTCGCCGTCGAGTTCGACGCACGCCAGATCCTGGCTCTTCGCCAGCGCCTCCAGCTCCGTCAGCTCCTCGTTGCGCGGCAGCCCCTCGTGCCGGTAGGTGGCGTTGTCGTCAATGATGAGCTTGGCGTCAATGGCCAGCAGCGAACCGTCCACCATGGCCAGCGGGTTGATCTCGGCCAGCTCGGCGTCCATCTCGGTGCAGACCCGCCACAGACCGTGCGCGATCGCGGCGAACTGCAGCAGGTGCTTGCCCCCAAGGCCCAGCGCCCGGCCCATCTCGCGCGCATTGTAAGGATGGAACCCGGCAGTTGGGTCAACGTGGTGCTTGACGATCTTCTCCGGCGTAGCCCGGGCCACGTCCTCGATGTCAATGCCGCCGGCGGCCGAGGCGATGGCCACCAGCCGCCGCGCCGCACGGTCCACGGTGAACGCCAGGTAGTACTCGGCGCCGATCTCGGCGGCCTCGACGACCAGCAGGCGGCGGACGGTTTCACCCTTGATGGTCATCCCCAGGATCTGGGCGGCCTTCTCGCGCGCCTCAGCCGGCGTCGCGGCCAGCTTGATCCCGCCCGCTTTTCCCCGGCCGCCGACCAGCACCTGCGCCTTGAGGACCAGCGGGTAGGGGATCTCGAGGCCGTCGAGCTGCTCGGGCCGCTCGATGACGGTGCCATTCCGGACGGGAATCCCGTAACGGGCAAAGATCTCTTTTGCCTGGTACTCGTGGAGTTTCATCGGGCGCTCCGGTGTGCGACCTGTCCCTGACAGCCAGCATGGTAACACGGATGGCGCGCCCCGCGCGAATGCGTTCTGGAAGCCGGCCTTGACTCACCGCGGCGCGCGGGGTATGGTGCGAATTGATTAATCAAAAGAACGCTCGGAGGATGGGGACATGCCGAAGCAGATCCCGACGGCCACGATCCCGGCCTACGTTGCCCGGACCCAGCTAGGATCGCTCCTCAAGCAGGTGGCTGAACGGAAGGCGCGCTATGTAATCACGCGCAGGGGCCGTCCGACGGCCGTGCTCCTTGGTGCGACGGACTTCGACGACATGCTGGAGGAGCTCGATCCCGAGTTTCAGGAATCCCTCCGGGTCGCGGCACGCGAGTACCGGGCCGGCGAGGCCATCAGCCTTCGGGAGTACATGAAGCGCGCGCTGTCCAGGCGGCGGACCGGCTAGGCGATGCCTGTCCGCTTCGTCGTCCGACTCACCCCGAGCTTCCTGCGCGACCTCGAAGCGCTTCCCCGGGCCATTCAAGCGAATGTTCTCGAGGCGATCAAGCGCCTTGAATCCGATCCCACCGGGCCACCGCCCAAGATAAAGAAACTCAAAGGTAAGGGGATCGGTCAGTGGCGGATCGAGGCCCGGCCCTACCGGGTGAGGTACGACATCGTGGGTTCAGACGTCGTCCTCTATCGCAGCACGATCCTCCGTTACTGAGTAATCGCTGCGGCAACGATCTTTGCGCACTCCTGAGGGTTGCGGGTCACCTGCGCGCCCCAGAACCGCAGCACCGTGAACCCCTCCGCCTGCAGCCGTTGAGTCTGTCGCGCATCATGCAGCCGGCGCGCCATCGACGCGTGGAACTTCAGGCCATCCACATAGAGAAGCACCCCGCGTCCCGTCCCACGAAGTCCACACGCGTGAGCGGCACCCCGCTGGCATCCAGCACCCAGTACTGCTTCTCCGGCTCCGGCAGCCCCGCCTCGCGCATCGCCCTGAGCAACCGCAGTTCCGGCGGGGACTCGCAGCCTGCCTGTCGCGCCTCGTCCCATTCTGGCCCCTCGGTGACGTGCGGCGATACCCGCGCCGCGCCGCGCGGCTCAAGCGTCTCCCGCGCGGCGGCCTCGAGATGGTGCCACGCGAGGCGCCAGTCGAGCAGCCGGTGGACGCGCTGGTTCCGGTACGTCATCAGGCAGCGGTAGCAGGCTTTCGCGCAGTCATGGCCGTTCAGATGGCGGACGGCCGCGGCGGCGACCTCCGGAAACCGCGCGGCAACGCTCTCCAGGATGCCGGAGCCGCCCAGCGTGCGGTCGATCCAGACGATCTCCATCACGGCCTCGTGGGCCGCGCTGTTGCTCTGGACGCGCCTGGTCAGGACGAGCGGCTCCAGGTCTTCCTCGTCGATCTCGAACAGCCGCGCCACGCCTTCCACGATGGCGAAGGCGAAACTCCAGGCCCAGCCGACGCCCTCGTCCTCCAGCCGCTCGATCCCCGGCACGCCCAGGCGGAGGGTATCCGCACGGGCCTGATGCCCGATGGCCACCTGCTCGGGCTCTCCACTGCACCGATCGGCGTGCGGATCGCGCGCTGCCTGCGGCGCGACCGGCGCGTGCCGCCGACGCTTCGCCTTTGGGGGCTCGGGCGCCGGGGGCGGTGGAAGGCGCTCGCCGCAGGTGAGGCAGAGCCGGAACCCGGTGGCCCGGACACCCGGCCCCGGATCGAAGGACCGCTCCAGGGGCCCGTGGTTGATCCACCAGATGCTCTCCTGGCGGCGCAGCTCCAGGTGCCAGGGGCCGAGGGCGAAGGCCGTGCCGGGCACGTTACGCTGTGGATGCGCGCGCACGTCGAAGAAGACCAGCGCGCGTTCCTCCTCGGACTCCGGCTCCACCTCGTCCGACCACGCCTGGAATGCCCCGGCATCCACCGCCGATTGGGTCCCCTCGTCCAGCAGCGTGTTGCACCGGAGGCAGTTGTTGGCTGCGCCGTGGGGGTTGGCGAGCGAGCAGTTGGGGCAGAGCGTGAAGGAAAACCGCTCGGCGCCGGAGCTTCGGCCCAGTGATCCAGGACGGTGCAGCGCCAGACCCCGCACCGCCCAGCGTTTGCCGCGCGCATACACGATCTGCCCGGGACAGTACTCGCGCTGCGCCTGGACGCGGTTGGCGAAGATGGGCTCGGCGTCATACCCCAGGGCGAGTGAACCCGGATCGCCCGGAAACGCGTAGCCGGGCAGCAGGCCCTCCTCGGCCAGGACGCGCGGCAGGTAGGCGTGGCGGAAGTCCAGGCGTAGGCGGTTCGCCATCTGTCGGAAGCCACGCTCCGCTTCCTGGTCGCGCGGCGTCTGGGTGACCTTCTGCCCCAGGTCGCGCATCCGGCGTACCGCAAACGCGATCAGCCGACCCCGTCGCTCCAGCGCCGCCCGCAGATCGCGCCCCACCGAGCGCGCAATGCCGTCAACCCACTGGAGAGTGACCCCCTCGACACCCGTGAACACTTGCAGCGCACGCTCCGCGGCCCTGGCCTGCGCGCCCTCCACCTGCCGGATCAGCGGCTCGACGTTCGCCTCGTTCACGTCCCCCTCGTCGGTGAGATAGGGGGCCAGGTTTGCGGGGAACTCGACGCGAGCCTCTTCCAGCACCAGGCTGCGCAGGTGCCGGGCGAGGGCCTCCGGGTTGGCGGGGTTGAAGCGCGGGGCGGCAATCGCGCCGGTGATCATCTCGTCGGGATGATCGAAGAAGTACCCGTCGTGAGGCGTGTTGCGGCTGAAACCGACGGCGATGCCCATGCGCGAACGCCGGCCGGTACGCCCGGTGCGCTGGGCGTAGTTTGCCGGTCGGGGCGGGATGTTGCGCATGGCGACCGCCTCGAGGTCGCCGATGTTGCTACCGAGCTCGAGCGTGGGTGTGCAGGCCAGCACGTTGACCTCGGGCGGCGCAGCCTTGAACCGGCGCTCGATCTCCTGACGGCGCTCGTCGGGAACAGCGGCCGAGTGTTCCTCGGCGATGAGAACCGGCGAGGTCTCGGCCTGCACCAGCAGTGCGTTGAGGTTCTCCTCCGCCAGTGCGCCTGCCCAGGTCTCCACACGCCCCCCGCAGCCACGCCGGGGGCACGCGCCACCTGGGTGGGCGTTGGCCTCAACATATCCGCAGACGGTGCACCGCGCGAAGGTACGGCCGATCTCGAACTGCAGGATCTCTACGGGGATCTGGAATCCCGTGGCCTCGTTGGCGTTGCGCCCGATGGTAACGGCACAGATGAACCCGCGATCCCGCATCCACTCGAAGATGCCCGTGAAAGACTCGAGACTCGCCCGGGCCCCCAACACCTGCTGCCAGAGGGTCTGGGCGCCGGCGTGCCCGCCCACGCGGCTCCATGTCGCCCGCAGTTCGTACGTGCGGGTGCGCCTCGTCCGCAACTCGGGCGCGACGAAGGCCATCGGAAATCCGACCTGTCGCCCCGGAGCGATGCCGTACTGCCGGGCCAGCCTGTCGTCACGGCCGAGACGTGTCCGGAACACGTCGTGCCCGACGGCGCGGTTCGACCGCATGTAGTCCATCAGCAGGCGTACG
>DYHL01000066.1:0-3717 GCA_020724185.1 Candidatus Nitrosymbiomonas sp. | reverse complement strand
TCAGGATCCAGGCTGTGCCCGCGGCACAGTGCCAGGAATTCGTCCCGGCCCAGGTCTTCCACTAGCCCCGCGTAACCGACGGCGACCAGGCCGAGCCGCTCCATGCTGGGACGGGCGCGGGACGCGATGACAAACTCGTGGAGGATCCTGCCGGTCAGCAAGTCCATTTCGCGGCGGCGCTGGTCGGCCTGCCGAGTGCGCCGCAGGAACCCGCGCTCAACGTGGTCATGGTAGACGTGATCCACCAACCAGGCGAGGTCGTGCGGCGCCGGATCCTCGCCCAGCAGCCGGTAGACGCTGCGGCGCAGGCGCAGGTGACCCTCCACGCCCTCGATGAACCGCGACTGGTGCGCGGCGTCCTGCCGGCTGTCGGTGAAGATCAGCAGGCGGCGCTGCGGCTCGGGCAACTCGCGCATCACGGTGCGCCCGATGTGAGTGAGGGCCGAGGAGTTCCCCAGGCTCACCGGCGTGAGCACGTCGTAGCGGCCGTAACGACTCCGGCAGACAGGGCAACGGGTCCCCCGGCCGCGGTGGAACCGGACCGGGCGAAGTCGGATGCTGTCCGGGCAGGTGCACACCCGCGTGCCTGGGTCCTCGCTGACGGCCAGGCAGCGGGGGCAGAGAGAGCCCTGGGCCTCGTCCTGATCTTCTACGGGCGGTTCGGCCTCGTCCCCATCCGCGGCCTCTTCAACGTCCTCGCCTTCCGACGGGATCTCTTCGGGGTCCACGTCAACGGCCACCGGCGGCGGGTCGTAGACGAACACCGTCCGGGCCGCTGAGCCGCGCGCCGTCCATGGCACCAATAGCGTCACGAGATCTTCCGGGTTGACGGGGCCGGCCGCGATGAAGAAGTCCCACCCGCAGGTGCGGCACAGCGCCAGCGGCAGGGTCCGCGCGCCGCAGCGGGGGCACTCCTGCTCGCCCTCGCCTACCAGACGCCCGCATTCCGGGTTCGTGCACCGCCA
This sequence comes from Candidatus Nitrosymbiomonas sp., assembly GCA_020724185.1. GTDB lineage: Bacteria > Sysuimicrobiota > Sysuimicrobiia > Sysuimicrobiales > Humicultoraceae > VGFA01. Next base: position 2,752 of record DYHL01000066.1, on the reverse strand, counting down.
GAACCGCGCCAGGCCCCGCATGAACTGATGAATCCGTGGCCGCAGATGCAGGGGGTGGCGCTCCGGCAGGCAAGGGCCGACGAGCAACGCGGCCTCGACCTCCCGGCGCAGCGCCTCCGACGGCACGTTCCGCCGCTCAGGCCGTTCTGCCAGGCACGCCACCGCCGCGGAGATCGGAGCGGGCCGCTCGAACCACCGCATCAACAGGAACGGAAGCAGCGTGGCTTCCCAGCACTCCTCCAGCGGCCCGGCGGACCGCCCCGCCAGCGCCCTTGCGAGGGCGAGGACCGTGTCGGGCCGCTCCGGATCAAAGGTGTGCAGAACCTCATCGGGGAGATCCGGTGATGGGGCCAGGTTCAGGCCGGCAGGGGGCTCCGGGAGGTCCGCCTTCTCCGTTACCACAGCATCGGCAGGAGTCGGCTGGCCGGTCAGGGCCTCGAAGAACGCGCCGACTTCGGTGCGTGGATCGCCCGCATCACCTGCGTGCAACGTCGCCGAGGTCCCGACGAACAGCGGGTCAGGGTCGTCCGGGCGGCCCTGCCGCAACGCCGCCCGCAGCCGGCGCAGAAGATACGCCACATCGGTGCCCAGCGCGCCGTAGTAGGTGTGTACCTCATCCAGCACCACGAAGCGCACCCGGTGGTTCTTGAAGATCTCGCGCCCATCCCCGCGGATGAGCAGGTACTCCAGCATCTGGTAGTTCGTGAGCAACAGGTCCGGCGGCTCCGCCCTGAACTCCATGCGCGTCACGCGCTCCTCCGGCGGAGCGTCGGCCGGCCGCTCGCCGGCGAACTGCGTCTCACCGGTGTAGGCGCCGTAGGCCACGCCTGTCCCCGCAAGCAGTGCCCTGATACGCAGCCGCTGGTCGTTGACCAGCGCGTTCATCGGGTAGACCAGTACCGCCTTCGGTCCCGGCTCGCCCCTGTGGCGCAGACAGTGGTCCACAACCGGCAGCAGGAAGGCCTCGGTCTTGCCCGATCCCGTGCCGGTGGCGATGACCACCGGTAGCCCCTGGAGGATGCGGAGGCAGGCCTCACGCTGATGCTGGAAGGGTCGTTCGGCGATTACCCCGAACAGGCGGCGTGTCTCGTCCAGCACCTCCGTGATCGACTGCCCGTAGCGATACGGCTGGGCCAGGGCTACGAACGGCTCACGGGTGAGGAAGCCTTCGCGCTCGAGTTCTCGATTGAACGCCTCGCGGAGGGCGGCCTGGCGGGGGGCGAAGGTTGTCCGCAGGAGTTTGAGATAGTCTTCGCGCAGCGCGCCGGCGACGGCGAGTGGGTTCATCCCGGTGTCCTCGTGCGCGGGCTGCCCGCTCGGGGGGACACTATGGTTCCTCCGCTGCGGCCAGCGCCAGGAAGTACCGTCTCTGGGGATCAGTGGGGCCCGAGCCGACCTCGACAACCATTCCCCGCTCAACCAGAGCGGCCAGCCGCGCACGGGTGGCCCGCTCTGTGCGGCCGATGGCCCAGGAGATTTCCCTGGTCGCGAGCCCGTCCTCCTTACGAAGGGCTCTGACGATGCGCCTCTCCTGCTCGTCCAGCAGGGGAGCCCGCCGCCTGACCGCGAGCAGGGTGACTCGGAAGTGCGTGCCGACTTCCTCAAGAAGCGGGGGCTCGAGCCCGGCCTCGACGCAGGCCCCGATCATCCGCTGGATACCACTGCCCCACTGCTCGATGAGGCCGATTTCTCGAAACACTCTCCCTATGACCCGGTTACGGAGCTTGGAGACCCCCTTCCGGATGTCTTCCACGGTGAGCCCGAACGGCAGGAGGCCAGGATTCTCCACCTCCAGACGGTCATCGAACACAGAGACACGGATTGGTGCTCCCCGCTGCGAGTAGTCGGCGTGGACGACCGCGTTGATCACCGCTTCACGCACCGCCGCCAGCGGGAACGCCCAGCGGTCCGTACGACGGACCCCGTTGATGACCGCCTCCCGGGAGGTGTGTCGCTGGACGAACTGCACGACCTGCTCGGTAGCCGGCACCAGGTGGGTGTGGATCTCTTTGGTATCGAGGATGCGTCGCCTGTCGCCCCCCTGGAACCGGCCGACCTGAATCCAGGCGTCGGGGAAGCAACGTTCCCTCTCCTTGCCGAAGAGCAATATGCCTCCAACCGTGGGCACTACTCGGCCCTGATGTCGCGTGGTCAGGCGCAGTGTCCCCAGGTCAGCCCGCTTCAGTATGCGAACGGGGGCGAACGACTCGGAAGCGGCCCGGAAGTCAATCGCTTCCGGGCTCAGATCGGGCATTGGCTGCTCATCGTAACTCTCATTCCGAGCCAGGCGCCGAAGCTCCTCAATCAGGGTGGCGTCGGCGCGTCGATTGGTGGAGCCGACGCGCACGAACACCCCGGCGTCCGGCCCAAGACTCTTCAGATAGTGGGGGCGGGCAGCGCTCGGGTGCACTGCGACCGCCAGAACATGGGTCTTCCGCCAGGGAAACACTTCCACATCAGGAACAAGGACCGGCGCGATGCTGTCGGAGACGAGGTTGGCCAGGCGCTCCTCATCCTCAAGCGGATCGGCGACCCCCAGCACACGGCGTGTCCTGCTCTCGACCCCTACGAGCAGAACGCCTCCGGCCGTGTTTGCGAACGCCACGATCGAGCGCAGCACACCCTCGGGGGAAGACAGGTCGCGCTTGTACTCCAGGGTTTTCCCTTCGGGCTGCTTGAGGAGGGAGATGAGGTCCATCTAGTCCAAAGTTCCGCCGGGACATCGCGCCAAGAGCCGCATCCTGTCTGGGAT
>DYHL01000065.1:9091-11932 GCA_020724185.1 Candidatus Nitrosymbiomonas sp. | reverse complement strand
CGGTTTCAGGTTCTGTTTCACTCCCCTCCCGGGGTTCTTTTCACCTTTCCCTCACGGTACTCGTGCGCTATCGGTCGCCAAGGGTGTTTAGCCTTGGGAGGTGGTCCTCCCGGGTTCCCACGGGGTTCCTCGTGTCCCGTGGTACTCAGGAACACCGCCGAGGAAGTCGCCACCCTTTCGTCTACGGGGCTCTCACCCGCTATGGCCGGCCTTTCCAGGGCCGTTCGACTAGGATGGCGATTGGTAACTTCCCGGCCGGATTGCGGTCCGGCCCGGCGGTGCCCTACAACCCCCCGGATACAACGCCCGCAAGCTATCGCGCATCCGGAGTTTGGGCTCTTCCCCTTTCGCTCGCCACTACTCGGGGAATCTCGGTTGATTTCTCTTCCTCCGGGTACTTAGATGTTTCAGTTCCCCGGCTGGCCTTCCCGCACCTATGGATTCAGCGCGGGATCGCGCGGTATGACCCGCGCGGGGTTGCCCCATTCGGAGACAGTCGGATCGAAGGTTGCTTAGCACCTACCCGACTCTTTCGCCGCCAGCAGCGTCCTTCTTCGGCCCTTGGCGCCAAGGCATCCACCGTGTGCCCTTAGTAGCTTGTAACCCGCCCTAGGAGCAGCTGTATAGAGCCTGGTAACACATCACCTGCCCGCCGGGTTGCGTTCCCCCCGCGGGTCGGGATGTCTTCGTCCATCTTCGGTTGTCAAGGTTTGCCCCGTCACCGCTCGCGTGACGGATCCCGCCGGGGCCGCCGGCAGGAACATTGAGGCGTTCTCTCCGATCACTGCCTCCGCGGTTCGGCGGCAGGGCTCGGGACAGGGCACAAAAAGGAGGGGTCTGAGCCAGTTCCCCTCCGGGACGCTCATCGGGGATGCCGTATGCGATTTATGCGCTCGGCTGAACCACCCAATCAGCTCCTTGTATCCGGGCCAACCCTCATTATAGTTGGCATCCCCCGGTTGTCAACCCTAACCCCGCTCGGCTACACGACCAGACAGGTGAGTGAATCGGTTACCCCCGCGGTCCGCTGGATCCTCGAAATCACCGTGTCGGCGAGCGCCGCCATGTCACCCGCCTCGGTCGTGCAGATGATGTCGTAGGGGCCCGTGACGACGTGCACCTCGCGGACGCCCCGTATCTTCCGGATGGCAATGGCTGCCTTGCGGGCCTGGCCAGGACCGGTCTTGAGCAGCACCACCGCTGAGACCATGGCATTCACCTCCGGTTCGGTGTGGAGACACAGTTACCCACCGGGTCGGCTGCTTCCTGCCGGCCCTGGCCGGAACTCGCGCGGTCTGGGGGCCCTGGGGGAGTCTTCAGACCAGCCGCCGCCGCAGGGCAGAGCTGGCCGTGTCAATGAGCGTTACGACCACGATGATCACGATCAGGGCCATCCCGACAACTTCCCACCGCCGGAACTGCAGGGCCTGAACCATGATCGTGCCGATTCCGCCGGCCCCAACCAGTCCTAGGACTGTCGCGGCGCGGGCGTTGATCTCAAACCGATAGAGCGACAGCGCCATGAACTCCGGCAGGACCTGGGGCATAACCGCGTACCAGAAGACCTTGACCCGGTTGGCCCCGGCGGCCCTGAGGGCTTCCAGCGGGCCCGGGTCTATCGTCTCGACGACCTCAGCGTACAACTTGCCCAGACTGCCCGTGGAGTGCAGCCCAATTGCCATCATCCCTGCCAATGCGCCCGGGCCATAAGCGGCGACGAAGAAGATGGCCAGGATGATCTCAGGGAAGGTACGGATCAGGTTGAGCACCTGCTTGCCCAAGTAGCTCGAGGCGGCATGGGGGCTGATGTTGCGCGATGCCAGGAATGCCAGCGGGAAGGCGAGCAGCATGCCAACGGTGGTACCCAGCAGCGCGACCTGCACCGAAACCACCATGCCCGACAGCGAACGGCCGGCCCAGGACCAGTCCGGGACGAGCATCAGCACCACGATGCGCGCCAGCAGCGGCAGCCCCTCGATGAACCGGGGCAGGCTGGCCTCCGCGCCCCGGGCCGACCAGATGAACGCAACGGCGAACAGCCCGGCGCCGGTCCAGAGTTTCCACCGTCCCGGCTCGACCAATCTCATGCTGCTGCTCATACGATGGCCTGCCGGACGCGCACGCTGATGGCGTCAATGGTGATGACGGCCGCAAGCGTGACCAGGATGATCACCGTGGCGCTCTGATACCGAAAGAGGTTGAGCGCGGTCAAGAGAAGCTGCCCGATTCCTCCGGCGCCCACCAGGCCCAGCACGAACGAAACGCGCACGTTTATCTCGAAGACGAACAGAACGTAGCTCAGGTAGGCCGGCAAGATCTGCGGAACAACCGCGTAACGCACCATCTTCAGGCGGTTGGCCCCGGCCGCCTCCAGGGCCTCCATCGGTCCCGGGTCAATGGCTTCAAGGCTCTCGCTGGTCAGCTTCGCGACGATCGCCACGGAGAACACGGTCAGGGCCAGGATGCCGGCGAACGGGCCGATGCCCACCGCGGCCACCAGGATGGCCGCGTACAGTAACTCCGGGACCGTGCGCAGCAGGTTCAATATCCCGCGCGCGCCGTAGTAGAGCCAGGCCTGGCGCGTAACGTTCCGCGAGGCGAGCAGGATCAGCGGCACGGACAGCAGTGCGCCCTGGGTGGTGCCCACCAGGGCCATCTGGAGCGTCTGCACCGCGGGCCGGACCAGGACAGGGAGCACGGCCCAGTTGGGCGGGAACAGGTCGCCCATGAGCTTGTAGAAGCTCGGCAGCCCATCCCAGACAACGCGGGGGGAGGCACCGATCCCCACCCCGCTCCACAGGTACAGGCCGGCCGTCAGCAGGAATACCAGGGTGAACCTAG
>DYHL01000065.1:0-9081 GCA_020724185.1 Candidatus Nitrosymbiomonas sp. | reverse complement strand
TCAGCGTCCGTTCCCCGAAAGTCGTCTGCCTTCAGCGCCCGGCCGTAGATCTGCTCGAACGTGCCGTCGTCCACCTCGCCGGCGGGCCCGTCGTAGACCACCTGCCCGTCACGCAGCCCCACAACCCGATGGGCGTACTCCCGGGCCAGGTCAATGAAGTGAAGGTTGATCAGCACGGTGATACCCTCCTGGTTGATCCGCCGGAGGTCGCGCATCACCACGTGCGATGTGGGTGGATCCAGCGAAGCCACCGGCTCGTCGGCCAGGATCACCTTCGGCTCCTGCGCCAGCGCCCGCGCGATGCCCACGCGCTGCTGCTGGCCGCCGCTAAGGGCGTCGGCACGTACGAACGCCTTGTCCTGAATGTCGAGCTTGCGCAGAACCCCGTGCACGATCTCAAGATCGCGCCGGGAGAACAAGCCCAGCAGTGCCCGCCAGGTGGGCAGGCGGCCCACGCGACCGGCCAGCACGTTGCGCAGGACCGACGACCGCTTGACCAGGTTGAACGTCTGGAAGATCATCCCGATCTGCCCGCGCACTTCGAGCAGGCGCGCTGGCGGGACGGCGGTCAGGTCCTCGCCCTCGAACCACACCGACCCGGCGGTCGGCTCCACCAGGCGGTTGACCGTGCGCAGCAGGGTTGACTTGCCGGCGCCGCTCAGCCCGACGATGGCGACGAACTCGCCGCGCCGGACGCTGAGGTCCACTCCACGCAGGGCCTGGACCCCGCCGGGGAAATGGACCTCAACCCCGCGCAGCTCGATCTGTGGGGAGCTCAAATCCGGATCTTGTCCCGCATGATGTTGTAGGTTCTGCGGATGACCCCGAACTCGGAGCCGTCCGACCTAGCGTAGCCAATGACGTTGTAGAGCGCTTCCAGCAGGCGCACGCCGTCCGCGGTCTTCCCGAGATCCACGAACGCCTCCTGGATCTTGGTCACGAGATCGTCGGGGAGTCCGCGCCGGACTGCCACCCCGTCGTTGGGAATCGGGGCGCTCCGGACGAGTATCTTGACGACCTGCTCAGCATCGGGCAACTCTCGGACCGAATCCGGGATCGCGTTGTCGTGGGTGGAGCTGGCATCCACGTCCTTCTTGTAGACGGCCACGATCGCCGCGTCGTGCGATCCGGCAAAGATGGTGCGCAGATCGCGCTCCGGATTGATCCCCGCCTCCACCAGCATCAAGTACGGGAACAGGTATCCCGAGGCAGAGGCCGGGTCCACGAAGGCGAACCGGCGGCCCTTGAGGTCGGCCAGCGTCTTGAACGGCGAGTCCACCCGTACGTTGATCGCCGCGTTGTAGCTGGTAACGAAGTGGCCCCGCGTGCGGCGAATGGACTTGGCGATAATAGTGACCTTGTGCCGTTCTTCGGCCAGGACCAGGGCGAAGGGCCCGAAGATGCCGATGTCGGCTTTGCCGGTCCCCATCGCCTCGATTAGCCCGGTGAAGTTGGTCGTTACAACCGCCTCCACCGGAATCCCTATCCGGTCGGACAGCATCTTGGAGAGCGGCCCCAGGTTTTCCATCATGCGGCCGATCTCGCGCGACGGCACCATTCCCAAGATCAGCTTCTTGGGCGCCGGGCCGGCCTGGGCCATCGCGCCCACCATTCCCACGATAAGTACGACCGCCATGAGCGCGGCGGCACGCCTGTGCGCCATCACTGCGAACCTCCTTTGAGTGGTACCCTTGCTGGAGTTCTATTCGACCGCTCGGGCAGACTTTCCCTCTGGGGCGCGGCAGCACGATGTCATCGGGCCCATGGCTCAGTGCCTCATGGGACAGTGGGGCGGAGGGTTCTCCTCCGCGATGCCCGAAGAGGCCACCTCCATGCACGCCTGCGGGTCGCAGCAGGTGTAGCACACCCGCTTGAGGGCCCGAACCTCCAGGAGCCGCACGTCGGGAGCGAGGAAACCGTCCCTTGCAGGCTCCTCTCGCAGCAGATCGGTGCTGAGGTACTTCTTGTTGTCGTCGGAGAAGATGGTGACCACAACCGCATCGCCGCCGAGATCGTTCTGAACCTGGAGGGCGCCCAGGAAATTCGCTCCCGAAGAGATTCCGACCCCGATCCCAAGTTCGGCCGCGAGCTTCTGCGCCATGAGGATCGCGTCCCCATCGTCCACGCTGACCACGGAGTCAAGCGAACTCAGATCCACTATGGGCGGGATGAACTCGTCGGATATCCCCTGGATTCGGTGCTTCCCCACCTTGTGGCCCGTTGAGAGCGTTGGAGAGCTGGCAGGCTCCAGGGGATGGACCTTCACGCCGGGGTACTTCTCCCTTAGAAAGCGCCCGGTCCCCATCACTGTGCCGCCCGTCCCGACGCCGGCGACGAAAGCATCGGGGCGAACGGAGCGAAACCTCAACTGCCACCATATCTCTGGGCCGGTGCTTCGGTAGTGGGCTTCCACGTTGTCCAGGTTCGAGAACTGCCTGGGAAGGAAGACCCCATCCATTGTCTCGGCCAGTTCCTCGGCACGGCGAATGCTGCCGAGGAATCCTCCCTCTTCCCTGCTCACGAGAACGATCCCGGCACCCAGGCTCCGGATGAGATTGACCCGCTCAGCGCTCATCCAGTCCGGCATGAAGATGACCACCGGATGCCCCAGGGCTCGGCCTATGGCGGCAAAGGCGATCCCAGTGTTGCCGCTCGTGGCCTCGGCGATCGTGTAGCCAGGCCTGAGGACACCCCTGGCGTAGCCCTGCTCCATCACCTGGAAAGCCATCCGGTCCTTGATGCTACCGGTCATGTTCAGGTTCTCGGCCTTGGCGTAGAGCGTGCGCTTCCGCCCCCGGAATAGGAACTCGATCGCGAGAAGGGGTGTGTTCCCGATCAGGGACGACAGCTCGCGAATCCTGCGATGGGCGTCGTTATCCACCGTTCTTGGTCTCCTTCTGTGTCAGCAGCCCTCCCAGCCGGTCCACCGTCCCGGAAAGAGTCCCAAACGCCCTCTCCACCGGCTCGGGAGAGGTCATGTCAACACCTGCCGCCTTCAGCGCATCCAGAGGGTACCTCGAGCCGCCCGCCGACAAGAACGCGAGATAGCGCTCCGATGCTCCAGGCCTGCCTGAGAGGACGTCGCCTGCCAGCGCGTGCGCGGCGGCGATCCCCGTCGCGTACTGGAAGACGTAGAAGCTGATGTAGAGGTGCGTATGGAAGGCCGCCCAGGTCGCGCCGACACGGTCGGCGTCAACCTCCACCTCATCGCCGAACCCCTCGCGAAACAGATCGGCCATGAGCGCCATCAGGTCCCGCGCCGTCAAGGCCCCTCCACGCTCGACCCGCTCATGGATCTCTAGCTCGAACCGGGCAAGCGTTGGCATGATGAAGAAGTATCGGTGGAAGTTGGCCATCGCCTCTTCGATCACGGCGATCTGAAACCCAGGATCGCTCTGCGTGGTCAGCAAGTGAGCGCGTAGCATAGCCTGGTTGAAGTTCGAGGCCACCTCCGCCAAGAACAACGGGTACCGGGCATAGATCAACGGCTGGGTGCGCCAGGCGAAGTGCGAGTGCATAGAATGCCCGAGCTCGTGCGCCAGGGTGCTGGCGCTGTAGATGTCATCGCTGTAGCTCATCAGGATGAACGGGTGCGTGCCCGGCGCGCCCATTGAGAAGGCGCCGGACTGCTTGCCGCGATTGGGATAGAGATCCACCCATCGCTGATCGAGCGTCCCTCTCCGCAGCGTCGTGACGTACTCGTCGCCCAACGGCGCCAGCCCTTGCGCGATCCACTCGACGGCCTGCGCAAACGGCACGCGGGGCTCGCGCGCCACAAGCGGCGCCCGCTCATCGTACACGTGCAGCCGCTCGTATCCCAGGGCGCGGCGGCGGACACCCCAGTAGCGGTGCCAGGTCGGCAGGTGGCGGCGGAATGTCGCAATCAGGTTGTGGAAGACTTCAACCGGGATGTCATTGGCCAGCAGCGAGGCCTCGAGCGCCGAGCCGTACCGTCGCGCCCGGGCCATGAACACGGCCTGCTTGACGCCGGCCGAGAGGCAGTTGGCCATCGCGTGCCGGTGCGCAAGATGGGCGTCCGCGTACCCCTCCCACGCGGTGCGCCGCACCTCGCGGTCCTCGTGCGAGAGCAGCACTCGCAGGTTGCCCTGGGCCACCTCTACCGGCTCGCCAGCAGTGGTGCGGGCCGGCGGGAAGACAAGGTCGGCGTCCGCGAGTATCCCGTGCGTCGCCGCGGCTGACCGGAAGGGATCCGCCAGGAAACCCAGGAGTTCCTCTACCTCCGGCGAGCGCACGTGAGGCGCACGCCGCGCCAGCCGGTCTATGTAGTGCGCGTAGACCGCCAGACGCGGCTCCTCGCCGATCCATTGGCGCAGATTATCGAACCCCACGGCGATGATCTCGGGCTCGGCAAACGCGACCGTCGCCGTAACCCTGGCCAGCAGTCCGCGGGCCCGGTCGTGCCTGGCCGCGGCCGCCTGGTCGGTCTTGTCCACGGTGTGGCCCATGGTGGCGTAGACGACCACTTGCCAGAGCCCGCGGAAGACACCCTGCATCGCCTCGAGCCAGTCGGCCAGCGTCCCCGCACCTTCGCCGAGGCGATCGTGGAACGCCTCCAACGCCGGTAGCCCTGCCACGATTCCGCGGAATGCGGCTTCCCAGGCGTCGTCGGTCCGGAAGATGCTCGCAGCGTCCCAGGTGTGCTCAACGGCGATGGTGCTGCGCGGCGGGACTGTTGGGACTCCGGAGCCGCCTGCCGGGACCCCAAACGGCGCCTGCGCAATGAACCAATCATCCATGTGGACTCCTCCGCTCTGCGTCCCTACTTGGGCCTCATCTGCTCCGGCATCTGAACGGCCACAACCTCGCCGCGCGCGCAGACATTCCCCTCGGCCGAAACCGTTGCGGTCACAATGACCTTGCGGCCTTTGATCTCCTTGACCTGTCCGCGGATCTCCAGCGGCACTCCCAGCGGCGTTGGCCGCAGGTAATCCACGTGCAGGGATGCCGTGACAAACCGAAACGCCGGCTCCGTGCCCATCTCCCGCCCCTCGGCCCGGTACGCCGCAGCCGCGGCCGTACCGGTGCCGTGGCAGTCTATCAACGAGGCGATGAGCCCACCGTAGACGTAGCCAGGGATCGCGACATGGTACGGTCGGGGGTAGAAGACCGCAACGGTCTCCTCTCCCTCCCAGCGGCTCTTGAGCTGCAGCCCATGCTCGTTGAGCCGGCCGCAGCCATAGCAGTGGCTCAGATCGTCGGGGTAGCAGTCCTGGAACGCCACCTGCTTCACAGGATTACGGCCGAATCCCTACTTCTCCCGGCTCAGCACCTCGAGGAGCCGGCGCAGATCGGCATCAAGTGCCTCGAGTTCCTCCATGAGGCGCCCCTGGCGCTCCATCAGTGACCGTAGAATACTCCTGGAATCAGCTCCCGCAGGGCCGGGGGGCGCCGCACCGGCCGGGGTCTTCGTCGGTAGCCGGTCCACCGTTGCCTTGGGGGTGGCCGGTCCTGCCAGGAGGGCCTGCAGCGCCACACTCACCGTGGGCGCCATCGCCACCCGGTTGCCGCTGGCCAGCACCACGCGCTTCATTTCAGGGAGCCGTCCCTGTTCTGCCTGAAGGTAGATCGGCTCGACGTACAGATTCGACTGCCCGATTGGAATCACGATCATGTTCCCCCGGATTACCCGGTTGCCGCCCTGGTTCCAGAGCGTGAACTGCTCGGAGATCGTAGGATCCTGATTGATACGCGCTTCGATCTGCATCGGCCCGAAGACCAGCTTGTCCTTGGGATATCGGAAGGCCAGGAGCTTGCCATAGTTCTCGCCATCCGATCGGGCCGCGAGCCAGGTGATCATGTTCTGCTTGCCCGGCGGGGTAAACGGCATGATGAGCACGTATTCCTCGGTGGCCACCCCGGGCAGGCGCATGATGACGTAGTACGGCGTCATCTCGACCGGCTTGTCTGTGTAGACCTCCTGAGGAAGACTCCACATGTCTTCCTTGTTGTAGAAGACGCGCGGGTCCTGCATGTGGAAGGTCCGGTACATCTGGGCCTGGACCGCAAAGATGTCCTGCGGGTACCGCAAGTGCGGCCGGAGGGAGGCCGGGAGCGCCGCCAGGGGCTGGAACAGCCCGGGGAAAATGCGCGCGTACGTCTGGATCATGGCATCACCCGGCTCGGTGATGAAGAGCGCGACCGTGCCGTTGTAGGCGTCCACAACGGCCTTCACGCTGTTGCGGACGTAGTTGAATCCTTCCCTCGATGGCTGTGAGTACGGATAGCGATCCGTGTTCGTGTAGGCATCAATAATCCAGTACATCCGGCCATCGGCAACAACCACGTATGGATCTCCGTCCAGCCGCAGGAAGGGCACCAGCCGGGCAACGCGCTCAACGATGTTGCGGTGGTAGAGAATTACGCTCTCGGGCGTGATCGCGTCGGAGAGTAGTATGTTGAGGTCCCGGAAGCGCCAGGCAAAGAGCAGGCGGCGGAGGGGCGAGCCAAGTCCCACGCCGGTCTTGCCCTGGTAGGTGGTGTAGACGTTCTCGTCGCCCTTGGGGTAGTTGAACTCTGGAGACCGCGTGCGCACGATGACGTACTCCCGGCTCTTCTCGCCGTAGTACACCTCGGGCCGGTCCAGGCGGGGATTGCCTATGGGCGGCACATCTTGAAGGAACAGTGTGGGCAGCCCCTCCGGTGTTAGCTCGTTCACCGGGCTCATGGTGACACCATAGCCGTGCGTGAACTGCAGCCGACGGTTCACCCATGTCTGGGCCTGGGCAGGCAGCTTCTCTGGCGAGAGTTCGCGCGCGGCCAGCATCACCTGGCGGTAGCGCCCATCCAGCGTGTACCGGTCCACGTCCACGTCAACGAAGTCGTAGTAGAGCCGGATGCTCTGTATTTGGTTGTACGTAATGAGCAGGGGCCCCGGGTCCCACAGACGGATGTTGGCCACGGTGGCGGGCGCCCGCGCCAGGTCGGCAGCGGTAACCATCTCCTCGCCGGCGATGGGGGCTTCTGCGATGCGGTCGAGGGCGTAGCCCTCCCGCGTCATGCGAATGGTCCTCTCGATGTAGGGCCGCTCGCGCTCAAGCTCTTGGGGCTGCACGATGAACCGGTTCACCATGGCCGGGTAGATGCCGCCCGCAATGAGGCCTGTCCCGATCCACGCCACCGCGCCGACGATCGCCAAACGGTACCCCTGTCGGAACGCCGTGATGCCAACTAGCCCGGCCGCCACCAGGGCCACCACCGCCTGAAGCCGCAGTGCCGGGAGCCGGGCATAAACGTCGGCGTAGGAAGCGCCGAATGAGGCTCCTCGCGGAGAGTAGACCAGATCGTAGACCGCCAGCCAGTGTCCCCACGCCACGAGGACGAGGAGGATCGCACCCAGGCCAAAGAGATGCACGCGCATGGGGCGGGAAACAATGATGTTGATCGGGGCGGCGGGGCGGAACTCCGTCTCACCCTCAAGGGGCATCTGTACTTGCGGGAAGACGATCCGGAACGCGTACACCGTGACCGCCGCAACCAAGGCCAGCAGCATCACGGTCACCAACCATCCCTGGAGAAACCGGTAGACCGGAAGCGTGAAGACGAAGAACCCGATGTCAAGACCAAACTGTGGATCGGCCGTGCCAAAGGGCGAGGCGTGCCAGTATCTCAATATGTGTTCCCATCGGGCCGCGGCGACCCCCGCCATGTTGAGCGCCAGGAACAGCCCGCCGCCTATCACGGCCAGGGAGAAAGTCGGCTGCATGGCGCGCATCTGGGCGCTGCCCGGCATCTCGATGGTGCCCACGGCCTGCTCGGCCAGCCGGCGGGCCAGGAAGGCGCTCCACAGGATCGCGCCGGCACTTACCAGCGCGCCCAGCACGAAGAGCGTGGCCTGGGCAATAAACCTGGTCCGGAAGACGCCCGCGAAGTCCAGGTCCTTGAACCAGAGCCAGTCGGTGTAGAGGCCGAGAACTACCGGCCCCGCCCAGAGGAACATCAGGAGGAGCAGGATAACGAGGGTTCGCGTCTTCATCGGTTCCTCCCATCTTGTGCCGGGCCATGCGGCCGCGGCGGAAACTCGGTCATGCGTGGACCTTCTGCTTGCGGCCAATCAGGAAATAGAGAATCGGACCGATGAAGGGCACCATCAGTACGATGATTGCCCACAAGATCCGGTCAGAGTCCCTGCGGAAATCACTCCGGACGATATCAATTATCGCAAGGAGTGCAAGGGGGAGCGCAACAAGCACGCCGAAGATGACGAAAACAACGATTAGTTCGAGCGCGCCAATAGCAAACACCTCTCTGCTGCTCCACCGTACCCGGTTCTTCTATACCTGAACGAACCTCTCAGCTTTCGCTCCGCAAATGGGACAGGTGTCCGGGGGGCTGCCGAACTCGATGTGCCCGCAGACGGGACACAAGTAGAACGAACTCTCCGCTAGGTCCTCACCCCGGCGAATTGCCTCCAGAGCTACGTTGTAGAGCCGGGCGTGAACCGCCTCCGCTTTGGACGCGTATGTGAACATGCGCTTCGCCTTGTGCCCTTCGGCCTCAGCCTGCTCAAGCATCGGGGGGTACATCTTGGTATATTCGTAGGTCTCGCCCTCGATAGCCGCCTGAAGGTTCTCGGCAGTTGATCCAACCCCACCCAGCACGGTGAAGTGTCCCTCGGCATGAATTCGCTCTGCCTCGGACGCGGTGCGGAACAACCGGGCAACGTTGGGGAAACCCTCCTGCTCTGCTTTCTTGGCAAACGCTCGATACTTCTGGTTCGCCTGGCTCTCGCCAGCGAACGCCTCTTTCAGGTTGTCATGCGTACCCGGCATGTTCACACTCTCCTGTTGGGGGTTGAGCTCTTCAGTTGAGCACTTCAACTGTACGGTAGGTCGGCGGGCATGGCAAGCATCGCCGGCCTGCTGGAAGCACTTGCCGGGAGTCTTGATCCAACAGTCAAACTCGCCCTGGCAGGGATCTCCTCCGGCGCGCGAGCAGAAACAGCCACGCGATCGCAAAATACAACAGGGTGGAGATCGTCAGCACATGCTTGCTGAGCGTGGCAAAGCCTGCGAGCACCGTCCGCGTCAGCAGGAAGGCAAGCCCTAGACCGTAGACCAGTGG
>DYHL01000064.1 GCA_020724185.1 Candidatus Nitrosymbiomonas sp. | reverse complement strand
CAGCCCGTCGGCTTGCAGATACGGCAGCCCTTCCCGCGGTAGAGCACGCAGCTGACGTCGACCTCGGCCGAGGGCTCGGTGAACGCGGCCTCGATGAAGCTGAGGTTGCCAGGGATGCGGTGCAGCAGCCACGCCGGAACCTTGATGAACTCCGCGAACCCACCGTCCACCCAGTACCCTGGGGCCCGTTTGGAAGCACAGGCGAAGGCATTCCCGGTCAGGCACTGGCGGCAGCGTCCGCAGGTACCCGTGTGCTGCTCGGAGACGACCCGGTCGCCGGCCGCCCACCCGCCCGCATCCTCACCCACCTCGGCGATCTCCCCCGCGAACTCATGGCCGATCACGACCGGCGGGCTGTACGGATGCTGGTCGTCCTGGATCTTCAGGTCGCTCCCGCAGATGCCACAGGCGCGAATGCGTATCAACACCTCTCCCCGGTCAAGAACAGGCGTAGGGACGTCCCTGAGTTCCAGGTGGCCGGAACCGCGCGCGGTCTTGACGAGGGCCTGCATCTCTCTATGTCACTCCTGGAGTTCCAGCGGCTCCTCAATCAAGCTTGCCAGATCCTGAAGAAAGAGCGCACCCCTGGCGCCGTCCACTACACGATGATCGCAAGACAGGCTGAGCGTCATCATCGGCCGCACGGTAGGCCGGCCCTCCACCGCCACCACGCGGTCAGCGATGCGGCCGACGGCCAGGAGGGCGGCCTGGGGCGGGTTGATGATGGCATTGAACACGTCCACGCCGTACATGCCCAGGTTGCTGACCGTGAAGGTGCCGCCTGCGAGGTCCTCTGGACGGAGCTTCCCCGCCTGAGCCCGACCTACGAGTTCCCACCGCCGGGCAGCGATCTCGGCAACGCTCTGATGGTCCGCACGGTGGATGACCGGGACGACCAGACCATCCTCCACCGCCACCGCCAACCCCACGTTGATCTCGGAACCGGTCACGATCTTGCCTTCCTGCCATCGGGCGTTGAGACGGGAGTGCCGACGGAGCCCAACTGCCACGAGCCTGACCAGCAGGTCGGTGTAGGTGACCTCCGCCTTGAGTCGCTTCCGGCACCGCTCACGCCATGCCACAAGCCTGCCCGCATCTACCTCGCGGACAAGGTAGACGTGCGGTGCACCGGTCCAACTCTGCGTCGTGCGCTCGGCCATGATACGCCAGGTGGTGCTTACTGCCACTGCCTCGACGCTCGCCGGGACCGCAGCAACCTGGGCCTGCTGAGGCGAACCTGCCGCTGGCACGTCCGCGGCCACAACCGCTCCTGCTGGGCCCGTGCCCTGCACCGCTGCAATGTCCACGCCCCGCTCGGCTGCCAGGCGCCGGGCCTTGGGAGATGCCGGCGTGCGCACGCCATCGCCGGGCGTGGTTCCGGATTCCTTCTGTTTCTCCAAGAACGCCAGAACGTCGGACTTCGCGATGCGGCCTCCGGACGGCTTCACTTCCAGTAGGTCCACCCCGTGCTCGGCGGCCAACCGCGCGGCAAGCGGGCTGGCGGCCACCGAGGCAGCAGTGACCGTGGGAATCGTGGAAACGATGCGGGCTATCGTCTGACCTACCGGCACCTCCTGGCCTTCCGTGGCGGCCACCTCCTGGAGTATGCCGGATGCCGGCGCCTCGATCTCCACGGTAACCTTGTCGGTCTCGATCTCCAGCAGCGGCTCACCCTGTGTGACGGGATCGCCCTCAGCCTTCAGCCACCGAAGGACCTTCCCCGTTTCCTGGGCCATGCCCAGCGCGGGCATGATAACCTGCGTCGTCACCGGGCCTTCTCCTTGCGGTTCAGATTGGACTGGGTCTCACGGGTGGCAGGCAGGGGACCGGCCGCCGTGTGGTAGCGTCCTCCTGCTACCAGCAGCTCCTCGGCCGGAAACCGGGTGATCACCTCGCAGCCCGCCTTGTTGACGACAACCATCTCTTCGATGCGCGCCGCCGACCAGCCGTCCGCTGCCGGCCAGAAGGTCTCCAGGGCGAAGACCATGTTCTCCTCGATTACCTCGGGATGGTCAAACGAAACGAAGCGGCTGAATATGGGCTTCTCCCAGATTGACAGGCCCACGCCGTGGCCGTACTGCAGGGCGAACGCGGCCTCCTCGCTGGCGAATCCGAACTCCTCCGCGCGCGGCCAGATCTTCACCACGTCGGCGGTGGTCACGCCGGGCTTGATCAGGCTGATCGCCTCGTCGAGGTAGCTGCGGCAGCGCTTGTACGCGTCCACCTGGGCCGTCGACGCGCTGCCGATGGCGAACGTCCTGTAGTAGCAGGTGCGGTAGCCGTTGTAGGAGTGCAGGATGTCGAAGTAGGCAGGGTCGCCGGGCCGGAGCACGCGATCTGTGTACACATGGGGGTGCGGATTGCACCGTTCTCCGGAGATGGCGTTGACGCCTTCCACGTGCTCGGACCCAAGATCGTAGAGCACCTTGCTTACCAGCCCCACGCACTCGTTCTCGCGCATCCCGGGCTTCATCGCCTGGTAGAGCTCCTCATAGGCGGCGTCCACCATCATGCAGGCGGTGTTGATGAGGGTGATCTCATCCTCGGTCTTGATCTTGCGGGCCTGCTGCATGAGGGGCTGGCCGTCCGCGATCTTGACCCCCTCGGCCTGCAGGGCAAAGAGCACCGCCGGCTCGATCACGTCCACGCCCACCGGCTCGTTCATCAGTCCGCGTTCTTCCAGCTCGACGCGGATCTTGCGCGCCACCTCCTGCGCCTGCTCCGAAGAGGCCCCGCGCAGCGTGGAGATCCCTGCGCGCGATCGCTCTCCCAGCCACGGGCAGTACAACTGGTGGTGCCGGGCCGCCGAGCCGAAATCCCAGAGAATGGGGTCACCGCCCTGGGGCAGCAGGCAGAACCGTACCAGCTTGTCCATCGCCCAGGTGCCGATGTGGGTCGCGGTGATGTACCGTATGTTGCTCATGTCGAAGCACAACAGGGCGCCCAGTTCCGACTCGCGGAGTAGGCGCTCCACCCGGGCCAGCCTCTGAGTGCGGAGCCGGTCGTAGTTGACCCGTTCCTCCCAGTCGACCGCCGTGAGACCGAAAGTCTTCAGGCCCATTCTCTTTTCCTCCTCGCCTCTCAGGTGCGCCCGCAGAGGGCTCTTGCCGTTGCCGCCACCCGTTCACCCGTGGGCACGGTGAGGTCTTCCAGCGCCGGGGAGAACGGCACGGGCACGTTCATGGCGCCCATGCGCCTGACGGGCGCGTCCAGATGATAGAAGGCCCCCTCGGCAATGACCGAGGCGATCTCAGCCGTCACGCCGTAGCGCTCGTGGCCCTCGTCCACCACGATGGCCCGTCCGGTCTTCTTGGCGGATTCCACGATCGTGCGCGCGTCCAGGGGCACGGTCGTGCGCGGGTCAATCACCTCCGCGCTTATCCCATCCTTCTCCAAGATCCGCGCAGCATCAAGAGCAACCTGCACCATGCTGCTGGTCGCCACGAGCGTGATATCGGTCCCCTGCCGCTTCACGTCCGCGACGCCGAAGGGGATGGTGTACTCCCCTTCCGGAACCGGGCCCTTGAGCTGGAACATCAACTTGTCCTCGAAGAACACCACCGGATTCTCATCGCGGATGGCAGTCTTGAGGAGACCCTTGGCGTCATAGGGGGTTGACGGCAGCACAACCTTCAACCCCGGGATGTGGCTGAGGAGGGCGTGCAGACTCTGGCTGTGCTGGGCCGCGGAGCGTCGGGTGGCTCCCAGGTTCGTCCGCACGACCATCGGTGCCCGGAGCTTCCCGCCAGACATGTAGTGCACCTTGGCAGCCTGGTTCACGATCTGGTCCATGGCCAGGGGGAGGAAATCGCCGAACATGATGTCCACCACGGGACGGAGCCCTGTCATCGCGGCTCCTACGGCGATTCCGGTGAAGCCGGCCTCGGAGATGGGCGTGTCGGTCACCCGCTCAGGACCGAACTCCTCCACGAGTCCCGAGAGCACCTTGAACGGCGTCCCGGCCTCGGCGACGTCTTCGCCCAGGATGAACACGGTAGGGTCCCGGCGCATCTCTTCCGCCAGGGCTTCCCGGACCGCCTGGGCGAAGGTGATCTCGCGATCCGCGACGGCGCTAAGCATAGACATGCTGGTCCACCTCGCCCGGGTCAGGATAGGGAGCGGCCAAGGCGAACTCCACGCCTGATGCGACCTCGGCGCGGGCGCGCCGCTCGATCTCCTCAAGCGTGCCCACATCAGCGATTCCATCGCCTGTCAACCACCCTGCCATAATGGCGAGGGGGTCGCGCTGCCCCTTCCATTCCTGCTCTTCGTCCTTGCTGCGGTAGTAGGCGCGATTCACGTCACCGACGTGGTGACCGAAGAACCGGTAGGTGTTGCTGATAAGGAAGGCCGGGCCCTCTCCCCCTCTAACCTGCTCGACCACCCGGCGGGTCGTCGCGTAGACCGCCCGCACGTCCTGCCCGTCCACCTCCGCGCACCGGATCCCGAACGCGGCAGGCCTAGCCCGAAGCTCGCCTGCCGTGACCTCGGAGTAGTGCGTGTACTCGTTGTAGAGGTTGTTCTCGCAGACGTAGATCACCGGGAGCGTCCAGAGCGCGGCCATGTTCATGACCTCGTACAGCACTCCCTGGCCCAGCGCGCCCTCGCCAAAGAAGCACACCGAAACCTGACCTGAGCCACGCCGCTTCGCGGACAGGGCAGCACCGGTAGCGATCCCGGCCCCCCCGCCCACGATTGCGTTCGCGCCCAGATTGCCCGCCTCAGGGTCGGCGATGTGCATCGAGCCGCCCTTGCCGCGACAGTAGCCGGGGGTTTTGCCCAGCAGCTCGGCGAACATGAGGTCCACCCTCGCCCCCTTGGCAAGGCAGTGGCCGTGACCACGGTGCGTGCTGGTGATGTAGTCGTCGGGCCGCAGCGCCTGACAGATTCCGACCGCTGAGGCCTCCTGCCCGCTGTAGAGGTGGGCTAGCCCGGGCATCTTGGCGCTGCGGTACAGTTCATTGACCTGCTCCTCAAACACCCGTATCCTGATCATCTGCTCGTACATCTGAAGCCACTGCTCGCGGGCCACGCCCTGCAGGGTATCTGCCTGCTGAGTTTCGGTACGCGGGGCTGTACGCCGCATCGGATCCTCCGCCTCCCTAGCGCTCGGAGGTCTGTCCCGCGCCGCCTCCGGAAGGAGGCATCCCTGCCATGCGGGCCAGCACCTCAAAGACGATCGCGAAGTCCTGTTTTTCCAGGCCCTGGGCCCGGGCCGCGGTAAGCATTTCGTTGGTGGCCGCGGTGGTGGGCATCGGCACCTGGAGCTGCCGGCCCATCTCCAGCGCCAGCAGCATGTCCTTCTGCATCATGGTCACGTCGAACCAGGCCTCCTCCGGCATCTGGAGCACGAAGGGGCCGCGATAGCGCAGCATGGGTGATGCCATCACGCTGTTGAGCAGCACTTCGACCGCGACGGACCTGGGGATGCCGTTCTTCTCGGCAAGCAGGATGCCCTCGCTGAAGGCCAGCATCTGAACTGCCAGACTGAGATTGCTGGCGATCTTGATTAGGACCGCCTGGCCGTTGCTGCCGACGTGGTTGACGGTGGGCCCGATGTCCTTCAGGATCGGCAGCACTCGCTCGAAGACTTCCTTTTCGCCCCCCGCCATGATGGAGAGCTTCCCCTGCTCAAGGGTCACCACACTGCCCGACACCGGCGCGTCCAGCATCCGAGCGCCGGCAGCGGCAACGCGCGCCGCCAGGGCGCGGCTGGCCTCCGGGCTCGCCGTGCTCATGTCCACGTAGACCTTGGCCGGTCCCAGCGCGGCCAGTATCCCATCCGGCCCTTCGGTAACGGCCTGGAGCGCGGCGGTGTTCGTGACCATCGTGAAGACGACATCCGAGGCCTCGGCCACCTCCCGCGGCGAGGATGCCCACCGCATGCCCGCGTCGAGCAGCCACTGCGCCTTCTCACGGGTCCGGTTGTAGCCCACTACCAGGCGGCCGGCGTCCAACAGTCGCTTGACGATGCGGCTCCCCATTACTCCCAAACCCACGAATCCCAGCTTCTGCATTGCTCCCTCCATGTTCAGATTAGGTACCGGTCAGGCGCCGGCGTCGAGAGCGTCGCGGATGTCGCCTTCTACACGGAGCAGGTGCTCCCGCATCCGTTGCCTGGCCTCGTCCTGATTGCCAGCGGCGATGGCTCGAAGGATCTCCTTGTGCTGTGCCAGAGATTGCTGCGGGCTGCCTGGGATCTGGAATATCGAAGCCAGTGCCCGGTGGAGCGCCTCACGGATGGCCTGCATTACGTGAACCGCGATGCGATTGCGTGTTGCGGTGGCGATCGCCAGGTGAAACTGCAGGTCGGCTGCGATGTAGCGCTCCTGCGAGGAGAGACCCTCGACCATCTCCTCGATCCGGCGAGCCATCTCGGCCAGGTCATCGTCAGTGCGCCGCGCCGCCGCCAGGCCCGCAGCCTCGACCTCCAGGATCTTGCGTACCTCGAAGAGTTCAGGCAGGGCGATCTCCTGCAGCGTCAGCAGGAGACGCACCGAGTGCTGAAGGGGGTTGGCGTACTCCGCGACCGCGAACGTTCCCTTGCCCGCCGACCTGATGAGCCCCTTGGATTCCAGGATCCGGAGGGCCTCCCTGACGGAAGAACGACCCACGCCATAGGTCTGCGTCAGCTCCCGCTCAGTGGCCAGGGGATCGCCGGGCTTCAGTCGCCGATCCGAGATCTGCTGGATGAGATGGTTTGCAACCAGCTCGCAGACTCTCTGTCGCTCAATGGGTAGATGAATCATTCGCGCCTACCGATCGGCCGTTGTCGCCGTCAGCTCGCCCGGCGTGTCTGTGCCAAGTTGCGAAGCCTGCTGCAACCTCCGCCTCTGCCAGAAGAAGACCGCGACGAAGATAGCGATGGCGCTCAGATCGGTTGCCAGCCCGGGCACAAACGCCAGGAACGTGGCAGCCGCCAGGAGCAGCCATTCCACCAGCGTGGTTCGTACAAGGAAGAACGCCGTGCTGCAGATGGAGAACGCTACCGTACCGACTATCGCGGAGACGACCGCCCAGATGTTCTCGGCCATGGTGCCAGTGAACAGGATGTGCGTATATGCGAACAGCAGCGGCATGACGTAGATCATCTTGGCGAACCTGAAGCTGTTCCAGCCGGTCCGCCAGGGGTCGGCGTCCGCGATCGCAGCAGCGGTATAGGCGCCCAAGGCCACGGGCGGGGTGATGTTCGAGTCCAGACTGAGCCAGAAAATGATGAGGTGCGCTGCGATGAGCGGCACGCCCAGCTCCACGAGCGCCGGCGCAGAGGCCACGGCTACCACCAGGTAGGCCGCGGTGATCGGTAGACCCATGCCCAGGATGAAGGAGGCGATCGCGATCAAAAGGAGCATCAGCAAGAGATTCTTCCCGGCTAGGGTCAACATGATCGTCGAGAACTTGATCCCTATTCCGGTGAGAGCCAGGACACCAATGATGATGCCCACGGTGCCGGTTGCTGCCCCCACGAAGGTGCAGGCCTTGCCGCCGTCTACCAGCGCCTGCCAGACCTGGAGCGGACCCATCCGTGTTTCCGGATTGAGCCAGCTCACCGCGACGGTGGCCACGATGGCATATATCACGGCGCGGGCAGGAGAGGCCCCACTGAAGAGCGCACCGACCAGGACCGCGATGGGCAGGAAGAGATACCAGCCTTGCTTCAGGACGTCCAGGGCACGTGGAAGTTCCTCCCGGCTGAGACCGCGAATGCCTAGCTTGCGCGACTCCAGGTAGACCATGATCCCGACCGCCAGGAAATAGAGGATGCCGGGAACGATCGACATCTTCACGATCTCTGCGTAGCGTATCCCGGTCATCTCCGCCATGATGAACGCGCCCGCTCCCATAACCGGAGGCAGGATCATTCCTCCCGTGGAGGCTGATGCCTCCACCGCGGCCGCGATGTGCGGTGGAAAGCCCGTTCGTTTCATGAGCGGTATGGTAAACGCGCCGGTGGTCGCGGTGTTCGCGATCGGGCTCCCATTTATGGAGCCCAGCAGTGCGCTGGACACCACCGCAACCTGGGCAGGGCCTCCTGCAACCCGTCCCAGACCGGCCATTGAGAGGTCAATGAAGAACTTCGCCACACCGGCGCGCATCATGAACGCGCCGAAGACGACGAAGGGCACGATGTAGCTGGCCACCACCTCGGCCATGATCCCGAAGATACCGTCCGAGGTCAGGTAGATGTACTCGACGACGCGGCGGAACACGAAGCCGCGGTGGCCGATGACCGGTGGGAGAAGGGATCCGTAGAGGGCATAGGCGATGGCCAGGATGGAGATAATCGCAAGTGGGCGACCGAGCACTCGCCGCGCAACCTCGATGGAAAGCAGCGTCACCACCAGACCCATCAGATAGTCGGCAGGGGTGTGAACGCCCGCCCGGTAGGCCAGCGCCTCATGCTGCAAGATCCAGTAGCCCACCCCTACGATCGCACCCGCGATGAACACAAGGTCCAGCCACGAGGGCGCGTCGGACGGGGCGCGTCGCCACCCCTTGTACAGGAGCAGGGCGGCCACCAGACTGAACATCACGGCGATCCCGCGGTGGTACTGCATGGAATCCACGCCGAAGGCGGCCGCCCGCAGGTAGAAGATGGCCACCGCGCCCAGGATGATCTGGGCTACGATGTCCCAGTTGCGCGAGAGGTTTCGACTCACGTGTGTGCCCGTATCCTCAGGCCGCTATCGCGCGCGGATCCTTTCGGGGATCTCGATGTTCTTGGTTGTCCAGTAGGCCTCGGCCCCCCGGTGCAGGGGAATCGTTACACCCTGTAGCGCCTTCAGCGAGGTCATGTCGGACGAGGCGCTGTGAACCCGCAGCATGTGACCATGGCCTTCGCGGCCGTAGGCCGCCTCGACCATCTTCTGTACCAGGGGAGCGGGCACGTCCTTGTGGACGAACCACAGCGCCGGAACGCCCAGCGCGGGGGTGTTCTCGGTGACGCCCGCATAGGACCCCGCAGGGATGATGTAGCGCGCGTAGTACGGGAAGACCCTCATGAAGTCCGTGCGGGTCAGGGGCGTGTACGCATCAATGAAGTGCACGGGACGGGTCACGGCCGCCTCGATCGTCACCCGATCCGGGAACGGACCGGTCCAGAAGTAGGCGTCAACCCGACCGTCTCCCATGGCGCTGCCGGCCGCGGCCCCCAGTAGGGGAACCCGCGTGATCCGATCCCAAATCCCGATGCTGCGGAATACCCGCTCGGCGGTAGCAAAGGTCCCGGAACCAGGCGTCCCTACCGCAACGCGCTTCCCGGCCAGATCCTCCACGGTGCGGATGCCGCTGTCGCGGAAGGTCACTACATGGGCGATGCCCAGGAAGATCATACCGATGGTTCTTAGGTTCGTGTGGGGGTTGCCCTTGAAACCCTCGAGCCCGTAGTACGACTCGTGCACGTCTGAGGTGAAGGCGATTCCCATCTCGGCATCGCCGGCGTTGACCCGCCGAACGTTCTCAACCGACCCGCCAGTGGCGGCCACGGATACGTCCAGATTCGGGACCGCCTTGGAAAGGAAAGTCCCGATCCCTGTCGCGAAGATGCCAAACACTCCACCGGGAGGCCCTCCCAGGATCGTAAGCCGATCCAGCCTGGGGCCGGCCGCGCTGGGCGTAGAACTAAGAGGACCTGCCACCAGCAGGCCCAGGATGAGCATGAGACTCGCGATGAGCCGCACCGCGCTCTTGATGTGCATCGCAGCATCCCTCCGACGGTATTATTGTCCGACATTCAGATTGGCAGACTGGCAAACGGAACAATCCCTTCGCCGCTGCCGCTGCTTCTCCTTCCTGGTCCGAAGGGTTCTTGCCGGTGGGTGTGCGCTGATCCTGGGGACAGCCCTTGTCCTGGGAGCTCAGCCAGCTGCCGGAGGAGCGCGATACACCGCTAGAGTGGAGCTGTCGCGAGCCTCGGTTCGCCAGGGCGAGGCGTTGCGGATGACCGTCCGGACGCCGGTATCTGCTACACGGGTGAAGGTCCACTTCGCCGGGCGGCAGTGGCCTGCCTTCCCAGTCGGGGCGGCCGAATGGCGCACGATCCTGGGCACCGACCCGACCACGCGGCCTGGGCGCCACGCCCTGACGGTGGAGGCGTCCGCCGCAGGGGGAGCCGGTCTTGTCGCCCGGCGTACAGTGACCGTCGTCCGTGTCGCCTTTCCCAGGCGCGAGGTTACCTTCGATCCCGCTCTGGCACCCCTGCTAACCCGGGAGGCCGCAGAGCGCGAGCGCAGGCGGGTTGCGGAAGCTCTCCGGGTCCTGCACCCCTCCCAGCTCTGGGCAGACCCTCTCACCCTGCCTCTACAAGGGAAGGTGACCTCCGGCTATGGCACTCTCAGCATCTACCAGAAGCAGGTCAGGGGGTTCCACGGAGGTGTGGACATCCTGGCGCCGGAGGGCACACCGGTCAGGTCGGCCAGTCGCGGCATCGTCCGCCTGGCCGAGCCCCTCCCGCTGAGCGGTCACGCGGTGCTGGTTGACCACGGCCTGGGGGTCGTCACCTCGTACCTGCACCTGTCGGAGATCGGCGTGCGCGTCGGGCAAAGAATTGGAAGGGGCGAGATCATAGGTCGCGTGGGGAGCACCGGGCTCTCCACCGGCCCCCACCTGCACTGGGGGCTGCGGGTGAACGGGGTCAGGGTGGACCCGATACCATGGACGGCGCGGTGAAAGCCCTGCGCTATGGATGGAATCGGTACCGCCAGTAAGTGCGCTTCTTCTCTATCTCCTGCCTGCCCGTCATCTCGGCAATTGCGATCTCAACAGCCAGGCACTTGGACACGGCCTCCATCGAAAGCTCCTCAGCGCCGGGACGCAGGCACTGGTTGAAGTCGTCCAACGCCCTCTTGCGCTCCTCCAGATCCTCAATCACCCGCGCCCTGCCGTAGCAGATGACACTGTCGCTGTCCAGGTGGCAGGGATCGCCCTGAGGCAGTACAGCTTCTTTCCGGTCAACGCGCAGTGAAACAGGATCTTCCCGGTGGCGTACGCATAGTTCAGTGGGACGACGTATGGCTGTCCGTCCAGCGACAGCCCCAGGTACCCCACGGTCTCCTCCCCCCATCTCGCCGCGCTCACTCTTTCCCCATCTTCCGACCGTTAGGCTGTAGTCTGGCTGTGCGACCAAACCCCGGGCAAGGGTGCGCCGTCTTGCCGAATACGACCATCGCCTTCCGCGCGTAGTCGCCGGGCGCCGGCGACTGCAATGGAGCCAGGCCTCAGGAGGCTACTTCATGGTGTACAACACGGACAGCACCGGGGTAGAACCAGAAACAATCAGACACCCGCCGGAGACAATGGTGACGTAGTCGTTGGCGCTGCGCGTGAGCTCGATCACACGGTAGTCGGCCAACGTCAGGGAGTGGGACGAATCGAGCGCGGCGTGCTCGAGCGAGTCGGAGAGCGAGATGATCCCAAAGATGTACGCGGTGCGCTCGGCCGAGCCCATCCCGCCCCAAACTGAACAGGTGTACCCGCGCACGCCCGACTGCAGGGCGTACTGGGCGATGCGGTTGGTGCTCTGCGCAGTTGCAGCCGGCGTCACTATCGCCACCGCCAGAACCAATACCAGAACCCAAGGAATCCGCCGCATGGGAAGCCTCCTTTGGTATGCATCCGACTGACCTGCCCCGCTCGGGCGTGGTCTCGTCTTCACGATAGACCGGGGTTGCTGGGTAGTCAATTCAGGTTGGGGGAAGGTGGGCGAGAATGCACGAACGCGGGTCCCGGCCAAAGGCTAGAACCCGCGTTCTGTCTGGCTTTGAGCTGGTCGGGCCGCGCGGATTTGAACCGCGGACCTCCTGAACCCCATTCAGGCGCGCTACCAAGCTGCGCTACGGCCCGACATCCGACGCCAAGTATAGCACCCCACCGGATTGGTGAACAACCAGGTGTACTGGTCCAGGATGCGTCCTGTTCTTGCCGAGGCCCGAAGAGGTAGTAGGCTCACCTTGAGA
>DYHL01000063.1 GCA_020724185.1 Candidatus Nitrosymbiomonas sp. | reverse complement strand
CGAGGGATCCCCGTGAACCGCACGCGTAGCAACGGCGGCTTCGGCCTGCTGGAGCTCGTGGTCGTGGGCATGCTGGTGGCCGTTCTCCTGACGGTTGCGATGACCGGGTGGCGGGGGTACATGGCGCAGCAGCGCCTGCGCTACGGCGTGGCCCAGGTGGCCGCGGACCTCCGCCAGGCGCACGAGCGTGCCAAGGCCGAGCGGGCTCCGTACACCGTTTCCTTCACGGAGGCGTCATCTTCCTACACGATTGCCCGCGACGGCGGGGGGTTCCTGGAGAACTCCCGGCTGCCCGATGGGGTGACGGTCACGCAGACCGTGGTCGTTGCGTTCTCGGCCTTCGGCAGGCCGGCCGCCGAGCACACGATCACCGTTCAGAACGCCGCGGGCACGACCGCGGCCGCGGTGAACGAGGCCGGGGGCATTACCTACACCGAGCCCTGACCCTCAGTCCGCCACGTACACGACCCGCAGTATCTCGTCTATCGTCGAGATGCCGGCCATGACCTTCTCGAGGCCGTCGTCCCGCAGCGTGCGCATCCCTTCGCGGATCGCCTGGGCCTTGATCTCCGTGGACGAGGCGCGCTGGACGACCATGCTGCGGATCGTATCGGAGATGACCAGCAGTTCGTAGACGCCGATGCGCCCCCGGTAGCCGTTGCCCCTGCAGTGATCGCAGCCCTGCCCCCGGTAGAAGACCACGCCCGGATCCAGGCGGGCGTCGGCGCCCAACCGGCCCAGGGCCTCGGCCGGCGGCGAGTAGGCCACCTTGCAACGGGGGCAGATGGTGCGGGCCAGGCGCTGCGCCAGCACCGCGATCACCGACGAGCTTATCAGAAACGGCTCGATGCCCATGTCCACCAGCCGGGTGATGGCGCCTGCCGCGTCGTTGGTGTGAAGCGTCGAGAGGACCAGGTGGCCGGTCAGCGCGGCCTGCACCGCGATCTCAGCGGTCTCGCGGTCGCGGATCTCGCCCACCATCACGATGTCCGGGTCCTGCCGGAGGATGCTGCGCAGCCCGCCTGCAAAGGTGAGCCCTGCCTTCGCGTGGACCTGGACCTGGTTGACCCGCGACAACTGGTACTCCACCGGGTCCTCGATCGTAACGATGTTCCGGTCTAGGGTGTTCAGCTTGCCCAGCGTCGCGTAGAGCGTCGTGGTCTTTCCGCTGCCGGTCGGCCCGGTGACCAACACCATCCCGTGGGGCTTGCCGACGGCGCTCTCCCAGAGGGCCAGGGTGTTGCTCTGGAAGCCCAGGCGCGGCAGGCCGATCTTGGTTGAGGACTGGTCCAGCACGCGCATTACGACCTTCTCGCCGAACATCGTGGGCAGCGTCGAGACGCGTAGATCCACGCTGCGGCCGTCGGCAATCAGGTGGATGCGGCCGTCCTGGGGCCTCCGCCGTTCCGCTATGTCCATCTCCGCCATGATCTTCAGGCGGGAAGCCAACGCGGCCTTGAGGTGCTTGGGCGGGTTCATCACGTCGCGCAGCACGCCGTCCACCCTGTAGCGGATCCAGACGCCCGTCCGCTGCGGCTCGATGTGGATGTCGCTGGCGCCCTGCTTGACGGCCTCGTCAATGACCAGGTTGACCATCTTGACCACGGGCGCCTCTTCGGTCAGGGCCTTGAGCTGCTCCAGCGAGGGGTCCTCCTCGCCGATCTCGACGGCGAAGTCGGGCACCGCCTCCCGCATCACCCGCTCGATGATCGCGTCGCCAAACTGGTAGGTCCTGGCCAGCGCCGAGGAGATGTCCTCCTCGGTGGCCACGGCCAGGTCCACCTCGAGCCCTGTGATCAGGCGCACGTCGTCCACAGCAATGACGTTGAGGGGATCCGCGATCGCCAGCAGCAGTCTCCCGCCGCGCTTCTCAAGTGGCACGCACTTGTGACGGACCGCCAGGGCGTGCGGGATGAGCTTGGCGATCTCGGTGTCCACTTTCGTATCGGCCAGCGCCATGTAGGGGTAGCCCCACTGCTCGGCCATGCCGCGGGCCAGGTCGGCCTCGGTGGCCGTGCCCATCTCCAGCAGGACATGGCCGATCCGCTCGCCCGTGCGTGCCTGGATCTCCAGCGCTTCGGTCAACTGCGCCTCGTTGATGATGCCCAGGTCCAGCAGCACCTGGCCCAGGGTGTTGCCCTTTCCCACAACGCGGCCTCGCGGCGCTCGGGCGGCCGCGGCCGGCGGGCCGGCTGCCGGAGCCGGCTCACTCAAGGCAGCCGGTCCATCCACGATAGGCGGTTCTGGTGAGGAGGGGGGTTCAGCCGCGGCAGGCTCGCCGATCTTGGCCTGCACCTGGGGATCATTGGGCGCAACCGCCGCTGCCTGCTGGTAGGCGCGCAAGACCTTGTCGGTCTCCCCGCGGGAGAGGTGCTTGTCCGCGGCGGTGAGCAGGGCTAGGCCGGTCTCGTGGCGGTCGTCCAGCGCCCGGTAGACCTCGGCTAGGTCCCAGTATATCCAGGGTTCGTTGGGATCGAGGGCGATGAGTTGCTCGTAGGCCTCGCGGGCTTCGGCCCAGCGGCCCGTGCGCGCGAGAAGCCGGGCTCGGCCATAGGCCGCGGCCCGCTCGAGGGTGAGGTTCTCGCCCGACAGTCCTGAGGCGGTCTTCAGGGCCCCCAGGCCCGTCTCGTCACTCGTCACGTCCATCACCGGCAACCCAGCCGACCGGAGGCTTCTGCCGCCGGCCCCGTGGCTTTGCGTCCCCGGATCGCTCCGGGTTTGCCCTTACGGGACTAGTCCATCAAACTTCTGGGCATATTCTGACTTGCCCATCACAGAGATTGCAACGACAATACCACAGGGTGGGACCCGGCGCAAGACAGCGTCGGGAGAACTTCTGCGGAGGAATCGTGGAAATCTACCAGATGGAAACGCGTTTGCTGAGCGGGCTGATCAGGGACCGGCACCTGTTGACGCTGGCGAGCAACGAGGGGTTCCACGTTGACCAGCTCGTCTCACCGCAGGCGCGCCGGCTGGCCAAGGTGACGATTGACGCGCACGCCACGACGGTCGTGCTGGACGAGGCCGGGCTGCGCGCGGAGCTGGTTGATCGCGGCCTCCTGACCCCAGAGATGGAGCAGTACCTCGCATCGGTCCTGCTGCTCCCGCCGCCCAACGCCGGAGATCTGCTGGGGTACGTAGAGGAACTCAAGGCCAGGGAGAGCCGCGAACTGCTGGCCCGCGTCCACGAAGCCTTTGGGAGCTACCTCTACCGCCGCAACCAGGAGCAGACCGACATCGTGCAGTTCACAACCGACGCGATCCACCAACTGCTCGAGATCCAGCGGCGGAGAACGCGCCGCCAGATCGCGCCGATCTCGGAGACGCTCGGCCCAATGATTGACGCCAGACCGGCGATGACGAACGGAATCCTGGGGTACTCGATCAGTCCATTCGAACGGCTCAACTCCCTGCTCTCGGGCCTGCGGCGGGGTTTCTACTACGGGCTGGCCGGCGCCCCTCGCCGTGGCAAGACCAACTTCGCCCTGGACATGGCGGTGCACGTGGCGGCCAACCACAAGGTGCCGGTGCTGTTCTACACCTGGGAGCAGACGCGCCGCGTGCTGGCCGCCCGGCTGATAGCCAAGGAGGTCGGAATCAACCCCACCACGGTCCTGATGGGAAGCAACGGGAACGGCGAGTCAGTGGCCGAAAAGGTAAGCGAGGCCCGGGGCTCGCTGGGCCGCTACGCGCCGTACCTGTACCTGGTGGAGGCAGGCCGCAAGGAGACGCTGGACCGCATCCGCGCCCACGCCCACAACCTGATGCAGGAGTTCCAGACGCAGGACATCGTGCTGTTCTTCGACTACCTCCAGAAGATCCCGCTCTCCGCTTACGTGGACGACTGGAAGGCCCGGACGGACATGGTCTCCACGGCGCTGGCCGAGCTCAGTCTGGAACTCAACTGCCCGGTCTTCGCGATCTCGCCACTGGACAAGGAGGGCTGCCGGCTGGACGAGCGGCCGGCGGAGGAGACCGAGATCTTCAACCCGTTCAACCGGCCTACCATGCACCACAGCATGGGCAGCGGCGACCTGGAGTACGACCTGGACGTCGCCATGGTGCTGGCCAAGGACTGGAAGGCCACCGCCGACCTGCGGCAGTTGATCGAGTCCCGGGCCAAGGCCGAGGGCTTTGACACCAGGGATCTGCCCAAGGTGGACATCCTCAACCTGTTCGTGGACAAGAACCGCGACGCGCCCGAGGCGGCCTCCAACATCGTTCAGTACGCGTTCTTCGTGACGCTGAACAAGCTGGTGGAACTGGACTACAAGCTGGAGCAAGAGTACCGTCCCGACTACCAAGGCTTCTCGAAGCTCCAGGAGATCTACTCCTTCCTGCGCGACCACGGGTTCCGCCCGCAGCGCGAAGCGCTTGCCGGACCACGCGTGGGAGGGGTCGGTGGAAACGGAGGGAGAAGCCGATGATTGTGGACAAGCGCGCGCCCATCTACCCCATACGGACGGTGGCGCACTTGACCGGCGTCAACCCCAGACGCATCCGCGCGTGGGAAGACCAGTACAATCTGTTTGTCCCAGCACGCACGGGGGGAGGTCACCGGCTCTACAGCGAAGAGGACGTTGATCGCATCCGGTGGGTGAAGGCGATGGTGGAGCGGGGATTGAGCCTCAAGGGCATCCAGCGATTGGTGGAGCGTCCCCGGTCAGCCGAGCTGGCCGCCGAAGGAAGGGGAGCTGCTCGATGAAGGTGGAACTGGATCGCGAACAGGTAGTGATCTTCACGGCGGCGCACAGGATCGAGGGCGAGCTGCACTTGCCGGCCACCGCCCGGCTCTCCGACCGGTTGAACCAGGCCAAGGACTTCCTGGCGATCACCTCGGCGCGGGTCTACTCCCTCGACGACCGGCTGCTCTACGATGCCAGCGTGTTGATGTTGCACAAGGCGCACATCGTGATGCTCATGGAGCGCAATGAGGCCCTCTAGGAGCCCGGTTTCGCGGCGTCGGGTCCGGCTCGGCGAAATCCTGGTGGAGGCCGGGCTGCTCACGAGCGCCCAGCTCGAGCAGGCGCTGGCGGCCCAGCACGCCAGCGGCGACCGGCTCGGCAAGGTGCTCGTGAGCCGTGGGCTGACCACCCAGGAGGCCATCTCCAAGGCCGTGGCCAGCCAGATGGGAATCGAGTACATACACGTTCAGGCGATCGGGATTCCCGAGGAGGTGCTGACGGCTCTCCCCGAAACGCTGATTCGACGCTACCAGGTCATACCGCTGCGCCGCGAGGGAAACGCCCTCGTGGTGGGGATGGTGGACCCGCTGGACGTGGTTGCCCTGGACGACATCCGGCGCGTGGTGGAGCACGACCTGGTGCCGGCCGCGATCACGCCCGAGGGGTTCCAGCACGCCGTCAACCAGTACCCGGCCCTGGAGGGCACCCTGGACCAGGTCATTCAGGAGATCCGCCCCTCGGACATGGGCGAGGAGGAGCCGGGCCTCGACAAGCTGCGTGAGATCGTCGAGGACGCCCCGGTGGTGCGCCTGGTGAACCTGATGCTGGTCCAGGCGATCCGCCAGGGCGCCAGCGACGTCCACGTGGAACCGCAGGAGAAGCAGCTCCGCATCCGCTACCGCATTGACGGCACGCTCTACAGCGTCATGACCGCACCCAAGCACGTGCAAGCCGCGACCACCAGCCGCATCAAGATCATGGCCAACATGAACATCGCCGAGCGGCGCGCGCCGCAGGACGGCCGGATCGAACTGCGCGTGGACAACCGGGAGATTGACCTGCGCGTTTCCAGCATTCCCGGCGTGTTCGGCGAGAAGGTGGTCATGCGGATCCTGGACAAGCGGGCGGCCCTGGTCGGGGTGGACAAGCTCGGCCTGCTGGGTCCGGATCTGCCGCGGTTCGAGTCGCTGGTCACCAAGCCCTACGGGATCATTCTGATCACCGGCCCGACCGGCAGCGGCAAGACCACCAGTCTGTACGCCATTCTCAACCGGCTGAACAAGACCGACGTCAACATCATCACCATCGAGGACCCGGTCGAGTACCAGCTCGCCGGTATCAACCAGGTCCAGATAAACCCCAAGGCGGGCCTGACCTTTGCCACCGGCCTGCGCTCCTTCCTGCGGCAGGACCCGGACATTATCATGGTGGGGGAGATACGCGACGAGGAGACCGCGCGCATTGCGATCCACGCGGCGCTGACCGGCCACCTGGTGCTCTCCACGCTGCACACCAACGACGCGCCCGGGGCCGTGGCACGGTTGACGGACATGGGCGTGGAGCCGTTCCTGGTGTCCTCTTCGGTGATCGGCGTGGTCGCGCAGCGCCTGGTGCGGCTGCTCTGCCAGAACTGCCGCGAGGCGTACACGCCCCCGGCGGAGGTGTCGGTGCGCTACGGCCTGGCAGGCCCGGACGACCCGCCGCCGGTCATCTACCGACCCAAGGGCTGCGACCGCTGCAACCACATCGGCTACAAGGGGCGCATCGGGATCTTTGAGATCATGATGATGGACGACGCTATCCGTGCGCTGGTCGTCAAGGAGTCCTCGGCGGACGTCCTCAAGCAGAGCGCGGTGGCCGCGGGGATGCGCACGCTGAACGGGGACGGCGTGGCCAAGGTGCTGGCCGGGGTGACCTCGTTGGAGGAACTGCTCCGCGTCGTGTTCGTCGAATAGGGGGCTGCCATGCACATCGAGGATCTGCTGCGCGAGGTCGTTACCGCCCAGTCGTCGGACCTGCACCTGACGTCTGGGATCAAGCCCACGATGCGTCTATGGGGCCGGCTCGCGCCCATGGAGCACCACGAGATCCTGTCGGCGGAGGACACTTTCCAGCTCGGCTACAGCATGCTCAACACCTTCCAGAAGCAGAAGTTCGAGAAGTTCTGGGAACTCGACCTGTCCTACGGCGTGCCCGGGTTGGGCCGGTTCCGGGTCAACATCTACCGGCAGCGGGGCGCGGTTGGGATCGCGATCCGGGTGATCCCAATGACGATCCCGACGGTGGAGGTTCTCAACCTCCCGCCTGCCCTGAAGGAACTGACCCGAAAGCCCCGAGGGCTGGTGCTGGTAACCGGGCCCACCGGCCACGGCAAGTCCACGACGCTGGCCTCGATGATTGACTTCATCAACAGCGAGCGCAGCGTCCACATCGTGACCGTTGAGGACCCGATCGAGTACCTCCACCAGCACAGGAAGAGCATCGTCAACCAGCGCGAGCTGGGGTTCGACACGCAGTCGTTCCCCGCGGCGCTGCGCGCGGTGCTGCGCGAGGACCCCAACGTTGTGCTGATCGGCGAGATGCGCGACCTCGAGACGATCTCGGCGGCGCTTACGATCGCCGAGACCGGCCACCTGGTCTTTGCCACCCTGCACACGGCCAACGCCGCGCAGTCCATAGACCGGATCATTGACGTCTTCCCGCCCTACCAACAGCAGCAGATCCGCATCCAGATCTCGATGGTGCTCGAGTCGGTGGTCTCGCAGCAACTGCTCCCCAACGCGCGGTTCAAGGGGCGGGTTGAGGGCCGTCCGGCGGCGGCGGGGCGGCCGCGCCTGGGCAGCGCCAGCGGGCAAACCTGGCCCACACTGGACGAGATCGGGCGGATCCCGGCCGTGGAGATCATGCTGGCCACGCCCGCGATCCGCAACCTGATACGGGAAGCCAAGACGCACCAGATCGAGATGGCGATCCAGACCGGCGGGCAGCACGGGATGCAGACGATGGACCAGTCGCTGCGCGACCTGTGCCTGCGAAAGATGATCACGATGGAGGACGCGCTCAGCCGGGCCATCCACACCGAGGAGCTGCACAAGATGATTCGAGAGGGCGGCGGCGACGTCGAACAGGCCGGCCGCAACACGAGGGGGTAGGCGCCGCCATGGCAGTCTTCCGCTACAGCGCCAAAGACAACAGCGGGCGCCTGATCTCGGGCGTCATCGAGGCCGACAGCGACGCCATGGTCGTGGACCGGCTCCGCGACATGGGCTTCTTCATCACGCACCTGGAGCGCACGGTCGAGCGCGCCGATGTCTTCCAGTCCCTGCAAGGCCTTTTCGGCATCGGGTTGAAGGACCTGGCGATCTTCAGCCGGCAGTTCGCCACGATGGTGAACGCGGGACTGTCGCTGGTGAGGACGCTCACGATCCTGGAGCAGCAGTCCAGCAGCAAGCGCCTGAGGGCAATCATCGCCGAGGTGCGCGTGGACGTGGAGGGTGGCCGGCCGCTCTCGGACGCGATGGGCAAGCACCCCAAGGCATTCTCGTCGCTCTACGTCAACATGGTGAAGGCCGGCGAAACCGGCG
The DNA here is from genome assembly GCA_020724185.1 of Candidatus Nitrosymbiomonas sp. Classification (GTDB taxonomy): domain Bacteria; phylum Sysuimicrobiota; class Sysuimicrobiia; order Sysuimicrobiales; family Humicultoraceae; genus VGFA01. The sequence goes on along the minus strand of DYHL01000063.1, from coordinate 3,700 downwards.
GCGTGCTCGACGAGGTCCTCAACCGCGTCGCCACTTACCTAGAGAAGGAGCAGGCCCTGCGCTCCAAGATCCGCTCGGCGATGATGTACCCGGTGCTGCTGACCACGGCGGCACTGGGCGGTCTGTTCTTCATGACGATCGTCATCCTGCCCCAGTTCGAGAACCTGTTCAAGGAACTGGGCGGGTCGGGAGAACTACCGCTGCCTACCCAGATGGCCATGGCGTTCAGCGTGGCGATCCGCTCGTACTGGTACGTGATCCTCGCGGTGGGCGCGGTGGCGGGGTACGCCACGCGCCGGTACCTGCAGACCCCATCCGGCCGGGCCCGCTACGACCGCTTCCGGCTAAAGATGCCAGTGCTGGGCGAGCTGAACCGCAAGATCGTGGTCGCCCGGTTCACCCGCACGCTGGGCACCCTGATCGCCAGCGGCGTGCCGATCATGCAGTCGCTGGAGGTGGTCTCCAAGGCGATTGACAACACGGTGATCGGCAACGCGATTGACGCGGTGCGCACCAGCATCCGCGAGGGCCAGACGATCGCGATCCCGCTGCAGTTCTCGGGCGTCTTTCCGCCGATGGTGGTGCAGATGGCCAAGGTGGGCGAGGAGACCGGCGCGCTCGATCAGATGCTCGAGAAGGTAGCCGACTTCTACGACGTCGAGGTTGAGGCCTTGGTGGCCGGGCTCACCTCGATGCTCGAGCCGCTCCTGATCATCTTCATGGGCGTGGTCGTGGGCGCGATGGTGATCTCGCTCTACATGCCGATCTTCCAGCTCGCGACAGGGGTGCGGTAGACTCGCCCAAACGGGCACGGCCGCGGGCCCGTTGACACGCTGGATATGGGTGTTATGATTGGGCGTAGGATGACCACCCCGAGTGCGAAGAAGCGGACGTTCTACCTTCACAGCGATGTCTTGGCAGCCGTTGAGGCCTTGGTGCGCGCCGGCTACGCGCCCAGCCAGAATGCGTTGATAGAACATCTTGTGCGGCGCAGCCATGACCGCCTCCGCCGGCAGCAGCGCGAGGACGAGATGCGCGCGGCTTATGCCGCGGCCATGCAGGATGCTCAGTATCGGACCTCCCAGGAGGCCGTTGAGCGCGACTTCGGTGCTCTTGACCGGGAGGCCTGGGGGTGACTTCCTGACAGGAATGCGCCGTCGCTGGGCGTTGGTCGAGGTTGCCCTCGATCCTGCCGAGGGTCACGAGCAAGCGGGCAGTCGCCCCGCGCTCGTTGTCAGCAACGAGCCGTTCAACGAAACATCAGGCCTGCTAACGGTCCTGCCGGTCACCAGCATGAAAGAACGGCGAGCGGTGCAACCTTGGGAGTTGCTGCTTCCGGCCGCCGCGGCAGGGAACCCTCTGGACAGCATCATCATGCCCCAGCAGGTGCGCACGATCTCAGCGAAGCGGATCCGGCGGCTCTATGGTCGTCTCAGCGACCCTGCGCTTCGCCGTGAGGTTGCGGGCAAGATGCTCCTCCACCTCGGCTTCGAGACCCTCGACGACCTGGCAGACGAGCCTTGAGCCGATCTCCCAGCCCGCGGCCGGCGTCTGAATGAGCATCCCTGCCACCGATGCGCCGAAGTGCACGCCGTAGTGCCGTGCGTCCCCGGTCAGGAGCTGAGGTTTCGGCGCGCCTCCTCGATTGCATAGCGGGACGCCAGGAGCCGGCACCGGCCAAACCGCGCGCGGTCCCACAGGGCGCCGATCCTCGAGCTGCCGTAGGCCGCCGAGAAGAGGACGTTGGCGTCCAGGAACACCCGGTCCACCCCATAGCCCCCTGAGACGCGCATCCTCACCGGGCGCGGGCCGTTCGCCGGGGTACCCCTGGCGGGCGCCGGTGGGGAACGCGACTGGGATCCAGCAATGTCGGACTGTGCCGCATCGGCCGCGCAGGCGTGCCGCGATCGCCGACTACGGATTCGTGTTCAGGAACCGTCGCAGGAGTTGCGCCGCCGGGGATGGAAGGTATCGCGAGATAGCCACCAGCCAGAGGACCTCGACGATGCCAAATCGTGCCAAGGACTGGTTCGAGCAAGGGGTTAGAGATCTTCAACAGGCGGAGGACTCTCGCCGGGCGGGCCGGCATGAGTGGGCCTGCTTCGCTGCGCAACAAGCCGCTGAGAAGGCGGTGAAAGCGCTCCATTTGTCTCTCGGCCAGGAAGCCCATGGCCACGTGATCGCCCGCTTGCTGAGAGAACTGCCGGCGACGGTGCTGGTCCCGGACGACCTGGTGGAAGAGGGACGCGTCCTGGACGGCTTCTACATTCCCTCGCGATACCCGAACAGCCACCCGGAAGGAGCGCCGTTCGAGCACTTTGGTACGCTCCACAGCGAGGAGGCCATCCGGTATGCCCGTGAGATCATTGAGTTCGTCGGTGCTCAGATGGCCGGACGCCAATCTTGTTGACCGCGCCGTCCGGCACTGGGCGCTGAGCGTGTCAACAGGGCACCCAGAGGTCGTGCGCATCGGCTATTTCGGCTCCTACGCGCGCGGCGACTGGGGTGTCGGCAGCGACCTGGACCTGGTCATCCTGGCACAGTACGCCCGCGATCCCTGGGAGCGTAGGGCCGCCGCCTGGGATACCATCAGCCTGCCGGTGCCGGCGGAGGTATTCGTTTACACACTGGACGAGTGGAATCGGCGCACCGTCGAGCCCGGGTTTCTCCGGAAGGTTGCCGGAGAAGTGGTATGGGTGTACACCCGCGACCCGGCAGCGGCACCGGGTTCCGATAAGAATACCCAGAATCCAGCAGATCAGAGATGAACATGGCGTTGGTGCGAGTAGGGCCCAAGCGTCAGATCACGATTCCGAAAGCGGTGTCGAATCGCCTTCATCTGGAACCGGGCGACCTCGTGGAGGTGCAGGCCGAGGGGGGCCGGATGTTGCTGATCCCAAAGCGCCTCGTCGACAGGGCTCCTGCGCCATCGTTGAGTCTCAAGGAACAACGCTTCCTGAAGTCGGTGCAAGCGAAGATCGAGCGGATTCACACCGACTGGCAGCGGTCGGTCGGACTGGCCGACGAGGAACTGGCCGTGGCGGTCAAGGCGGGGGTCGTCCCGAGTGACCAGGCCTGGTGGTGGCATGAGCGCTGGCAGCAGCGAGAGCGTGAGGCCGAGCGCGACATCCGAAGGAGAAGGGTCACATCCTACGAGACTGCCGAGGCTCTGATCGAGGACCTCCACCGTGCCGCTCAGGCTAGTCGCGAGCCATAGGTTCCTCAGCGACTACGCCGACCTGCCACAGGAAACCCGGCACTACGTGGATCGGGCGCTTCGGTGTCTTGCGGAGAACCCTGGACACCCCCCATTGCGCCTCAGGAAGTTGCATGGCTTTGAGGGCACTTGGGAGGCACGCATCTCCAAGGCCTATCGCTTGACCTGCCGCCTCGGCGGCAGCACCTTCATCTCGGCCACTCTGAGAAATGACTCGAAGAAGTCCCGCGGTGCGACGCCGGCCATCTCTATGGCGATATGGTAGTTGACATCGAGCAACCGGCCGATCATGCGCTCCAACAGGCGTTCGGTCGCGAGCTGCGCTTCTGCCCGCGACAGGTAGTCGTCCGCCGGCATGCGGAACTCCACCTCGTCGCCGTGCAGCAGCACTCCTGTCTCAAGGATCTTCTTGAGGAACAGGGGGTCGGCATGTGGGATCAGCGAAACGTCGGCCTCGACATTCGGAAAGATCTCAGACAGGTC
>DYHL01000062.1:11131-12476 GCA_020724185.1 Candidatus Nitrosymbiomonas sp. | reverse complement strand
CACGCAGGATGCTCCCAGCGCGGTGCGGGTCACGGTGGCCGGGGGCGAGGTCCAAGCCGCCGGCGCACACGGCGCCCCCCCTGGGACGACCGTTGAGGTGATCTCGCTCTTCTACAACACCCCTGCACGCCTGAAGTTCCTGAGATCCCCGGCCCGCGAGCAGGCGCTGCTCGCTGAGGCGCTGCAGCACGCGGCGATGGCGCACCCCGAGGTCGCCTTTCGGCTGGAGGCAGACGGCCGTGAGACCGGAAGGTGGCCCCGGACAGAATCGGTTCAACGCGTGGCTGAGCTGTTAGGAGCAGGGGGCTCCCAGGAACTGGTCCAGGTGCGGGGCGCGGTGCCAGCGGGCACCTTTCACGGCTGGCTCGCCCGCCCTGAGCACGGCCGGCCCAACCGCACCGGCCAGCACCTCTTCATCAACCGCCGTCCCGTTCAGAGCGCCCTGCTGAGGCGGGCCGTAGAGCAGGGCTACGCGCAGCTGATGCCCGTGGGCAGGTTCCCGGCCTTCGCGCTGTTCGTGGAGGTGGACCCAGCCGCGCTCGACGTCAACGTCCACCCCCGCAAGATGGAGGTGCGGTTCAGGGAGGAGTCGCGCTTGTTCGGCGCCGTGGCAGGCGGCATTCGGGAAGCGCTGCTGTCGAGCCCACTCATCCGGCACGCGGCCGGCCCCGCGGTCCTGAGTGCACCTGCTGCGGGCGAGACACTCACGCTCCTGCCTGGGGCCGAGGGAGCAACGGCGCGCGAGGCCGGACCGATCTACGGATCGGCCGTCCCCCAGCGTTTGCCGGTGCTCCGCCCCATCGGCCAGTTGCTCAATACCTACATACTGGCTGAGGCAGGCGACGGTCTCTACCTTGTTGACCAGCATGCCGCGCACGAGCGCGTCCTCTACGAACGCCTCATCGCGGCCCGCCGCCGGGGAAGCCTTGTCAGCCAGGGCCTGGCGGTTCCGCTGACAGTGGAACTAACGCCCGCGCAGATGGCGCTGCTGGTCGGCCAGGGCGACCGTCTTGCGGAGATGGGGTTCGAGGTTGAACCGTTTGGCGCCGGCACGGCGATCCTGCGCGCGGTCCCGGCAGCGATCCCAAGCGCCCTGAGCGTGGACCTCCTGCTGCGCGCGCTAGGGAGTCTTCAGGAGGATGGGGAGGGGGAGGACCCCCTGGAGCGTATCGCCATCGCGACCGCCTGCCACACCGCGATACGCGCCGGTGACCGGATGAGTCCTGAGGCGATCTCGGTACTGCTGGCCGACCTGAACGCGGCCGAGGATCCGTTCACCTGCTTCCACGGCCGCCCCACGATCATTGCCCTTTCCCGCGAACAGATCGAACGATGGTTTCTGAGA
>DYHL01000062.1:1064-11121 GCA_020724185.1 Candidatus Nitrosymbiomonas sp. | reverse complement strand
AGAGGATAGCCGCCTCCGGCCGCCTTGCGGTGCTGTGCGGACCCACCGCGGTGGGGAAGACCGCGGTGGCCGTTGCGCTGGCTGAGCGCATGGGCGCCGAGATAATCGCGGCCGACTCCCGCACGGTCTACCGCGGCGCGGAGGTCGGCACGGCCAAGCCGACCCCGGACGAACGCCGCCGCGTGCGTCACCACCTGCTAGATGTGGCCGATCCATGGGAGGCGTTCACCCTGGCCGACTACCAGCGGCTGGCGCAGCAGGCGCTGGCCGATGTCCGCGCGCGGGGCCGGTTGCCCATGCTGGTAGGCGGGACAGGTCTGTACATCCGCGCAGTTGTGGACGGCTTCTCGCTTCCGCCCGTACCCCCGGACCACGCGCTGCGCGCCGCGCTGGAGGCAGACGAGCAGGCCCACGGACCCGGGCACCTCCATGCGCGTCTTGCCGTCCTCGATCCGGCCGCGGCAGCCAGCATCCACCCGCACAACCTGCGCCGCGTGATCCGCGCGATGGAGGTAGTGCTGCGGACCGGGCGCCCCATCTCAACGCAGCAGCGGCAGGGCAGCGGCGGTGCCGTGGCGGGTACAGTGGCGATGGTGGGTCTGACGATGGAGCGAACGCGGCTCTACCGGCGCGTTGACGCGCGCGTCGAGGCGCAGATGGCCTCCGGGCTAGCGGAAGAAACCCGGCGGCTGCTAGATCGAAGCATCCCCTTGACTGCCCCGATCATGCAGGCGCTTGGATACAGGGAGATGGCCGGATGGTTGACCGGCGCCTACGACGAGGCCGAGGCCATCCGGCGCCTCAAGCGCAACACCCGTCGCTACGCCAAGCGACAGCTCACCTGGTTCAGGCGCGATGCAAGGATCCATTGGGTGGACGCGACCGATCTGACCCAGGAAAGCGTGGTCGAGCGCGTGCATGCTATCATGGAGGCATGATGCAGTCACAGCGACTTCGCAGAATTGGCGCGTACCTGTTTGCCGACCTCGATCGCAAGCAAGCCGAGTTGGAAGCCAAAGGAGTGGACGTGATCAACCTTGGCGTGGGCGACCCTGACCTGCCGACGCCGCCCCACATCGTCCACGCGCTCGAGGAAGGCGCCCAGGACCCGCGCACCCACCGGTATCCGCCCTATCGTGGCACCGCGCAGTTCCTGCAGGCGGCCGCTGATTGGGTGATGAAGCGGTTCGGGGTAAGGGTGGATCCAGAGCGTGAGGTGTTGGCGCTCATCGGATCGAAGGAGGGACTGGCGCACCTGCCCTGGGCCGTGTTGAACCCCTCCGAGGTCGCGCTGGTGCCAGACCCAGGGTACCCGGTCTACCGCTCCTCAACGATCATGGCCGAGGGGGAGCCGGTGGCGATGCCGCTGCAGGCCGATCGCGGTTTCCTGCCGGATTTCGACCGCATTCCCCACGAGGTCCTTGGGCGCGCGCGGCTGATCTTCCTCAACTACCCCAACAACCCCACCGGCGCCACCGCTGATCTGGAGTTCTTCGCGCGCGCGGTTGAGTTCGCACGGCGCCACAAACTGCTGCTCGTGCACGACAACTCCTATTGCGAGATCGCCTATGACGGCTACCGACCCCCGAGCATATTGGAGGTGGACGGCGCCCAGGAGGTGGCGATCGAACTGCACTCGCTTTCCAAGGCGTTCAACATGACCGGATGGCGGGTTGGGTTCGCGGTGGGAAACGCCGAGGCGGTGGACGCGTTGGGTACGCTCAAGACCAACGTGGATTCCGGGGTCTTCCGAGCGGTGCAGCACGCCGCGGTGGCCGCGCTCACCGGCCCTCAGGAGGTCATCGCGCCCACGCTCGCGACCTATCGCGCCCGCCGGGACCGGCTTGTTTCAGCCCTGCGCTCGGTCGGGTGGTCCCCACCGGTGCCCAGGGCGACGCTCTATGTCTGGATGCCGACACCTGGCGGCGCTTCGTCGGTGGCCTTTGCCGCCGAGGTCCTGGAACGCACCGGCGTGGTCATCACGCCCGGGGTCGGCTACGGGGCCTGCGGTGAAGGATACGTACGCCTCTCGCTCACCACGCCGGACGCGCGGCTCGACGAGGCGCTGGACCGCATCCGGAGCGCCTATGGATAGGCGCGGCCAGGGGAGGGGGATGCGGTAATCGGCGCCACCTGGGGACTGCCCCGCACGGTTACGCCCACCCACCGCCGGATGCTGGAGGCCCTCGAGAGGCGGAAGGCGCCGGCGAACCGCATTGCCGGCGCGGACCTCGTCGAGATCCTCGCCCACCTCGCCCATGCGCTGCGGCGCGAGGTGGGCGTGCTCCTTGACCGGAACGGAACGGTCGCGCACGTGATCGTGAGCCGCCGCTGGCAGCCCCTTGCCGACGAGATGGGACGGCGGGCAGGGGGACGCGGCTCCATGCTGCGATACGTCGAGGCCCATCCCCATGCCGATGGCCGGCCCGACGACGGCGACCACCAGGTGCTTCAACTCCTCGATCTTGACCTGGTGGTCACCGTGGGAACCAGCCGCGGTCGTCCCACCGCGTTCTGGCTGCTGGAGCAGGCGCCGGCAGGCTCTGCCAGAGATGGCGCCCGGACGGTCGTGGAAGGGCCGTACTCGCTGGAGATGCTCGACGAGCTAGACCTGCAGCCGCTGACGCGCATGGCCGACGCCGCCAGGAGGCGGGCGGGTGCGCGGCCCACGGCCGCGGGCAGGCCGGAGCGTGCGGTGCTGGTTGCCATGGACCGCTCAGGCGACGCGGCGCCGTCGCTGGATGAGCTCTCCAGCCTGGCCAGGACGGCCGGGGCAGACCCGGTTGCCACCGTGATCCAGCGCCGCACCCGTCCCGACCCTGCGCGCTACCTGGGAAAGGGCAAGGTGGAGGAGGTCCTGCGCACCACCGAGGCATCTACCGCCGATCTCGTGCTGGTTGACGACGAACTCACGCCGGTGCAGCAACGCGTGTTGGAGGGCGACCTCGGCGTCAAGGTACTGGACCGCACCGCGCTCGTTCTCGACATCTTCGCGTACCGCGCCCGGAGCCGAGAGGGGCGGCTGCAGGTCGAACTCGCCCAGCTCAACTACCTGCTGCCCCGTCTTACCGGCCGCGGAGTGTTGCTCTCGCGGCTGGGAGGCGGAATCGGCACGCGCGGGCCTGGCGAGACAAAGCTGGAGGTTGACCGCAGGCGCATCCGTGCCAGAATCACAGAACTGCAACGCGAGATCAACGCCGTTCAGCAGCACCGAGGCCGGCAGCGGCGGCCTCGCCAGGACGCTGCCCTGCCCCAGGTTGCGCTGGTGGGTTATACGAACACGGGCAAGTCCACGCTGCTCAACGCGCTGACCGGCGCCGGGGTGTTCGTGGAGGACAAGTTGTTCGCCACGCTGGACCCAACGGTACGGCGTCTGGTGCTGCCCAACCGGCGCCCGATCGTGCTGGCAGACACGGTCGGGTTCATTCGGCGGCTGCCCACGCAGCTCATTGCGGCGTTCCGCGCCACGCTCGAGGAGGTAGTGCACGCCGACCTGCTGCTCCACGTGGCCGATGCCAGCCATCCCGACTGGCCGGAGCAGGTGCGCGTGGTGACGGAGGTGTTGACCTCGCTGGGAGCGGGCAGCCACCCCACACTCCTTGTATTCAACAAGACCGACTTGCTCACAGCAGAGCAGGTGCGGTGGTTGATCATAGAACACCCAGATGCGGTAGCCGTATCAGCGGCTCGGGGCGACGGGCTGCCTGAACTGCTGGGAGCAATCGGGCGCCGGCTGCCCGAACCGTGGGTGCGGCTCCGCCTGCAGGTGCCCTACGGTGACGCCAGGCTCATGGCGCAGATCCACGATCAGGGTAGGGTGCTGGCTGAGCGGTACGGGGAGGAGGGGGCCTGGATCGAAGCCGAGGTTCCTGGACCGCTCGCGGTGCGGCTTTGGGCGCTCAAGATCCCTGCGCGCGAGCGGCGGGCCCGGGCAAAGGGATCAGCTTAGGCGGCGCAGCACCGCAACGGCCTTGCCTTCAACGACAACCTCATCGGCGTAGGTGGGCTCCATGGCTGCGTTGGCCGGTTGCAGGCGGATCCGGCCCCGCTCACGGAAGAACTGCTTGACCGTCGCCTCATCGCCGAGTCGCGCCACCACGATGTCGCCATTGGAAGCAGTCTGCTGGCGCCGCACGACCAGCAGGTCGCCGTTAAGAATGCCTGCCTCGATCATGCTGTCACCGTGCACCCGCAGCACGAACGCCTCGGCCCCATCCGTCCAGCCGGAAGGCACCGGCACGTAGTCCTCGATGTTCGCTTCGGCGAGAATCGGGGTGCCTGCAGCGACGTGTCCGATCAGCGGCAGCGCCACGCCCAGATACTGCCTGCCCGATCCGGCGGCGCCACGCAGCAACTCCAGGGCGCGTGGCTTGCTTGGATCGCGGCGCAGATAACCCTTGCGCTCAAGCGCCCCCAGGTGGCTGTGCACGGTCGAACTGCTCGTGAGCCCCATCGCCTGGCCGATCTCGCGCACCGAGGGCGGGTAGCCGCGCGACTCGATGAAGCGCGCCACGAAGGTGAGGATCTCCTGCTGTCGCTGCGTGAGCCCGGACGCCATGGCCGCCTCCTGGGGAAGCCCTGACGACAATGATAGCAGACCATGGGGCCGATGCAAACATGCGTTCGGGCTTTTTCGGCCCCGAGGGGGTGCCCAGGCTACTTCGCATAATGTCTCTTATGTTAAGTAAGAGGGGGCGCGCGAAAGGGGGTAACGAAACCGGCAACCTCTCCCTCTCTTGACGGGGATTTCGCCTTACCGTCCCTCGAACCGCGGCAGCCGCTTTTCCAGAAACGCCGCAAGGCCCTCGGTGTGGTCCGCGGTCTGGCCGGCGACCTCCTGGAGCAGCGCCTCGTTCTCGAGCGCGGCGTCGAGTGACCCGCTGAACCCGGCGTTGACCGCGCGCTTGATCAGACCCAGGGCGCGTGTCGGCCCCGCTGCCAACCGTTGAGCAAGATGGGCTACCGATGCGGGCAGATTGTCGTGGGGCACCACCCGGGTCACGAGACCCAGCCGCAGCGCCTCCACGGCTTCAACCGGCTCGCCGCTAAAAGCGATTTCCAAGGCCCAGGCCAGCCCTACCAGGCGCGGCAGGAGGAACGTGGCTCCCCCGTCAGGGATCAGGCCGATCCGAGAGAAGCTCAGGACGAACGACGCACGGTCCGAGGCGATCCGAATATCTGCGGCCAGCGCCAGACTGCACCCGGCGCCGGCCGCGACGCCGTTGACCGCGGCGATCACCGGTTTCTCCAGTGTCCGCAGGCCCAAGACGATCGGGTTGAGACGCGTCCTGAGGAGTGCGCCGTAAGAGATCCCGGCGGTTCCGGCGCGATCGCGGAGGTCCTGCCCGGAGCAAAACCCCCTCCCTGCCCCGGTCAGGACAACGCACCTCACCTCGGCTGACCTGGCGGCTAACCCCACGGCGTCGTCTAGCTCGGCCGCCATCTGCTCGTTGATGGCGTTGAGCAAATCGGGCCGGTTGAGCGTTATCGTTAGCACGCCGCCGTCAAGCGATGCGGTGAGGGTCTGATGAGCAGTCAGCGGCCCTTCCAATCCGGCGCCCGCTTCTCCAGAAATGCCCGGATGCCCTCGGTCCTGTCCTCCGTGGCGAACAGCAGATAGAACGCCTTGCGTTCGTAGTCGAGCCCGCCCTCAATCGTGGTGTCAAACGCCTTGAGGATCGCGTCCTTGGCCATGCGGACCGCCACCGGCGGCTTCGAGGCGATCTGGTTGGCCAGGGCCTTAGCTTCGTCCAGGACCGCCTCGTCGGGCACGACCCGGGTAACCAGGCCGATGGCCTGGGCCTCGGACGCGGAGAACGGGCGACCGGTCAGAATCAGCTCCATTGCGCGTGCCTTACCGACGGCGCGCGTGAGACGCTGCGTGCCACCAGCGCCCGGGATGATCCCGATGTTGATCTCGGGCTGGCCGAACTTGGCTCCCTCGCCCGCGATGATCATATCGCAGGCCATCGCCAGCTCGCAACCACCGCCCAGCGCGAATCCGCGCACCGCCGCGATGATCGGTTTGCTGAACTCGCGGACACGCTCCCACTGCTCGAACCGGTAGCCGGTAAGCATCTCGGCCGGCGTGGCCGACGCGAACTCGTTCACGTCGGCGCCGGCGGCAAACGCCCGCTCGCCCCCGGCCAGCACCACGCATCGCACCGTGTCGTCGGCCTCAGCCGCGTCCAGCGCCGCGGCCAGCTCGCCCATCGTCGCCTGGTTGAGCGCATTGAGCACCTTGGGGCGGTTCAACGTGATCACCGCCACGCCATCGTGCTGATCTACGAGGATGTTGCCGTAGGCCATCGTCTTGCCTCCTGGGTCCGGTGCCGCTACTACCGGATGATGGCCGCTTCGTATCCCGCGGCGCGGAGCCGCTCGGCCAGGTGCTCGGCCAGGGTCCGGTCGTGGAACGCCCCAACCCTGACCTTGAACAAGCCGCCCTCCCGGACGATGTAAGGGCTGAATCCGGATGAGCGCAGCGCCTCGACGCGCGCCTCGGCGTTCTCGCGGCTGGCGAATGCGCCGGCCTGAACCCTGTATAGGGTCGCGGCAGGCGTCGCCTCTGCCCCCACGGCTGGACGCGCCGGAGACCGTTCTGGCCCCGGCGTAGCCGGACCGGCCGCGGGCGGCGGCGATCCCTCGGCCCCTGGGGTGGCAGCGGGCAGCGGCGACTCCTCGGCCCGTGGGGTGGCGGCCGGCGGCAGGGGCTCCGGGAGGCGCGGGGTGGCTAGCCCGGGCTGCGCAGGCGGTGCGGTCGGCGGAGGCGGGAGCTCCGGCGCCGGTGGGGCTGGCGGCCGCGCCTGCTGAGGCAAGGGGGCTGCGGGCGGCGGAGCCGGGGCTGCCCGTTCTGTCCCAGGCGCCCCAGACCGCGGGTTGATGTACCTCTCACCTACGAAGTAACCAACGATGAGCGAGCCGATGAAAAGGGCGACGACCACCAGGCCGATCAGGAAGGTGTTGATCCGCACAGACGGGTCTTTCGTCGGGATCCGTCGAACTCCTCCGGCGCCAATCGAGAAGAGCGCCTAGCCCAGCTCCCTCGTGTATCCCTCCAGGGTCTGCTCGCGACCGCGGAGCGCACGCTCACGCCGCCGCTCCTCCTCCACTACCTCGGGTGGCGCCTTGGCCACGAACGAGGCGTCTGCCAACTTGCGCGTGATGCGGTCAAGGTCCGTCCGCACCGATGCCAGTTCTGCCTGCAGGCGGTGACGCGCCTTGTGCCGGTCGGCCTCCCCTACCCCCAACGCAATCCTCACCCCGCCTGCCACGGTGCCCACCGCGCCCGGGGTGATGCTCCCGCCCGCTTCCCCGACGATCGTCAGGCCCGGAGCCCGCATCAGCCCGGACAGGTACTCGCGGTGTGCCTCGAGGAACGGCCGCGTCTCCCCTCCGGCATGGAGCACCGGGGCAACAGCCGCAGACGATGCCAGACCCAGGTCAGCCCGGAGTGACCGCACGGCCCGTACCACGGCCATGAGGATCTCGACCTGGGCCTCAGCAGCCAGGTCCTGCTCAATGCCACGGCCTTCCGGCCATGGGGCCGTGACCAGGCTGCCGCCCTCGTGGGGAAGCGCCTGCCAGATCTCCTCGGTGATGTGCGGCATGATGGGATGGAGCAGCCGCATGGTACCCTCCAGCACGGTCCACAGCGTGTGCTGAATCGCCTGCTTGCGAGATGGGGCCAGGTCCTCCCGGTAGAGGTCCACCTTCACCAGCTCGAGGTACCAGTCGCAGTACTCCGACCAGACGAACTCGTACAGCCGCCGCGCCGCCTTGTCGAAGTCGTAGGCCTCCAGCATCTCCGTGACCTCGCGGACGAGCCGGCCGTAGCGGCTCAGTACCCATCGGTCAACGGTCCCAAGCGAACCCGCGGTGACGCCCTCGGCGGGATCGAACCCGCCCAGGTGCATCTGGACAAACCGGGCGGCGTTCCAGATCTTGTTGTTAAAGTTCCGGATGTCCTCGAGCATTTTCTCGCCAAAGCGCAGGTCCTGCTGGCTTTGCGAGCAGCGCAAGATGAGCGCGTAGCGCAACGCATCGGCACCGTAGCCCTGCTCCACGTAGTCGAGGGGGTCCATCCCTGTCCCAAGCGACTTGCTCATTCGTCGGCCTTCCAGGTTCTGCACCATGGGGTTGATGTACACGTCGGTGAAAGGGACCTCGCCCATGAACTCGAGCCCGAACATGATCATCCTGGCCACCCAAAGGAAGATGATGTCGCGTCCGGTGGCCAGCACACTGGTTGGGTAGAAGTACTTCAAATCGGCGGTCTGCTCCGGCCATCCCAGCGTGGCAAACGGCCAAAGCGCGGAGGAGAACCAGGTGTCCAGGATCTGCTCCTCCTGGCGCAGGTCGGTGCTGCCGCACTCAAGGCAGCGCCCGGGCGCCTCGCGCGCAGCGGTCGGATGGCCGTTCGCGCAGTGATAGACGGGGATGCGGTGCCCCCACCAGAGCCGCCGGCTGATGTTCCAGTCATGGATGTTTTCCATCCAGTCCAGATAGACTTTGGCCCACCGCTCCGGATGGAAGCGCACCCTGCCCTGGCGTACCGCTTCAATCGCGGGCCTGGCGAGCTCGTCCATGCGGCAGAACCACTGGTCGGTGATGTATGGCTCGAGCACGGTGCCGCAGCGCCCGCACACCCCCACGTTGGTGGTGTACGGCTCCTGGCGCTCGACCAGCCCAGAGGCCTCCAGGTCTCGAGCCACCGCCTCCCTGGCAGCAAACCGGTCCATGCCGGAATAGGGTCCGGTCTCGGCGGTCATCCGGCCGGCCTCGTCAAGGATCACCAACACCGGCAGGCCGTGCTGGACGCCGATCTCGTTATCGAGCGGGTCATGGCCCGGGGTGATCTTCAGCGCGCCTGTGCCGAACGCCGGATCCACCCGGGTATCCGCGATTATGGGCACACGGCGGTTGACGATGGGCACCAGGACCTCGTGACCGACCCGATCGCGGTATCGAGCATCGTCCGGGTGCACGGCCACGGCCACATCCGCGAGGATCGTCTCGGGGCGCTGCGTGGCAATCGTGATCCCGCTTTCCCCATCGGCCCCGTGATACCGCACGTACCACAGGGAGCTCGCCACGGGCTGGTAGTTCACCTCGAGATCGGACACGCTGGTGAGGTCCTTCGGGCACCAGTTGATCATGCGCTTGCCGTAGTAGATGTACCCCTTGGCGTACAGCCGCAGGAAGCACTCGATCACCGCGTTGTGGTAGCCGGGATCCATCGTGAAGGTGACGCGGTCCCAGTCGCAGCCAGACCCCATCCTGCGGATCTGCCCATAGATCAGCTCGCCGTACTTGTCCTTCCACTGCCATGCGAACTCCAGGAATCGCTCGCGGCCCAGGTCGAAGCGTGTCTTTCCCTGCTTCGCCAGCTCCCGCTCCATGACCACGTGCGTGCCTATGCTGGCGTGGTCGGTGCCGGGCAGCCACATCGCGTTGTACCCCTGCATGCGGCGCCAGCGGGTGAGCAGATCCTGCACGGCGTGGTTGAGCGCATGCCCCATGTGCAGGGTTCCCGTGATGTTGGGCAGAGGCATCATGATCGCAAACGGCCGCCGGGCGGGATCTACTGGGGCGCGGAAGCGGCCCTGCTCCAACCACTCCTGGTACCGCCGCGGCTCCACGGCCATCGGGTCATACGGGACTGCCCGCGCTTCCTTTCCCATCTCCATCCCTCCAGAAAACAGCAACGCCGCTCGCCAAGGGCGAAGCGGCGCTCCGCGGTACCACCTTGATTGCCGGGACTACCGGCACTCGTTCCCGCGCTATCGGGCGGGTCCCGGCAACCCCTGCGCCGCGCAAACGGCGGTCAGGGCCACGGCTCTGGGGCGACGTTCGATCGGCCGGTTCCAGAAGGCCTCGCACCCAATGGGCCTTCCTCGCTCAGGTCGGCGCCGGTCTACTACTCCCCGTCGTCGCGTGAATGTGCCCTGATAATACCACTGGGCCTGCGACCGGTCTAGCTCACCTGCGGCTCAGGCGGTCGGCGCTCGGGCTTTGTCGGCACAGGCGGGATCGGCGGAACAAATGGCGCGGGGGG
>DYHL01000062.1:0-1054 GCA_020724185.1 Candidatus Nitrosymbiomonas sp. | reverse complement strand
CTGCCCGCTCTGCGGCAGCAGGGCCTCGTTCAACACCGAGTCCATGTGGTCCACGAGCACGAGCCGCACCTGCTTGCGCACGTTGGCCGGGATGTCTTGGAGATCCTTCTCGTTCTCCTTGGGCAAGATGACCGTCCGCAGTCCAGCCCGGTGGGCCGCCAGCACCTTCTCCTTGAGCCCACCGATCGGCAGGATCCGGCCGCGCAGGGTGATCTCGCCCGTCATGGCCACGTCGCGCCGCACTGGCCGGCCTGAGACGGCCGACGCCAGGGCCGTGGCCATCGTGATTCCTGCCGACGGGCCGTCCTTGGGCACGGCGCCGGCAGGCACGTGGATGTGAACGTCGGTGCGCTGGTAGAACTCCTCGTCCGCGCCGTACCGCTTGGCCCGCGACCGCACGTAGGAGAGCGCCGCTTGGGCCGACTCCTTCATCACGTCGCCCAGCTGCCCTGTCAGCGAGAGTTTACCCTCCCCGCGCATCAGCGTGGCCTCGACCGCTACGACGTCGCCGCCCATCTCGGTGTAGACGAGGCCGGTGGCCACCCCTACCTCATCTTCCTTCTCGGCCGCCCCGAACCGGAACTTGGGAGGGCCCAGGTACTTGTGTAAATTTGCGCGCGTGACGCGCTCCCCGGCCGTGGTCCCGCGGGCCACACCGGTCGCCACCTTGCGGCAGATGCTACCGATCTCGCGTTCCAGATTGCGGACCCCGGCCTCGCGCGTGTACTCGCGCGCGACCAGCTTCAGGGCGTCGGTGGTAAAGTTGATCTGCCCCGAGGTCAACCCGTTGGCCTTGCGCTGCTTCGGAATCAGGAACTGCTCGGCGATCTTGACCTTCTCCTCCTCGATGTAACCGGCAAACCGGATGACCTCCATGCGGTCCCGAAGGGCCGGCGGGATCGTCTCCAGGATGTTGGCGGTGGTGATGAACATGACCTCGCTCAGGTCGAGAGCGACCTCCATGTAGTGGTCGCTGAAGGCGTGGTTCTGCTCGGGGTCGAGCGCCTCGAGCAGCGCCGCCGACGGATCGCCCCGGAAGTCCATGCCCAGCTTG
>DYHL01000061.1:1284-12604 GCA_020724185.1 Candidatus Nitrosymbiomonas sp. | reverse complement strand
GAAGACCAAGGCCGAGCCTACCGCCTCTCACCTCGGCAAGTTTGAGACACTACTAACCGGGCAGGGGGTTGAGAACGGGTGATGGCAGGAATGGCGCCGCATCGTGCCCAACGTTCGTGCCTGATGATCGCTCTACTCGCTGCTACCGGAGTTGCCGCCCTCGCGTGGCGCTGCCGCTGGCTGACCGGGGATGGCGCCGTTGCCGCCGCGGTCGTGGGGGCTGCGGTGCTCGGATTCGGAGGGTGGGCCTGGGCAGGGGCGCTGGCCGCGTTCTTCGTCTCGGGGACCGCGTTGACCGCTGTTGGCCGCGGGAGGAAGACCCAGCCCGAACACCGGGGCCGGGGGCGAGACGCGTTGCAGGTCCTGGGCAGCGGCGGGGTGGCCGCTGCCATCAGCGCGCTGTGGGGCGCGGGGGCCGGCGCAGACTGCCTTCGGCTGGTGCTGCCCGCCGCGTTCCTCGGCTCCCTGGCCTCGGCTGCCGCCGACACCTGGGGCACCGAGCTGGGGATGCTGAACCCCCATCCGCCCAGGCTGATTACCACGGGGCAGCGGGTGCCCCGGGGCACCTCCGGGGCCATATCGCCGGCAGGGTGCCTGGCCGCCGTGGCCGGTGCCGTTCTGGTGGCCGGGGTGGGTGCTCAGGGCGATGGGTGGGCGTTCACCGCGGCCTGGATCGCCGGGGTGCTGGCGATGTTCCTGGACAGCGTGCTGGGTGCAACGGTACAGGCGTCGTTCGTACGCCGGGATGGGAGCGTCGGAGAAGACCGCGAACCAGGCGCCAGGCTGGCCCGTGGGGTCGCCTGGATCACAAACCCCGTGGTCAACCTCTTGGCGACGCTGGCCGGCGCCCTGCTCGCGGCGCTGATATACTCCGCGGCGTCGGTCTACCGGTAGTGAGCAGGCCTGCTTACGACGGCCCTAGGGCGGCCAGACGTCACCCGGCCGCCAGCCCCGGAGCAGTTGCCTGAGCCAGTCAACGAAACGAACGCCGCCAACCGTCTCTGTGTAGTACTCCGGGAAGGTCAGGATGCCGTGACGGCTGCCCGGAGCCGTGAAGCTGGAGAAGTTGGGTACGCTGGCCTTGATCTGCCGCAGAGAGGCCTGCATCCTTCGCGACCACTCCACGGCTGTGGCCGGACTGGGCGCGCGTTCGCCCTTCATCAAGGCGTAGAAGAAGATCTGAGTGCTGTCCATCATGGTGTTGAACTGGGCCATGGTGTTGCGGGGATAGGTACGGGCGATCTCGACGTACACCTGAGGGACGCTCAGCGTCTCGGCCCGAGCGCGCAGGCCGGCCACGCCGGGAATCCACTCGGGGAGCGCGCCGGCGATGTTCCAGGTCTCGAACCCCTGCCTGCCGAAGGTGTCGGTCATCACCCCGGCGCCCACGTCGCCCAGTTGTACGACCCGAGCCCGGGGGTAGCGGCGCATGACGTGCGGCGCCCACATGAGCGAGCCGTAGGCGCCGGCGCTGCGACCCGTGACCGCCACCACCTCGGGGTCTGGCACCCGGGCGTAGGTCCACAGAAGCGCGGCCCGGGCGTTCGTGGCCCCGCGGTGATGAATGGTGAGTCCCGGGGCATAGGCGCGCACCGCATCGCCCCAGAAGATGTCCGCGCTGCAGTACGGGATCCAGACAAACGTCCATCCGCGGAACGGGTTGTCGAAGTTCCCGCGGGCGTACATGCCCTGCCCGGCCCGCAGCTCGTCCAACTCGACGCGCGGCCGGTGGATCGAGGCGGCGCAGGTACCCGCGTCCCAGCACGCCCCGCCGCCCTGGAAGAAGATCACCAATCGCTTCGGGTTGCCGGAGCCCACGTAGAACTTGAAGGGAGAGCTGTCGCTGCACACGGCCCACGGGCCTGGGGTGACCTCTTCCCAGCCCGGGATCGCCTGTGCCGCTGCTGAGGCCTGCGCCGCCGCCGGAGTCGGTACCCATGCCACGGCGACCAGGCATCCGATCACCGCCCAGATAATCCGCTTCATGCCCGCACCTCCATGAGTGGAACCAGACGGGCTGTCCTGCTCAGTGCCGGAAGTGGCGCTCCCCGGTCGTAACCATGGCCAGGCCCAGCCGCTCCGCTGCTGCGATCACTTCGGCGTCGCGGGCCGATCCCCCTGGCTGGATCACCGCGGTCACCCCGGCCCCGGCGGCCTCCTCCACGCCATCGGCGAAGGGGAAGAAGGCGTCGGAAGCAGCCGCAGCGCCGCGTGCCCGCTCCCCGGCCTTGGCTGCTGCCAGGCGGACGCTATCCCCCCGGCTCATCTGTCCTGCGCCGACGCCGACTACCTGCCGGTCCCTGGCGAACACGATGGCGTTGGACTTCACGTGCGCGCAAACCGCCCAGGCGAATCGAAGGTCGTCCCACTCAGCAGCCGACGGTGCGCGGGACGTGACCACGGTCCACGCGGCCTCGTCCAGGCCCAGGGCATCTTCGGACTGGACAAGCATCCCGCCCCGGATGCTCCGGAAGGCCAGTCCAACCGGAGAGGACCCGTCCCTCTTCCCGGTCGCGAGCAGTCGCAGGTGCTTCTTGGCCAGGAGCAGTTCGGCCGCGTCGGGCTCAAACCAGGGCGCCACAATCGCCTCTAGGAACAGTTGAGCCATCGCCTCCGCGGCCTCGCGGTACACCGGGGCGTTGACGGCAAGGACCCCGCCGAACGCGGAGGTCGGGTCGCCGTCGCGCGCGCGCAGGAAAGCGTCGAGCACGCTCGCGCCGACCGCGGCGCCACACGGGTTGGCGTGCTTGATCACTGCCGCGCCCGGAGACGGCAGATCGCGCACCAACGCCCACGCGGCCTCCAGGTCCGCGATGTTGTTGTAGGATAGCGCCCGGCCTCCGAGCACCTCGGCCGAGATCACCTCGCCCCCAGCGACCTCTCCTGCACCGGCGCCCGGAGCGGTTCCGCTAGATGACCCGGCCCTGGCAGCGTACAGGGCGGCGTGCTGGTGAGGGTTCTCACCGTACCGAAGATCCAAACACTTGGAGAACGTGAGTGTCAGGCGAGCGGGAAACGGCATCTGGCCTGCCGCGTGATGGAAGTATCCTGCGATCGCGGCATCGTACGCCGCCACCCGCGCGAAGGCGTCGGCGGCCAGATGCAGCCGCAGGCGCTCGGACACGCCGGTGCCGGCTTTGAGCGCGGCGATCACCTCAGCGTACTGCGCAGGGTCGCTCAGGACGGTAACGCGTGCCCAGTTCTTGGCCGCGGCACGCAGCAGGGTCACGCCGCCGATGTCCACTTCTTCGACTGCCTCGGGCATGGCGACCCCTCGCCCAGCGGCTTCCTCAAAGGGATACAGGGTCACTGCTACCAGATCAATCGGGGAAATCGCGTACCGCCCAAGTTCGGCCAGGTCCTCTGTTACGCCGCGCGCCAGCAGCCCGGCGTGGACCGCCGGGTGAAGCGTCTTGACACGGCCCCCCAGCATCTCCGGAAACCCGGTGACATCCTCCAGCGGTAGAACCGGCAGCCCGGCAGAGCGGAGCGCCGCGGCCGTTCCCCCGGTGGATACCAGTTCCGCCCCGGCCGCGTGCAGCGCCTGCGCCAGCGGGATCAGGCCGGTCTTGTCCGCAACACTGAGCAACGCGCGGCGGATTGGCGTCATGGGTGGGTGGTCCGGAGCGGGTTCAGAATCACCCTGCTCCCCTCTACCCGGATGCGGCCAGCCGCCCACCACCGTATGACCTGGGGGTAGAGGGCGCGCTCCTCGGCCTGCACGCGCGCCGCCAATGCAGCGGGCGTGTCCCCTTCGAGCACCGGTACCGCGATCTGTGCCAAGATCGGCCCTCCGTCTGGAACCTCGTCCACGAGATGGATGGTGCACCCGCTTGCCGCTGCGCGCGCCGTGAGCACTTCCTTGTGCACACGATCGCCGTACATGCCCTTTCCGCCAAAGGCAGGCAGGAGCGCCGGATGTACATTCAGTACGCGCCCGGCGTGGCCTGCGATGAACGCAGGAGACAGGATGCGCAGGAAGCCCGCCAGGCAGACCAGGTCGGTGCGGTGCTCGCGGATGACGCGGGCAAGTTCGGCCTCAAACGCCTCCTGGCTCCTTCCCCGGTGATCCACAAGCACGGTTGGAACGCCTGCCCGGCGCCCACGATCCAATGCTGGGGCGCCCGGGGTGTTGACAATGACAACGGCGACCGCGGCGCCCGGGCGCCCCGAGCTGTCGCCGGAGATGTACTCACCAGCTCCGCCCGGAAACGCGTCCAGCAGCGCCTGCAGCGTGGTGCCGCTGCCTGAGGCCAGAACCGCCAGACGCGTCATGCCAGGTCCACGCCCGTGGGGCCTTCGATGATCTCGCCGACCTGCAGGGCCAGGATGCCGGCGGCCTCGAAGTGCCGCACCGTTTGCGCGGCGTCCTGGTCCGCGGTGATCACCACCATGCCGATCCCCATGTTGAACGCCCTCACCATCTCCTCGTCGGAGACCCCTCCCGCCTGCCGGAGCCAGCGAAAGATCGGCGGCTCAAACCAGTTCCGCACCACCCTGGCGCGGCACCCGTCGGGCAGCACTCGCACCAGGTTGTCCACCAGGCCGCCGCCGGTAATGTGCGCCGCGGCGCGGATCCCAACGCTCTCGGGGAGGGACAGCAGACCCTCCGAATAGCACAGGTGGGGTGCGAGCAGCGCATCGCCCAGCGAAGTGCTCATCCCTTCCACACGATCGTGCAATGAGGCGCCCGTCGCCGCGAGAATCCGTCGCGCCAGAGTGTAGCCGTTGGTGTGCAATCCGCTGGAGCCCAGCCCGACCAGCCGGTCCCCGGGCACGGTCCCTGCCCCGGTCCGGAGGCCTTCCGGGGGCGCCTGGCCAATCATCGTTCCCACGACCTCGTAGGCGTCGCCGGCGTAGACGTCGGGCATCTCCGCGGTCTCGCCGCCAATCAGCGGCACCCCGAGCAGCGCGCAGGCGCCCGCCATCGCCTCGATCAGAACCCTGACCAGCGGCGGATCCAGCCGCCCCATTGCGACGTAGTCGAGAAAGGCGATGGGCCTGGCCCCGCAGGCCGCGAGGTCGTTGGCGCAGTGGGCAACGATGTCCCACCCGATGACCTCGTCGCGGCCCATCTGCCGCGCGATGAGCGTCTTCGTCCCAACTCCGTCCACGGTGGCCAGGAGAAAGCCGGCACCAGGAGGCGCCAGGCGTACCGCGCCGGCAAAGGCCCCGAGTCCGGCGCCCACGGCGTCGGTATAGGTGGAAGTGATCACGGGCGCCAGGCCTTCCAGCAGGCGCGCCTTGGCGCTGACGTCAACGCCGGCTCCCCGGTAGGTGAGCCCAGGAGGGGTCTCACCGGAGCTCACGGTGGACTGATCCCCATGGGTACTGCGGCCAGCTCGTCGAGGGCGGTGCGCCCTGCTTCGGCCTCGGTCGGCACCCGGGTCGGATACCGACCATCCAGACAGGCCATGCACAGCGCCTCCTGTGGCAGCGCCACCGCCTCCACGAGCCCGGCCTGGCTCAGGTACCCGAGCGAATCGGCGCCGATGAACCGCCGGATGTCCTCGACTTCCAGGCGGGACGCCACAAGTTCGCCCCGGGTGCTGGTGTCAATGCCGTAGTAGCAGGCATGCCGGATCATCGGAGACGAGATGCGCACGTGCACCTCCCGCGCCCCGGTGCTCCTCAGCAGGCCGACTATGCGGCCCGATGTGGTGCCGCGAACGATCGAGTCGTCCACCAGGACGACGCGCCTTCCGGCGATCACGTCAATGTTGGGGTTCAGCTTGAGACGGACGCCAAAGTCGCGCGAGGCTTGGTCGGGCTGGATGAAGGTGCGGCCGATGTAGCGGTTCTTGATCAGGCCGACCTCGAAAGGCAGGCCGGCCCGCTCGGCGTAGCCCATGGCCGCAGAGGTGCCCGAGTCCGGCACCGCGATCACGATGTCGGCGCGGGATGGGTGCTCGCGCGCCAGCACCCGCCCCATGCGGCGCCGGGCCTGGTGCACGTTCCGGTCGCGCATCACCGAGTCGGGCCGCGCGAAGTAGATGTACTCGAATACGCAGTGGGCGCACCGGTCAAGCGCAAGAACCTGCCGCCTGTGCATGCCACCTCCGTCAAACACCACCAGCTCGCCGGGCTCCACATCACACACGGCCTGGGCGCCGGTGTGGTCGAACGCGCAGGTCTCCGAAGCGATCGCCCAAAACCCAGGACCCCGTCCGACCGCCATGGGACGAATCCCGTTTGCGTCGCGAAACCCGATCAGCCGCCCGCCTACCAGGGCCGCGACCGTGTAGGCGCCCTCGAGACGGTGCATGCACCAGGCGACCGCCTCTTCAGGGGTGGATGACGGCGCCCGCGCGATCAGGTGTGCGATCACCTCGCTGTCGGTGGTCGCGCCGAACCCGACCCCCTGCGCCTCCAGCTCGCGCCGGAGCGCAGGCGCGTTGATCAGGTTGCCGTTGTGGCTGATCGCCACAGGGCCCCAGGGTGATGGCACTATGAAGGGCTGTGCGTTCTCGATGCGGGCCGATCCCATCGTGGCGTACCGGACGTGCCCCACCGCTGCTGGACCCGCCAGCGAAGCGACCCGGCCTTCGTCGAAGATCTGGGAAACCAGCCCCATGCCCCGGTGATGCCGCATCACCGTGCCATCGAACGCCGCGATGCCCGCGCTCTCCTGCCCGCGGTGCTGCAGCGCGTAGAGCGCCACGTGGACGAGCGGTGCCGCGGCATGCCCGTCGGTACAGAGGACGCCGCTGACACCGCACTCCTCTTTCCAGACCCCTGCGCCGCCTGTCGCACTCACCATGTTGCTAGACCTCCAGGCCTTCCCAGGCCTCGGTCAGCTGGGCCAGGGGCAGTTCGATCGGATCGGCTGCCCCGGCGCTGCCAGCCTGGGCCAGGTGTAGCGCCGGGCCGCCGGCGTGGCCGAGAACGTGGACCGGCACGCCATTACGGCAGGCTAACTCGCTCAGCGCATCCAGACGTTCGGGAGGGAGCGACGCGACAAACCGCGCCGGACCTTCCCCGAA
Source organism: Candidatus Nitrosymbiomonas sp. (assembly GCA_020724185.1). Classification (GTDB taxonomy): domain Bacteria; phylum Sysuimicrobiota; class Sysuimicrobiia; order Sysuimicrobiales; family Humicultoraceae; genus VGFA01. The sequence goes on along the minus strand of DYHL01000061.1, from coordinate 5,621 downwards.
CCAGACCTCTGCAACAGGACCATCCGGCAGCGTCACCGAGGCGCCCATGCCGCCCGCCACGCACGATTCGGCCAGTGCCACGGCGATACCACCGTCGCTGGCGTCATGGACCGACGAGACCAATCCAGAGCGCACCGCCTCGCGGACGCAGGCGATCGCCCGCGCCGAGAGTTCCAGTTCCGGGTCAGACGGACGGCCCCTGACCTCGTCCTGGAACGCGTGCTGGTACAGACTCGCCCCAAGGGTCCCACCAGGGGCGCCCAGCAGGACGATAGGGTCGCCTTCCCGGGCGAAACCCATCCGCCCAGCGCGTGTCACGTCGTCGAGCAGCCCGACCATGGCCACGACCGGCGTTGGAAAGACCGCGCGGCCATGACCCTCCCCACCCTCTGCCTCGTTGTAGAACGAAACGTTGCCGCCGATCACCGGAACCCCAAGCGCCTCGCATGCCTCCGCGATGCCCTCAATCGTTTCGCGGAACGTCCAGAACACCTCGGGCCGCTCCGGGCTCCCGAAGTTGAGGCAGTCGGTAACCGCCAGCGGCTCCGCGCCCGCACAGGCAAGGTTGGCCGCTGCCTCGATCACCGACAGCGCGGATCCGCGCCGCGGGTCAGACGCGCACCACCGGCCGTTGCCATCAGAGGTCAGCGCAAGCCCCAGCGGAGGCGCGGTGATCAGGCGGAGCACCGCCGCGTCGGCCCCCGGTGGGGTGACGGTTCGGACGCCCACCATGTGGTCGTACTGCTCGTAGATGCCGCGCTTGCTTGCCACGTCCGGATGGCGCAGCAGAAGGAGAAGCGCCTCCAGTGGGTCGGGCGCAGGAACCGCCGCGGGATCGAGCCTCCACCGCGCCTCCAGCCCGGCAGGCACCGCGGAGGGGGGATCGTAGATGGGAGCGTCCGCCAGGGTCTCCGGCGGAAGATCCACTATGGTCCTGCCGCCGGCGGTCACGCGCAGGCGTGGGTCAGCGGTAACCTGTCCTATCACCTCGGCTGCCAGCCCCCACCGCCGGTAGGCCGCGGCGGCGCGTTCCACCTCTTCCGCGCGCACCACCAGGAGCATCCTCTCCTGCGACTCGCTGAGCAGTATCTCCTCGGGCCGCATCCCGGCCTCGCGCAGCGGCACGCGGTCCAGGTCTATCGCCATGCCGACGCGGCCTCGCGCCGCCATCTCGCTGAGCGCGCAGGTGAGCCCGGCCGCGCCCATGTCCTGTATGGCGGTAACGGCGCCCGTGGCCAGGGCCTCCAGCGTGGCCTCGATTAGCAGCTTGCCCGTGAACGGATCACCCATCTGCACCGAGGCGCGATCCGCCTGCGCGCGGCCCTCGTCCAGTTCGGTCGAGGCGAACGCCGCCCCGCCTATGCCGTCGCGGCCGGTGCGCGCGCCGGCGTACAGGACGGCGCTGCCGGACCCCTCGGCCGCGGATCGGGCCACCCGGTCCACGCGCACCAGGCCCAAGCAGGCAACGTTGACCAACGGGTTATCGCGGTAGCACGCGGCGGTCAGCAGCTCTCCGCCCACCGTCGGCACGCCCACGGCGTTGCCGTAGCCAGCGATGCCCGCGACCACCCCGCTGCAGAGCCGTCTGGCCCTGGGATCGTCCAGGGGACCGAACCGTAGCGAGTTGAGCAGCGCGACCGGTCGCGCGCCCATGGCCAGGATGTCCCGAATGATACCGCCCACGCCGGTGGCGGCGCCGTTGTACGGATCCACGGCGCTGGGATGATTGTGGCTCTCCATCTTGAACGCCAGGGCCCACCCCCTGCCGATGGAAACCACGCCGGCGTTCTCACCCGGACCGGTCAGGACGCGCGGTGAGGAGGTGGGCAGCCGTCGCAGGGTTGCTCGGGAGTGCTTGTAGCCGCAGTGTTCCGACCACATCACGCCGTACATCCGCGCCTCCACCGGGTTGGGATCGCGGCCCAACCGCCGGCAGATCTCGCGATAGTCCGAGACCGGGAGCCCGGTGAGGGCCGCGGTATCTACCGCGGCGGCGCGCGTCATCCCGCACCCACCAGCGCACCGATCACGGACTCGAACAACCGGCGGCCGTCGATCGAGCCCAGCAACGCTTCCGAGGCGCGCTCAGGGTGAGGCATCAGGCCCACCACGTTGCCGGAATCGCTTGACACGCCCGCGATTCCTGCCACCGAGCCGTTGGGGTTGGCCGCGGGCGTGACCCGTCCATGGGGATCGCAGTAGCGAAAGACCACGCGCCCCGCATCCTCCAGCGCCGCCACCTCGGCCGGCGGCGCGAAGTACGCGCCCTCGCCGTGCGCCACGGGCATCCGCAGCACCGTCCCGGGGCGCAGGCCCGCGGTGAACGGCGTCCGGTCGGACTCCACGCGCACCCACGCCGGGTGGCACCGGAACCGCAGCGAGGCGTTGTGGAGCAGCGTGCCAGGAAGCAGGCCTGCCTCGGTCAGGATCTGAAAGCCGTTGCATATCCCCAGTACCGGCGCGCCGCGCGCCGCGAGCTCGCGCACGGCCCGCATCACCGGCGCGGTCGCGGCGATCGCCCCGGACCGCAGGTAGTCGCCGTAGGAGAACCCGCCGGGAAGGACCAACGCGTCTATCCCATCCAGCGATTGGTCCTCGTGCCAGACCTCGACGACCGTATGGCCCACCACCGACCTAAGCGCGTGGACGCAGTCCCTGTCGCAGTTGGACCCCGGGAAGAACACCACGCCCCAGATCACTGGGTGGCCCCCTGGACGATCTCCTCGATCGCCCATGTCTCGATCAGCGGGTTGGCCAGGAACCGCGCGCACATCTCGTCCGCGGTGGCACGCTCACCGTCGGGAAGGATCAACTCGATCACCTTGCCCACGCGCACCTGCCCCACCTGATAGCCCAGCGCGCCCAATCCCCGCTCGACAGCCTGGCCGGGCGCATCCAGCACGCCGGGCTTCAGCATTATGGTGATTCGGAACGACCGCATCTACGCGATCTCCTCTCCGGTCAGGCGGCGGTAGGTCTCCAGGTACCGCAGTCGCGTGGACTCCACCACCTCGGGCGGCAGGGCAGGCGCCGGGGACTCGCGGTTCCATCCGGTGCGCGTCAGGTAGTCGCGCACGATCTGCTTGTCGAATGACGCCAGATGGCCGGCCGCGTACTCCGCGGCGTCCCAGTAGCGCGACGAGTCCGGGGTGAGCGCCTCGTCAATCAGCAGCAGCTCGTCGCCGGATGCGCCGCGGGCCATCCCGAACTCGAACTTGGTATCGGCGAGCACCAGTCCGCAACCCTCGGCGTGCGCCGCGGCGTGGAGGTAGAACGCCAGACTGAGATTGCGCAGGCGTTCTGCCAGCGCACCTCCCACCAGGCGTGCGACCTCATCGAACGCGATGTTCTGATCGTGCCCGGCTGCGGCTTTGGTCGCCGGCGTGAAGATCGGGTGCGGCAAGCGGGCGCCTTCTACGAGACCGGCAGGCAACCGCACGCCGCAGATTGCACCGTCCCGGCAGTACTCCAGCCACCCCGATCCCGTTAGGTATCCTCGCACCACGCACTCCACGTCAATCCGGTTGGCTCGGCGCACGAGCATGGCCCGACCTTCCAGCAATGAGGCGTGCTCGCGGGCTGCCGGGGGCAAGGACATCTGCCGCGTGTCCGTGGTTATCAGGTGGTTCTGGACGATGGCCCGGGTGCGCGCGAACCAAAACGCCGATAGCCGGGTGAGGATGCGGCCCTTTCCAGGCACGGGTGTGGGAAGCACGTGGTCGAAGGCCGACAGGCGATCGGTGGCCACGATGAGAAGGAGTTCGCCCAGATCGTAGACGTCGCGCACCTTGCCCCGCGTGAACACCGGCAGTGGAAGATCGGTGGCAACGACGGGCGGTGCGTCTGGAAGACTCATCGCGGGATGCCGGCGCGCTCCAGAATCGCGTCCACGTGGCGCAGGTACGGCTCCGGATCGAAGCACGCGTCCCGCTCCGCCGGCGTCAGCACGTCGCGGGCGACCAGGAGGTCGCCGAACCTGCCGCCGCCTTCCAGCGCCTCGGACGCGGTCTCCTGCACGATCTTGTAGGCATCCTCGCGGCTGCGGCCCTTATCCATAAGCGCCAGCAGCACCCGGTGGCTGAAGACCAGGCCGCCGCTAGCCTCGAGGTTGCGACGCATAACCTCTGGGTGGACGCGCAACCCGGATAGCACGCGGTGGAGGATTTCCAACATGTAGTGCACCAGCCCGGTCGCCTGCGGCAGGATCAACCGCTCGGCCGAGGAGTGGCTGATGTCGCGCTCGCCCCACAGCGCCTGGTTCTCCAGCGCAACGGGCACCGCGCCGCGCACCGCGCGCGCCAGACCCACCATTCGCTCGCAGTGAATCGGGTTGCGCT
>DYHL01000061.1:0-1274 GCA_020724185.1 Candidatus Nitrosymbiomonas sp. | reverse complement strand
GGGCATCGCGGACGATCCTGTCTGACGCTCCCCAAACGGCTCCTCGACCTCTCCCACCTCGGTGCGCTGCAGCGAGCGGATCTCGGTCGCGATCTTCTCGATGCTCCCGGCCAGTATGGCCAGGGCCGCCACATACTCGGCGTGGCGGTCGCGCTGCAGGATCTGGCTGCTGACCGGCGCCGGCTCCAGACCCAGCCCAGCGCACACCGCGGCCTCTATCTCAGGAGGACTGTGAATGAAGGTCCCCACCTCGCCTGAGAGCTTGCCCACGCGCACGGCCTCCCGGGCCGCGCGCAGCCGGGCCTCGGCCCGGCCCAGCTCCGCGTGCCACAGCGCCACCTTGATCCCAAACGTCATGGGCTCGGCCTGCATCCCGTGAGTCCGGCCGGCCATGGGCGTGTAGCGGTGGCTGGAAGCCATCGCGGAGGTGACGCGGCGCACCCCGGCCAGCGCTTCCAGTATCAGGTCCGCCGCGCGCACCAGCAGCACCGACTGGGCCGTGTCCACCACGTCCGACGAGCCCAGCCCCCGGTGAAGGGATGAGGCGTCGGGCCCGGTCAACTCGGCCACCGAGCGCAGGAACGCGACGACGTCGTGCTGGGTTTCGGTGCGCTCGATCTCATCAATGCGCGCGGGGGTTCCGCAGCTCGCCGTGCGGCGCAGCCGTGCCGCGACCTCCTGCGGCACCAGGCCGCGGGCGGCCTGGGCTTCCACCGCCAGCAACTCGATCTCCAGCCACACCGCGAACTTGGTCTCGGGCGCCCAGAGCACCCGCATCTCGGGCGTGGAGTAGCGCTCTATCACCGCCGGCCCTCTGATCCAGCACGGGCTTCCAGGCGCAGCAGGGCCTCGCGCTCTGGGCCCACGCCGACCATCGTCACCGGCACCCCTACCAGGGCGGCCAGGCGGTCCAGGAACAGGCGGGCTTCCACCGGGAGATCGCGATGAGCATTGAGCCGCTCGGGAAGCCGCCAGCCCGGCAGCGTTTCGTAGACGGGCTCGACCTCCTGCAGGGTCACTGTATCCGGCATACCGTCCAGCAGAACACCGCGCAGCCGGTAGCCCGTGGCGATCTTGACGCGGTCCATACCCGACAGCACGTCGAGCTTCATCACCGCCAGTTCGGTGAAGCCTGCCACCTCGGCCGCAAACCGGGCCGCCACCGCGTCGAACCACCCGCACCGCCGCGGCCGGCCGGTGGTCGTGCCGAACTCCTGCCCCACGTCGCGGATGAGGTCAGCGGTGGCGTCGTGGATCTCGGTCGGCATGGGCCC
>DYHL01000060.1 GCA_020724185.1 Candidatus Nitrosymbiomonas sp. | reverse complement strand
GAACACGCCCGGGCGCACGTGCACGATCCGGCGCACAGCGCGCAGCAGCCGGCCATCGTAGGCAGGCGTGGCGTCCCCTGAGGCGTAGTCGTAGCTGCCGCCGGTGGCGAACGCCTCGATCCTCGCGCGCGAACGGATACTGCGCTTCCCCTGTCCCTGCCCGCCGTTGATCGTGATCGCGTTCGAGGCCCGGGTCTCGCGCGTCCACTGGTCGTGGTGCGGCGAGGCGTACCAGGGATAGTACCCTGACGCGATGGCCAGGGCTTCGCCGTAGGCCTCAACTGTGAAAGCGTTCTGGTTGGCGTGGCCGTGGCTGTGCGATCCGTAGGGGCTGCTGCGGAACAGCAGGTAGACGTCGTTGTCCGGGTCGCCCAGCGCGCTGTGCATGGCCACCAGACCCACCGAGGGGAAGATCCGGCTCTGCGGCAGCGCGGTCGGAGGTCGGCCCACGAGCGTGGGGTCGGCTAGGGCGATCCCTAGAATGTCTGGGCTGGGCCCGCGCTGGCGCGCGTCCGCGTACCAACGCGCGACCGGATCGCGCAGCACCGACGAGAACCAGTACATGAGACTGCCCATCTCGACCCGGCTGTGCTGGCCGTCCCCGAATGGCGACAGCCGGTGGTAGGGAGGCGCCGTGTACACCGCGTACAGCGGCGTGTTGGCGAAGAACGGCTTGCCCATGAGGTCTGCGCCGGTGGCAGTCCGCAGCGCCACCGCAAAGTGCAGCATGAAGTTCATATACGAACCCCAGTACGCCGGGCCCTCGGCCCAGCCGCCGTCGTCGCCGCCCCACGCCGGATAGGAGGTCCAGTAGGCGGTGGCGACGTAGTCCAGCCACTCGCGCGCCTCGGGCCACTCATGGATGAACGCCAGCGCGGCCTCGCCCAGGAATCCGATGATCCGGCCGGCGTGACTCTCATAGGGGTTGCTCTCGAACGGCCGGCGCCGCAGTACCTGGTGCATCTGCTCGGCGCGAATTCGCATCACGCGCTCGATCGTCTCGCGCTCCTCAGGCGGGACACGGTCGTAGATCCAGTCGTAGGAGCGCACCCCGCGCATCATCATCCACATGGCCGGTTCATCGTTGTGCGCCAGCTCGGTTGTGCCAAGCGGATCCCAGGCGAAGAAGTGCCGCAGCCGGCGCCGCGCCTCGTCTGCGAAGCGCGCCTCGCCGGTCAGCAGGTAGGCCAGCGCAACCCGCTCCATCGCGTCCATCGGCGGCCGCGTGCCCCGAATGATCTCGGCGAAGATGCGGCCCCGGTCGGGGTGGGTGCGCGGAAGGAAGTCGGGCTCCGGAGGCAGCGGGCCACCCAGGTCGCGCTCGGCAGCGCGCACTATGCCCGCTGCCAGACCGCGGAGGTCGCCGTCTCGGGCGCGGCCGCGGTATGCGGCCACCTCCTCGGCGCGCACGAAGAGGCGCGGCCGCCCCCGTGGCACCCGACCGGCCATCGCTTCCACGCCGGGATAGGGCCAGCGGCGCGCGTCTGGAACTACCGTGAAGGCCCGGGCACGACTCCAGGTCACGGCGCCGTCCGAGGACTCGACGCCGTACCGCCAGGCCCAGCGTCCTGGAGCGAGCGCCTCGCGCAGCGCGTGCGAGGCCATCGTGATCCCGCGGACCGTGCGGCCTCCTGACGCCGCAGGATCCGTTCCCGGACCTAACTGCAGCGCGTACCGCGCGCCCCGCGCGACCGGGATCCAGATGAAGGCCGGCGGCGTTATCGAGACCACCGCGCCGTCGGCAGGCGAGTACGGCAGCTCGAACTCACCCGGTGGCCGATCGAGGGTGACCGGTGCCGACGCCCCACCTGCGGGAAGCGCCAGGACCAGCAGCAGGACAGCCAGGGATGCGGTCCTGGCGGTCCTCATCGGACTACGGGGGTCGCTGCACTACAGGGGTCTTTCCACATACAGGAACATCCGCTCGACGGCGAACCCCAGCGCGCGCAGGAACGGCCCTGCGACCGGGTCGAGCGCCCAGACCGTCGCGTACGGCGGCGTCCCTCGCGCTCCAATCGCGGCGATGGCCGCGTGCGCAAGCGCGCGCCCCAGCCCGCGTCGCCGGTGCGTCTCGCGCACGCCGACGAACCAGTCCGGCCGGCCCGTACGCACCTCCACCGTGGAGACGCCGACGGCCAGGCCATCCCTGCACGCCACGAACCCCTTTCCATCCTTGGCACGCAGCACCCGCTCGACCTCGTCAATGCGGCCGCGGTCAGGCGTGACCTCGCGTACCAGTCGACCGATCTCGCGCGCGTCGGCGGGAGTCCACCTGCGGACCTCGTACCCCTCAGGAGAGCCAACACTGGGACGCTTGGGACCTCGATACCGGTAGACCAGCAGGGCGTTGGTGAAGACCGCGTGCAGGCTCCGAACCAGCAGGAGGCCGAACGGGTTCGTATCGGCCACGCGCAGGAGCATCACGTTCTGGCCCGCGCGCTGGAACAGCGCGGTCAGGTGGGCGCTGATCCGGCTGACGAGCGCCTCTTGCGTCCGGGACGGGTACCCGGAGAACCCGTCCAACAGGATCTCCTCGACGAGCCACTGTCCGCCGCTGCGGCCTACCACAAGCAACCCGGAGGGAACCCGGTTGACCTCGATGACGCTGACGTCCTTCTCCGACCGGGCCCACCAGAGATCGTTGGGCTGCAGCGGACCGTCGCGATCAAAGGTGGCAGAGTAGCCGCCGGCGTACGCCGCGTCCAGTACGCGGACGAGCGTGGTGCCATCCTCGATCGTCGCCGGACGGACGGCCAGGTGCATCGGCCGCCTACCGGCTGACGACCGGAGCGTCGGCCCAGAGTCGCTCGAGCCGGTAGAAGGCCCGAGCCTCGGGGCCGAAGACATGGACCACAACGCCGCCGTAGTCGAGCAAGATCCACTGTCCGGCCTCGGCGCCCTCGCGCACGCCACGAACCTGGTTGTTCTTGAGGGCCTCGGCGACTGCGTCCGCCACGGCGCGGATCTGCACGCGGCTGGCCGCGGTGCACAACACGAAGTAGTCGGTCACAAGGGTCTGCTCGCGTAGGTCGAGGATGACCACGTCCTCGGCGCGCTTCGCCTCGGCCGCCTCCGCGGCGAGCAGGGCCTTGGGCAGCGACTCCGGCTCAGACGCCTTGCCGCGCGGACGGGGCCTAGCCACCTGATGGCTCCCGACGCCACGAATCCTCCCGGTAGAGACCGTGCTTGACGATGTAGGCCTCAACCGCCTCGGGCACCAGGTACTTGATGGGCCGGTGCGTACGCACGCGGGCGCGGATTTCCGTGGACGAGATCGCGAGAGCGGGAATAGCCATCACGTGGACGTTCACCAGGGGCCTCCCCGTGCAGTTGTGGCGCCTCAGCACATCCAGATCCAGGACGAACCCGGGCCGGGTGGCCGCGATGAACTCGCACATCTCGAGCAGCTCGGGTGATCGCTCCCACTCGCCGCGCATGATCTGCATGATGGCGTCGGCACCCGTGATGTAGAACAGCTCCGCGCCGGCGAACTCGGCGGCCAGCAGGCGGATCGTGTCAATCGTGTACGACGGGCCGGACCGGTCAATCTCCAACCGCGACACGCTGATGTGCGGGTTGGAAACCGTGGCCAGGAAAGTCATCAGGTACCGGTGTTCGGAAGGAGTGATGTCGGCGGGGTCCTTGTGTGGCGGATGCCCGCTGGGGATGAAGAGGACGCGGTCCAGATCAAACTGGACCCGGGCCTCCTCGGCGGTGACCAGGTGCCCGTGGTGGATCGGGTCAAAGGTCCCGCCCATGACGCCGAGCCTGGTCACGCCGTCGCCTCGCGTCCGCCTTGGCTGCGGTCCGTGGCCCGCACGGAGGTTGACTTCTTGCCGCCCGGGGAGGTCTCCTCCCGGTTGGGGCCGCAGCCCAGCACGCGGGCGGTCGCACGGATCAGCGCCTCCAGCCCCTCTCCGGTAGCGCCGGAGACCGGCAGTGCCAACATCCCCAGCGCGGAAAACCGCTCCTGCAGATCCGCCGACCGCGCCCTGGCCTCGGGCAGATCCATCTTGTTGAGGGCAACGATCGCAGGACGCTCAAGCAGGCGCGGATCGTACAGTCCTAGTTCCCTGCGGATGGTAGCGAAACCCTCGATGGGGTCTTCAGGGCTGCTGGCGTCCACCAGGTGAATCAGCACGCGCGTCCGGGCGGTGTGCCGCAGAAAGGCGTGCCCCAGCCCGGCGCCCATGTGGGCGCCTTCGATCAGCCCGGGGAGATCGGCCACCACGAAGCTCACTCCACCTTCAACCATGACCACTCCCAACACCGGCTCAGTGGTCGTGAAGGGATAGTCGCCCACCTTGGGCCGCGCGGCCGAGATGCGACGGAGTAGCGTGGACTTGCCGGCGTTCGGCAGGCCTACCAGGCCAACGTCGGCCAGGAGCCGCAGCTCCATCGCGATCTGCCGTTCCCCTCCGGGTTGCCCGGGATCGACGCGCCGCGGCGCCTGGTGCGTGGCAGTAGCGAAACGCGCGTTCCCCCGTCCGCCCCGGCCGCCCATCACGATCGTGGCGCGCTGGCCCTCCTCGGCCAGATCGGCGATCACCTCACCGGTTGAGGCGTCGCGCACGATGGTTCCCACGGGCACGGAAACTACCAGGTCCGCACCGCGGCGGCCCGTGCGCTTCGCGCCTTCCCCATGGGCGCCGCGGCGGGCGCGCAGGTGCCGGCGATAGCGGAAGTCAATGAGCGTCAGGAGTCCTGGATCGGTCACGAAGATCACGCTGCCGCCGTCCCCGCCGTCTCCCCCGTCCGGACCGCCCTTGGGTATGAACTTCTCCCGGCGGAAGCTGAGGCAGCCGTTGCCCCCATCACCGGCCTTGACGTATACCTTCGCCCGATCAATGAACATGGGGAAACCCCGCTCCGTCAGTCCCCGGAGGGCCGGAGGAGAAGCGAACGGCCCGGGTCATGCAACCCGGGCCTGATCCGCGCGCACCTGTTGAGCTAGACCGCAACTGCAACCGGGTAGACGCTGACCTGCCGGCCGTCGCGGCCGCGGCGCTCGAAAGCCACGACGCCGTTCACGAGAGAGAACAGCGTGTCGTCGCGCCCCCGGCCGACGTTATTGCCGGCAAAGACCTTAGTGCCCCGCTGGCGGATCAGGACGCTGCCCGCGCTCACGGCCTGACCCGAGAAGCGCTTGACGCCCAGGCGCTTGCTGTTGGAGTCGCGGCCGTTCCGGCTACTGCCGACGCCCTTCTTGGATGCCATCTCCCTACCCCCTGGTTCTGCTTAGCCCGCCGGCGCGGCGATGCGCTCAATGCGCAGCTCGGTGAAATCCTGCCTGTGGCCGGTCTTCCGGCGGTAGTGCGCCTTGGCCTTGTACTTCATAACGATGATCTTGCGCGCCCGGGCCTGCCGCACAACGCGTGCCTGCACCGTAGCGCCCTCAACCGTCGGCGTACCCACCCGCGTCTCGCCGTCACCGATGAGCAGCACCCGATCCAGGGTTACCTGGTCGCCCGGCGAGCCGGCCATGCGCTCGACGCGTACCAGATCGCCCTCGTGGACCGTGACCTGCTTGCCTCCAGAATCAATAACCGCGTACACATACCACCTCCACCAGACCGGACGAATTCTACCACGGGGCCCGGAATGGGTCAATTCGCGGGAGGAGGCTGGCGGCGATGGACCGTCTGGGGGAGGACGCAGGACTGGCCCCCTCGCGCATCGAAGACGGGCCGTGCCGGAGTGAGGTCGGAATGGCTCGGGATCCCATGCTCGTGCTCGTCGCAGGAGACACAAACCCAGGGAGGTGTGAGCGGTGGTGAGACGTGGTTTGGTTGTCGCGTTGACGATCGTCGCCCTCATCCTCGGGGGATCCTTCCCCGGGGCATCCCAGTCGCCGATGGTGAACGAGACCCCAAGCGCCTGGTTCGTGGAGCTCTCCAGCGCCCCGCTGGCCGATGTGGATGCAACATTCACGGCTACCCAGCGGCAGAGCTACCTGGGGCAGCTCGCAGCGGAGAAGCAGGCGTTCCGGAACGCCGCGCGGGCGGCGGGCATCAGCTTCCGTGAGCGCAGGGCGTTCGACGTCCTGTTCAACGGCCTCTCGGTTGACATCGGTCCCTCCCAGCTCTCGCGACTGGGCAGGCTTTCTGGAGTGAAGGCCCTGTGGCCGGTGTTGACGCTCGCGCTGCCACCCACGGCGCCGATGCCGAATCCCGAGCTGGCAACCGCCCTCGCCATGACCGGCGCGGACATCGCGCAGTCAGAGCTGGGGTACACCGGCGCGGGCGTCCGGGTCGCGGTGATGGACACCGGGATTGACTATGATCACCCGGACCTGGGCGGGTGTTTTGGGCCGGGTTGCCGCGTGCGCGTCGGCTGGGATTTCGTCGGTGACGCGTTCAATGCTGATCCGGCCTCGCCCGGATACAATCCCATCCCGGCTCCCGACCCCAATCCTGACGACTGCAACGGCCACGGTACGCACGTCGCCGGGATCGTCGGCGCCAATGGCGCTGTGACGGGTGTCGCGCCGGGCGTGACCTTCGGTGCTTACCGGGTCTTCGGCTGTGAGGGTTCAACGACCGCCGACATCATGATCGCGGCGATGGAGCGCGCGCTGGCCGACGGCATGCACGTCCTGAACATGAGCATCGGTTCGGCCTTCCAGTGGCCGCAGTACCCGACCGGGGCCGCCAGCGACCGGCTGGTGAACAAGGGCATGGTAGTCGTGGCCTCAATCGGGAACAGCGGGGCGAACGGACTCTACTCCTCGGGCTCGCCGGGAGTGGGCAGCAAGGTGATCGGCGTGGCGTCGTTCGACAATACGCACGTACAGTTGAGAACGTTCACGATCTCGCCGGACAACTACGGCATCGGGTACGCGAACGCCGCGGCGGCTCCCCCTGCGCCGATGTCGGGCAGCCTTCCGATGGCGCGGACGGGGACCCCGACAACGCCGAACGACGCGTGTAGCCCGCTACCTGCAGGCAGTCTAGCGGGCAAGGCCGCCTTGATCCGCCGCGGCACCTGCACGTTCTACGCTAAGTCCATGAACGCTCAGAACGCCGGTGCAGCGGCCGTGGTCCTCTACAACAACGTCCCTGGCCGCTTCAGTCCCACGGTCGCAGGCACGCCACCCATAACCATACCCGTGGTCGCTATCTCGGACACTGAAGGCGTTCTGATCAACAACCGCTTGGCGGCCGGTCCCGTTGACCTGACGTGGACGAACCAGTTCGGGACCTTCATTAATCCCACCGGCGGCCTGATCTCGTCGTTCAGCTCCTACGGCCTGAGTCCCGACCTGGCCATCAAGCCTGACATCGGGGCTCCTGGTGGGCTCATCCGCTCAACCTATCCGGTCGAGCGCGGCAGCTACGCGACAATCAGCGGCACCTCGATGTCCTCGCCGCACGTGGCGGGCGGCGTCGCGCTGTTGCTCCAGGCGAAGCCGAAGACCCCATCACAGATCGTACGCACGATCTTGCAGAACAGCGCCGCTCCCAAGAACTGGTGGAGGAACCCGGCCCTGGGCTTCCTGGACAACGTCCACCGCCAGGGCGCCGGGATGCTGCAGATTGACAAAGCCATCCTGGCTGACACGAAGATCGAGCCCGGCAAGCTCTCGCTGGGCGAGAGCGAAGCCGGTCCAGCCACGCGGACCCTGAAGATCGAGAATAACGCGTCCGCGCCGGTGACCTACAACCTGTCGCACGCGCCTGCGCTCGCCACCGGGGCCAACACGTTCACGGTGGCCTTCTTCAATGCCCCTGCCACCGTGGGCTTCAGTTCGCCGAGCGTCACCGTGCCGGCCAAGGGTTCGGTCACGGTCAGCGTCACCATCACGGCGCCGGCAGCGCCCGACCGCGGCATCTACGGCGGGTACATCGTCTTCACTCCCACGACGCCCGGGCAGGTCTACCGGGTGCCTTACGCCGGCTTCATCGGCGACTACCAGTCCATCATCGCGCTGGCGCCCACGGCATCCGGCTTCCCGTGGCTTGCCAAACTCGTTGGAGGATCCTTCTACAACCAGCCCGGCGGCGCCACGTTCACCCTGGTCGGCACCGACATCCCCTACATCCTCCTGCACCTCGACCACCAGGTGCGGAAACTGCGCATGGAGGTCTTCAACGCCATCACTGGGCAGGCGTGGGGCCGGGCGTTCGACTTCGACTACGTGGGCAGGAACTCGACCGCTACCTCGTTCTTCGCGTTCGCGTGGGACGGGACCACGACCAGGGGGAACAGGTCCTACACCGTGCCCAACGGAGGCTACATCATCAGGCTGTCCATCCAGAAGGCGCTGGGCAGCGACAACAATCCTGCTCACTGGGAGACCTGGACCTCCCCGGTGATCACGCTCGCCAGGCCGTAGCACTGACGAACTCTGAAAGGAACGAAGGGGGTGGAGACCGGCTCCACCCCCTTCCATCTCCCCTATGAAAGGTCACCCGCGCGAGAGAGAGCAGACCGGGATGGCGCTGCTGGCCGTCCTGGCCATCCTGCTTGCGGTGACCGCTTCGTCGGTTACCTTCATCTGGTTCATGAACCAGCAGCAGACGCGTGCCGGCACGCGGTACCGGGCCGCTGCCGCGCTCCTCCTCGCCGAAGCCGGGGTGCACCGTGCGCTGGCGATCCTCGAATCAGAAACGCATGAGGGCGCTCCTGGCCGGGACTGGCGGCCCGAGGGGCACACCGAGACCGTGGCAGCCGGCCCGATGCCGCGCCGATATCGCGTGTCCATCGTGGCCGATCAGGACGGCGCCCTCCTGGTGACGGGCGAGGGTCAGGTGGGGGACACGGTGCGGCGCCTGCGCGCGCGCGTCTACCCGGCATCGCCGGCGCTCCTGTCGGCCCTCTACGGCGCCACCGTGGTCCAGTTCGAGCGGGCGCCCGCTGCCGTGTTCCTGCTCCCCTACGGGGCAGGGATTGGGGACCGGCCCTGGGTGCACATCGCCGCGGGCGAAGAGGTCTGGTTCGCGCAGAGCAAGGTCTCGCTGAACGACCCTGCCCTGCCGCTCGACCTCGCCTCGGGCCCTGTGGATCCGCCGGAGCGATCCGGCGGGGAATCTGCGTCTCCGTCGCGCGAGTCGGTGCGGGTGCTCCTGTCCGAACAGGCCGCGCTGACGCTGGGCGAGGCGCGCCAGAGGGTGGACGTGCAGCAACTGACGATGGCCGGCCTGAACCTGGACGAGCGGGTGCGGCGCGCCGAGCGCCTTCCGGCGTTTCCCTCGGTGGACCGCGCGTTCTACCGCGATCTGGCGTCGAGGAACACGGCGAACGCCGAGGTCAACCGAGCGGCCGGGAAGTTCACCGGGGACGGCGATCTCGAACGCAAGAGCGACGGCTCCTACGATCAAGCGCAGTTCGCCAGGGTGCTGGCCTATCTGGCCTCGACCGAGGATGCGCCGACGCTACGCGGGGTGGTCTACGTGACCGGCATGGTAACGGTGCCTGCCAGGAGCCGGATCCGGATCGAGGAAGGTGCGCTGGTCGCCGAGAGCACCGTGCAGGTGAATCCCGACGCCGAGTTGCAGATCGTGCATTCAACGCACACCCGCACCCTGCCCGGGATCATCACGATGGGCAACGGCGCGGTGATCGTCGGCCCACGGGCCCGGTTGCGCGTCCATGGACTTGTCCTGACCAGCCGGGTCTTCGATGCCGCTGCCGGCGCGCAGGTCGAGGTGGTCGGCGCTCTGGTCAGCAACGATCCGGCGGTCAGCTTCAGGAACGACGCGGCGAAGGTCGTGATCCGCTACGATCCGGCGGTCCTGGGGACGCCGGGACTTCGGGTGCCCCCCGGCGAACCCGTGATCGCCTGGGTCGCGCGCTGGGAGGAGGTGTCCCGCTGACCCATGTTTGACCTCTCGGGAAGACACACGGCTTCTGCCGCTGACCGCGGCATGACCATCCTGGAGGTCCTCATCGCCACGATGCTGCTCGGCGTCGTGGCCGTCATCATCTTCACCGCCTTCGCGATCGGCCTGCGGGCCGCGGCCCTGGCCGGTAGTATGAACACCGCCACCGGGCTGGCCGAAGAGGCGCTGGCCACCCTGACCGCTGCGCCGTGCGGCTCTTCTTTCCGCGACACGATCCCTGAGGAGGTTGGCGGCGATCGCCTGATCCGCTATCGCCGCGAGGTGAGCGTCCACCGTGCGTCCGGCAAGAACCTGTGGGAGCTGTCGGCCACCGTGACCTGGACCCAGGAGCGCCAGCAGCGCAGCGTAACCCTCTCCACCCTGCGGCACATCTCAGCGGCCTGCGAGTTCGTCGGGAAATGAGCCGGCAGCCGGCACGCGGGTTCAGTTTGGACCGCGGGTTCAGCCTGATGGAAATCGTCGTCGCGCTGGCACTGGCAGCGATCGTGATAGCGCTGGTGGGCTCGCTGTTCGTGGCCAGTCTCTCGACCTGGCGACGGGGCAGCGACATGCGGGAGGCCCAGGTGCAGGCCGGGCTCCTGGTGGATCTGATCGCCCGCGACGTCCGCAACGCCAGCCAGGCACCGAGCGTGACCATCCGGCCGCGCCTGGCCGTCGAGGAGGGTGAGCCCGTCCTCTCGGTCGCCGCGGCGCCGGTTGCGGGATCAGGGGGACCGGGCGACCAGGCAATCTGGGTCCTCTACCTCCACCTGCCCGACCGGCGCGAGGTGGTCCGCCAGACCGTTGTCCCCGGACCGGCCGGGCGCGTCACGGCCCGCGACTCCCGGGTGGTGGCCACCGGGGTCGAGAGCATCACCGTCGAGCAGTCCGGCAGCGGTGTGGTGATCGAGGTCGAGATCCGGCGCGGGCGGGACGTGGCGCGGAGCCGGGCCACCGCCGCGCCGAGGAATCCGTGAAGGCCGCGGGCACCTATGGCTCGTCCCGCCTGCCCCGCAGCATCCCCAGCACCCGCGTAACGATTCCCTTTCGGCCGGCCTCCTGCGGCAACCCCTCGGCCAGCGCCAGGGCCACCTCGTAGTCCGGGTCTGGCTCCGCCAGCGAGAGAACCTCGTCAGGACCCCTGTCCATCCAGAACTGGACGCGCTTGCCGCCCTCGGGAGGAGCCGCCTCCAGTTCCTTCAGGCTCTCGCCCTCGGCGACGTTCAGGCGCTCCAGGTGCAGTCCCTCCCTGCCGCGGATGCGCACGCGCCTGCCCGAGGCCTCCTCCAGCGTCCGCACCCAACCGGCACCGTCCCGCAACAGCGCGCCGGCCACCTGGGGGTGCACCTCGATGAGCACCGCGGGTGCCTTGGTGCCTCGGACCAGCCTGCGTGCCTCGCGCCGCACGCGGACCGCCATCGTTTCCGGAGAGAGCACGCGGCCGCGGCCCTCGCAGTACGGGCACGGAGCCCGCATGATCTCATCCAGATCCTGGTAGACGCGCTTGCGGGTGATCTCAACCAGGCCCAGGTCGGTCAGGTCAATGACGTGAGCCTTGGACCGGTCCCGCTTCACGGCCTCCTCCAGTGCGTCCAGCACCCGCTGGCGGTGATCCGCCTTGTCCATGTCAATGAAGTCCACAAGGATGATGCCGCCGATGTCCCGCAGCGTGATCTGGCGCACGACCTCGCCGACGGCCTCGAGGTTCGTGCGCAGTATCGTGGTGGTCAGGTCGGTCTTCCCAACGTACTTGCCGGTGTTGACGTCAATGACGGTCAGCGCCTCGGTCCGGTCTATCACTATGTACCCGCCCGACTTCAGCCAGACCCGGCGGCGCAGCGCGCGGTCTATCTCGCGCTCGATCCCTCGGTGCTCAAAGACCGGCTCGTCGTCGCGGTGGAGCACCAGCCGGGATCGGAGCTGAGGGGCAAAGGAGGAAAGCAGGTCCGCGATCCGGCCGTGCTCCTCCGGCGAGTCCACCACGAACCGTTCCACGTCCTCGGTAAACAGGTCGCGCACAACGCGCCGGATCAGGCGCAGGTCCTGGTAGACGGGCGCTGGCGCCTTGCCGGAGCGCGCGCGCTCGATCACCCGGTTCCACATCTGAAGCAGGAACGCCACGTCGTCAGAGAGGACCTTCTCTTCGACTCCCTCGGCGGCGGTGCGCACGATGATGCCCATCGTCTCGGGCCGCACCCGTTCGGCCATCTGGCGCAGCCGCTTGCGCTCGGCCTCGCTGGTGATGCGCCGGCTCACCCCCACGTAGTTGACGGTCGGCATCAACACCAGGTAGTGGGCCGGCAGGGCCACGTAGGTCGTGACCCGCGCGCCCTTCGATCCCATCGGCTCCTTGGTGACCTGCACCAGAATCTCCTGGCCGGTGCGCAGCCGCTCGGCGATCGCACCGCGGCCAAATGATTCCTCGACCTCCTCACCGTCGAGCCGCTGCGAGCGGATGTCGGCCACGTGGAGGAAGGCGTTGCGCTCCAGACCAATGTCCACGAACGCGGCGTCCATCCCCGGCAGGACGTTCGTGACCCGACCCTTGTAGACGTTGCCGGCCACGGGCTCTGACCGTTCGACGAACAGGTTGACGAGCGTGCCGTCTTCCAAGACGGCCACGCGCGTCTCGCCTGCTTCGGTGCTGGCGATTATCTCTCTTCCCATGATCCCAGCTCCCAGTTCTCCCAGGCCGGCCTCCCCTGTCAGCCTCCCGGGCGCCGGCGCAGGTGGATGCTGAGCAGCATCCCCGTGCCGGCAAGAGTTGTGAGTATTGCCGTGCCTCCATGGCTCACGAGTGGCAAGGGAATCCCGGTCACGGGCATCAGCCCGACCGTCATTCCCACGTTGACCACAACGTGAAACGCGACCATCGCAGCTATGCCGGTGGCCACC
>DYHL01000059.1:5048-12840 GCA_020724185.1 Candidatus Nitrosymbiomonas sp. | reverse complement strand
GGTTGAGCCCCTCAGCCGCTAATACTGATGCCATTTCCAGGACAGGCTCCTAGCGAGGAGCTATGCCACCGGTTGCGTGAAGCGAGCGTTTGGCGACATTCGGCAGATAGCAATTGTGGTTTGCCAAAGGGCAGAAAGGAGCAGCCTATGAGACCAAGGTTTGTGTGAAACGGACCATATCGTCTGTTCGCAGACCCAACTGCCGTCTGTGATCACGGACAACACATCTACCTAAGGAAGGGAGGCAATCCGATGAAACTCAGTACCTTTTTGGCCGTGAAAGCGGTTATCTCGCTCGTCTTCGCAATCGCCTTTGTGTTGACACCAGCAACATACTTGTCATGGGGCGGCGTCACGCTAGATGCAGCCGGAACATACATGGCGCGATTCATGGGCGTGGGGCTCCTTGGAATTGGCCTGGTGTGCTGGTTTCTCAGAAGCGCCGCAGACTCCGAGGCACGGCGGGGCATCCTCCTCGGCCTCTTCATAGCCGACACCGTTGGCTTCATCGTGAGTCTGCTGGGCCAACTTTCCGGTTTATGGAATGTGCTCGGCTGGATTAATGTCGTCATCTGGCTACTGTTGGCCTTGGGCCTTGGGTACTTCCGTTTCCTAAAGCCAAGTACTTCTTGAGGAACGTCCTTGACCCAACAGGCTTGGCGTAGACAGAGTGTGGCCCTGACGAACGCCAGTCACAACACGGTGACAGGCAAGATGTGACGTCGTCAAGCACATGCCCGCCGACCACGCCGCGCGCGGGGCTGTAGGGCGCCGTGGCGTCTCAAAGGTCAGCTTGTCTTCACGTCGAGGCGTGGCGGCGGGCGGCAGCATTCGCTATCATTGCATTCAGAGAGCAATGCCTTCGAAAGGTGATAGGCGGCACAACCCGTGGGCACATTCGCTGCAATCGGTGTATGATTCTGCAGTAGTCGAAGCAGGAGCGGCCCTATGAGCACCAGGACGGCGGTTGTTCACAGCGACCCGAAGATCCTCGGGGGCACGCCTGTGTTCGTAGGCACCCGTGTCCCCGTTCAGATCCTGTTCGACTGCCTGGAAGCTGGCGACCCGCTGGAGCGCTTCCTCGATCAATATCCGACCGTCAGCCGCGAGCAGGCGCTCGCCGCCCTCGAGACGCCTACAGGGTCAGTAGGACCGCCCAAACCTACCGAGCGCCTCTAGAATCGCCCGCGTGCCGAACTCCACGGCCTCGGCCGGAATCCGCTCGTCGGCCGCGTGCACCAATCGCGAGAAGTTCATCCCCTCTGGCAGGCGCATCGGCAGAAAGCCGTAGGTCTGAATCCCCAGTCGCGAGAAGAACCGCCCGTCGGTCGCGCCGGGCATCAGATACGGCACCGGGATGCCGGCAGGATCCGCGTCGCGCAGAATCCCGGCCAGCAAATCGAACATCCCCATGTCGGGTGACGCGGGACCGGGGTTCTGGCGGGCCACGTTCAACTCAGCCAACTCAATGCCATCGCCTAGGATTGGGCGCAACTCGGCGATCACCTCGTCCGGGCCGCACCCAGGCAGCAGCCGGCCGTCCATTTCGAGAACGATCTCGCTGGGGATGACGTTGATCTTCTCGCCGCCGCGCACGATGGTGGCGTTGACGGTGTTGCGCAGCAGCGGCGAGAACATCCGGCCGCGCTCGCCCAGCAGCGCCAGCACGCCGTCCGCGCGCCGCGGGGACAGCAACGAGCGCAGGATCAGACTTAGGGGCGGCCGCAGCGCGCCTGCGATCGCCTCGATCATCTGCCGGGCAACCGGGGTCACGCGCACCGGTAGGTGGTGCCGGTCCAGCTCTCCAATGACGCGCCCAAGCGACGGCATGGCGCCGCCCCGCATGGGAAGGGCGCCGTGCCCGCCCGGCCCGCGAATGGTCGCCTTCAGGCCGCAGATCTGCTTCTCGGCAACCTGGATGGGATAGAACATTCGGCCGCCAACCGGCATCGTGAACCCGCCGAACTCGCCGATGGCGTAGCGGATCCCGTCGAACAACCCCGCGTGGTGCTCCACCAGGAACCTGGCGCCATGGTCGCCATTGGCCTCTTCATCGCTCAGGATCGCCAGCACAACGTCGCCTGCCGGCCGCAGGCTCTCGGAGCGGGCGCGCAGGAAGGCGGAAAGCAGCATTGCCACGCCGCCCTTCATGTCCAGGGCGCCGCGGCCCCAGACGAAGCCGTCCACAAGCCGGCCCTCAAACGGCGGGTGTTGCCAGACCTGTCCCGCGGTGGTTACGACGTCCACGTGCCCGTAGAGCAATAGCGGCGGCCCGCTGCCTTCCCCGGCCAGGCGGGCAATCAGGTTGGGGCGCTCGGGGTCGCGGTCGAGCAGCGTGGTCTCGAACCCGGCAGCGATCAGCAGTTCGTTGATGTAGCCGACGCAAGCGGCTTCGCGGCCCGGGGGATTAGTGGTGTCGAACTGGATCAGCCGCCGCAGCATCTCGGCGGGATGCTCGTGAACGGGCATGCTACTCGGGCTCCATCAGCGTGCCCTGCCCGTGGGTCAGCCCCCAGTAATGTGGGACCGCCTTCGGGCCGGGCACGTCGGGCGCAGGCGGCGGGCCGGCAGAGGCGGCCGGCTGGGTGAGGCCAATCAGGTCGTCAGGCCGGACCGGCACGCGGTTCAGTGCACGGCCCGTAGCGTCGCGCAGCGCGGCCACGATTGCGGCGGTCGAGACCACGGTAGGCGGCTCGCCGACGCCCTTGACGCCGTACGGCGCGCCGGGCTCTGGCTCCTCGACCAGCACCGCCTCCACCGGTGGCATGTCCAGGATCGTGGGAATCAGATAGTCGGTGTACGACGCGTTTAGGATGCGGCCTTCCCGCACCTGGACCTCTTCCATCAGGGCGAACCCCAGCCCCATGGCCGTGCCGCCCTCGATCTGCCCGTAGACGGCCTGGGGGTTGATCGCACGGCCGACGTCCTGTGCCGTGGCAATCTGCACCACCCTGACGAGCCCCAACTCCTCGTCCACCTCGACCACCGCGCGCTGCGCCGCGAAGGCGAAACTGACGTGCGGGTCGCCCTGCCCCATGGCGTCCATCGCCCGCGTGGGCCGGTGGTGATAGACGCGCGTGCGCTCGATCGGTTCATCCAGGTACGCCTCGATCGGTCCGACCGGGACGCCGCCGGCCAGCACCATGCCGCCTTCCAGCGTCAGGGCGCCATCGGGCACCAGGGGTGCGTCGCCCATGCCTGCGCGGAGGCGCACGCGATCGAACAGTTCTTCCCTGATCGCCTGGCAGGCGAGCTGCACCGCCCCGCCCGACATCATGGTCTGGCGCGATGCCGAGGTGGAGCCGGCCGAGCCCACAAGCGTGTCCGAAGGGTGAAGCACCACGTGCTCCACGCCCAGCTCGGTGCGCGCGATCTGGGCCAACACCGTGTGCACTCCCTGCCCCACCTCGGCCGCGGCGGAGTGCACCTCGGCGATCGGCCCTGACGACCCGGCGAAGAGCTTCACGCGCGCCTCCGAGGAGTCATCGAAGCCATCGCTGTAGGCGATGTTCTTGTAGCCGACGGCGAACCCGACCCCGCGGCGCAGCGCCTCCCCGCGGGAGACGTTGCCGGCACCGCCCGGGTACGAGAGACGGTCGCGCCGGCCCCCCTCCTCCTTTGGCATAGAGACTGCGTCCGGCATCGGGATCGCGGCCGGCATTGGGATCGCGGCGCAGCGTTCGATCACCTCGCGAACCGGCGCGCTGCCCTGGATGATCTGGCCCGTCGGCAGGGCCGAACCCGTCTTGAGCGCGTTCCGGAGGCGCAACGCGACCGGGTCCATCCCCAGCGCCTTGGCCAGTTTGTCCATCTGCGCCTCGTACGCGAAGCAGACCTGCACCGCCCCGAAGCCGCGCATCGCCCCGCACGGCGGGTTGTTGGTGAAGACGCGCGTGCCCTCGATCAGCGCGTTGGGTACCTCGTAGGGACCGGCCGCAAAGGTGGACGCGTTGCCGATGACCGCCGACCCGGACGAGGAGTACGCGCCGCCGTCCAGCAGGAGCCGGGCGCGTACGCTCACCAAGCGGCCTTCACGCGTGGCGCCGTGACGCATCCAGATCCGGGACGGGTGACGGTGAACGTGGCCGAAGAACGACTCCTCCCGGCCGTAGACCATCTTCACGGGCTTCCCGGTGCGCAGCGCCAGCATGCAGGCGTGAACATGCATGCTGACGTCCTCGCGCGCGCCGAACGCACCGCCCACGCCCGACAGGTGCACCCGCACCTTCTCAGCGGGCAGGTTCAGGCAGGGCGCCACCTGTTCGCGGTCCACGTGCAGCCACTGCGTGGCAACGTAGAGGTCCACCCCGCCATCGGAGGAGGGGATCGCCATGCCGGACTCCGGGCCCAGGAACGCCTGGTCCTGCATCGCGGTCTCGTAGTACCCCTCGACCCAGACCTCCGCCGCGGCGTCGGGATCGCCGTGCACGATGCGAACGTGCCGCAGGACGTTGCCGTACTCGTGCAACCGAGGCGCGTCGGGCAGCAGGGCCGCCTCCATGTCGGTGACCGGTGGCAGGACCTCGTAGTCCACAACGATTTGCGCGGCCGCCCGTCGGGCCGTCTCGGGATCCACCGCCGCCAGGATCGCCACCGGCTCGCCGGCATATCTGACGCGGTCCCCTGCCAGCACCGGTTGGTCGGCGAACTCCAGTCCGAAGCACTTCTTCCCGGGCACGTCACCAGCCAGCAGCACCGCGTGCACGCCTGGCAGCGCCAGCGCGCCGGCTACGTTGATCGAGTGGATCAGCGCGTGCGGGTGCGGGCTGCGCAGGGTGTGTCCCCACAGCATCCCCTCAGCCCAGAGGTCGCTCCCGAACTGGAACTCGCCCTTGACCTTGGGGACGCCGTCCACCCGTCGGACGCTCTCGCCCACGCCGCCTCGCGTCTTTGTCAGGGTACTGATGCTCATGCCGAAGCGCTCCCCCTGGCATGATCGGCGATCCGAAGTGCGACGCGCCGCCCCTCCGACGCGATCGCGGCCTCATCCGCGCCGACCAGGCGCGCGTCCCGCACCACGACCCGTCCCTCCACGAACAGGTGCCGCACGCGCTGCGGGCTGCAGTGCACCACCGCGGCAACGGGATCGGCATCCGCACCGGCGTGCTCCAATCCCTCAACCCCAAACAGCGCCACGTCCGCGCGTTTCCCAACCTCGAGAGAGCCGACGTCGTCACGGCCCAGGCATTCCGCGCCGCCCCGCGTGGCCACGCGCAGCGCCTCCCGGGCGCTCATCGCGCCGGCGCCGCCGGAGCGGGCCGCGAGCATGCCCATGCGCGCCTCGGCCAGTAGGTGCCCGCCGTCGTTGGACGCTGATCCGTCCACGCCCAGACCCACCCGCGCGCCGGCATCGAGCAGCAGCCGCACCGGCGCGATGCCCGAGCCCAGGCGCAGGTTCGAGGTCGGGCACCATGCCACGCCGGTCGCGCTGTGGGCGATCTGGTGGACGTTCCGATCGGACAGGTGCACGCAGTGGGCCAGCCATACGTCGGAGCCCAGCCATCCCAGGTCATCGAGCACCTCGAGCGGCCGCCGCCCGTATGTGGCCCGGCAGTAGGCGTCCTCTTCAAGGGTCTCGGCTATGTGGGTGTGCAGGCGAACTCCCAGGCGACGGGCCAGCGCCGCGGACTCCCGCATCAGCCGCTCGGTCACGGAGAACGGCGAGCAGGGCGCCACCGCGATGCGCAGCATCGCCCCGGGCGCGGGGTCGTGGAACCGGCGCACGGCCTCATCGGTCTGCGCCAGGATGGTCTCCGTCTCCTGCACGATCGAGTCCGGCGGCAGCCCGCCCTCGGACTCGCCGAGATCCATCGAGCCGCGGCAGGGATGGAACCGCAGGCCGACCTCGCGGGCCGCGGAGATCTCCGCTTCCAGCAGGTCCAGGCCGTCGCTGGTCTTCGGAAACACGTAGTGGTGATCTGTGGTTGTCGAGCAGCCCGAGAGCGCCATCTCTGCCAGGCCCACGCGCGAAGCGGCAAACACCCATTCCTCATCCACGCCTGCCCAAATCGGATACAACGCGCGCAGCCAGCCGAAGAGCCCCTGGTCGAGCGCGCGCACGCGCGTCAGCGTCTGATACAGGTGGTGGTGCGCGTTGATCAGGCCGGGCAGCGCTACCGTGCCGCGACCGTCCACGCGCTCCAGGCGGCCTGTGGGACCGCCGGGCGCCACCTGTGGCAGGGGTCCCGATCCGACCCAGGCGATCACCCCATCTTCAAGCAAGAGCGATCCACCTGGGATCTCGGTCCCCGCGTCGTCCATGGTGACGACTACCTCGCACGATTCGATCAGAACCCTGCTCATGCGGTCCGCCCGCGCAGGCGCTCGGATGCCAGCCGCACCGCGTCGAGGATCTTCACATAGCCGGTGCACCGGCACAGGTTGCCCGACAGCGCCTCCCTCACCGTCGCCTCGTCCGGCGAGGGATTCCGCGCCAGCAGGTCGGCGGCTGCCACCACGAGCCCAGGCGTGCAGAAGCCGCACTGCACCGCGCCCGCCTCCAGGAACGCCTCCTGTACGGGGTGCAACCCTTCGGGCCCGGCCAGCGCCTCCACGGTGCGCACCTCGCGCTCGTGCGCCTGCGCCGCCAGCACCAGACAGGAGCACACCATCTCGCCGTCCAGCCAGACCGAGCACGCGCCGCACTCTCCCTGCTCGCACCCGTTCTTCGTGCCGAGCAGTCCCAGGTGCTCGCGCAGCACGTAGAGCAAACTGGCCTGTGGCTCCGCATCGGCCGTGTGCCACTCACCGTTGACCTTCAAACGGATCAGCATCGCGCTCCCCAGCTCCCAGCGGGCCTTCCGTGGCCTGCTGGTCCGGCCTGCCGATCCTCGATCGCCCAGCGCAGTGCCCGGCGCGCCAGCACCCCGCAGGCATGCCGCCGGTAGGCCGCGGTGCCGCGGACGTCGTCAATCGGCCTGGCAGATGCGGCCACGCGTTCGCCGAAGGCCTCGATCACCTCCGGAGGCAGCAGCGCAGCAGGGTCGTCCCAGACGCCTGCCTCGGCGAGTGCGCCCGCGGCGAAGGCCTCGGCCTGGGGGACCCGTAGAACTGTGGGGCCTACTGATCCGAGCGCAACCCGCACGGCGCGCCGGTCCTCGTCCAGCACCAGGCAGAGACTGGCGATCGCGATCACCATCGCGTTGCGCCTGCCGACCTTGGAGAACGAACCGGGACCGCGCGTGACGCGCCAGCGCGCGCCGAGGATCAGCTCGTCGGGCTCGATCGCGGTCTTCTTGGGGCCGACCAGAAACTGGTGCCAGGGAAGCGCCCTGGTGCGGCCGCCGGATGCGGCCAGCACCACCTCGGCGTCGCAGGCAGCCATCACGGGCAGCGCGTCGCCTGCCGGTGAGGCCGTACCCAGATTGCCTCCGATCGTGCCCCGGTTGCGGATCTGCGGCGAACCCACCGAACGCGACGCCTGCGCCAGCGCGGTGAACCCGGGCAGCTCCCTGATGATCCGGACGTACGTCATCCCGGCGCCAAGGAAGAGCGTGCCGTCCGTGCAACGCCACTGCCGCAGTTCGGGAAGCCGGTGGACGTCCAAAGCAATGGGGGGCCTGCGGTGGCCGAGGTTCATCTCGACCATCAGGTCGGTCCCGCCGGCAATGGGCACGGCCTCGGGATGATCTGACTTCATCCCGAGCGCCTCGTCGAGCGTGCGCGGAAGTAGAATGTCCATCCTTGTTCAACGGTTCAACAAACGCTGGACCGCTTTCCTGCCGGGTGGCGCGCCGCCCTCCGACTCACCGCCCTCCGCCGCGCAGGAACCCTAAACCGGCCTGGGGAACTT
>DYHL01000059.1:0-5038 GCA_020724185.1 Candidatus Nitrosymbiomonas sp. | reverse complement strand
TCGCCCGGGGCAGAGAGCCCGCCGACCTTCTACTGACCAACGCACGCGTCCTCGACCTATTTGACCACGATGTGCTGTACTCCGACGTGGCCATCCTTGGCGACCGTATTGCCGGGATTGCCGCGGGTCCGGACCGTGGTGTCTATCGGGCCCGTGAGGTCTGCGACCTGGGGGGATCGTACCTGGCTCCTGGCTTCATTGACGGGCACGTGCACATCGAGAGCGCCATGGTGAGCGTCCCGGAGTTCGCGCGCGCGGTGGTGCCCAGGGGAACCACCACCGTGATCGCCGACCCGCACGAGATCGCCAACGTGCTGGGCATGAGCGGCATCCGCTACATGCTGCAGGCGGCCAAGTACAACCCGCTCAGCGTGTACCTGATGGCCCCCTCCTGCGTCCCTGCCAGCCCGATGGAGAGCGCGGGCGCTGAGCTATCCGCCTACGACGTCGAGGTCCTAATGCAGGACAAGTGGGTCCTCGGGCTGGCCGAGGTGATGAACTCCCCGGGCCTGCTGGCCTCCAGCGAGGACGTGGTGGCCAAGATCCGCTCGGCGGGGAGCCGGCCAATTGACGGGCATGCGCCAGGTATCAGGGGCATGGACCTGAACGCTCTCGCGGCGGCCGGGATCGGCTCGGATCACGAGTGCACGATCGTGGAAGAAGCCCGGGAAAAGATGCAGCGGGGGATGGTCATCATGCTGCGTGAGGCCACTGCCGCGCGCAACCTCCAGGACCTGCTGCCGCTGGTCACACCCGGGAACGCCTGGCGCTGCGTCTTCGTGACCGACGACCGCAACCCAAAGCACCTGCTCGCGGAGGGGCACATTGACTCGATGGTGCGACAGGCGATCGGGCTGGGGCTCGATCCCTTGCTGGCCCTCCAGCTCGCCAGCCTGAACCCTGCCGAGTGCTTCGGGCTGCGCGACCGTGGCGCCGTCGCGCCGGGCAGGCTCGCCGACCTGATTGTCTTCGACGACCTCCGGTCGCCGCGCCCCCGGCTGGTGTACCGTCACGGCCGCCTCGTGGCCCAGGACGGCGAGATGCTGCCCTACCAGCGGCCTGAGAAGCTGCCGATGCTCCGCGGCTCGATCAACGTGCTGCGCAGCAGCCTCCGCTTCGGCATACCAGCGCGCAGCCGCCGCGTGCGCGTGATCGAGCTTGTTCCGAATCAGCTAGTAACCGGAGCCGGTGAGGCAGAGATCACCATCGTCAACGGCGAGGCGGTCGCCGATCCCGACAGGGATCTCATCAAGATGGCGGTGATCGAACGGCACACCGGAAGCGGCCGGGTCGGCATGGGATTCGTGCGCGGCTTCGGACTGAGGCGCGGGGCGCTGGCCTCGACGATCGCCCACGACGCGCACAATCTGATCGTCCTGGGCGCCTCTGACGAAGCCATGCGCGCGGCGGTGGAGCGCGTCCTCGAGATGCAGGGCGGGCTGGTGGCCGTTGATGGCGGGGAGATCACCTCGCTGCCCCTGCCCATCGCCGGTCTCATGTCGGACGAACCGCTCACCAGGGTCGCCGAAGGGCAGCGGGCATTGCTGGCGGCCGCCCAGCGCCTCGGGGTGTCCCTGGCGGATCCATTCATGACGCTGTCGTTCATGTCGCTGTCGGTAATCCCGGCCCTTAAGCTCACCGACCGCGGACTGCTGGACGTGAACAGGTTCGAACTGGTCCCTCTGTTTCTCGACTGACGCCTGCGCGTGTTGTATCATCCCGGCATGACTGGTGCAATTCACCCTACTCTTCCACCGCTGGCCGGCGTGATCTTCGACATTGGCGGCACGCTCATCTACCCCTCCACAACAGAGGGTGACAACATCGCGCACCTGACCGCGTGGCTGCGGTCATCGGGCGGCCCTGCGGAGCTGGGCATCGCGATCCGCGAAGCCCGGGACTGGATGTGGAAGATGACCTGGACCACCGGCCGCCAGTACACCACGCAGGAAGCGATCCGCCGGGCGGCGGCTCAGCTGGGCTTTGAGACCCCTGACGATGGGTTCGTCGGGGAAGCGGAGCGCGTCTTCTTTGGCCCCGAACTGAAGGGGTACCGGGCATTCCCGGGCGCAGTGGAAATGCTGGAGCGGTTGAGCAAGGCCGGCATCCGGCTGGGGATAATCTCGAACGCCTCTTCCCACTGGCTGATCGAGGAGATCGTCGAGCGGATGGGTTTCCGCCGGTACCTCGACCCGGTCGTAACGTCCGCGGGGTTCGGACGCGTGAAACCCGACCCCGCGATCTTTCACTCCGTGCTCAACCTGTGGGGCATTGAGCCGGCGCGCGCCGCGATGGTCGGCGACACGCTGGAGGCCGACATCGGCGGCGGGCAGGGGGTCGGGATGCGCACGCTCTACGTGACGATGACGCCAAATGCGGACAACGTCAACCACCGCCACATCAGGCCCGATGCGGAGGCGGCGTCGCTGGAAGAAGCGGCAAAGATCCTGCTGGCCTGGCAGGGAGCCTAGGCCGCAGCCTACGCGGCGCGCAGGGCCTGATCGAAATCGGCGATCAGGTCCTCCACATCTTCCAGCCCGACCGAAACGCGGATCAAGCCGTCGGTTATCCCGGACCGCTCCCGATCTTCCCGAGGAATCCCGACGCTGCTCGTGGACGCCGGATGCGTCACCAGGGTCTCGTGGCCACCCAAACTAACCGCCAGGCTGGCGACCCGCAGACTCTCGACCGTGCGCACGCCGGCGTCGAAGCCTCCCTGTGCTTCAAACGAGAGGATCCCGCCAAATCCGCGCACCTGCCTGGTGGCAACGGCGTGATCGGGATGTGACGGCAGGCCCGGGTAGTGAACCCTCTCCACCCGCGGGTGGCCTGCCAGAAAAGCGGCCAGCCGCGTTGTGGTTGTGCCGCTCTACCCGCAGCCCCAGCGTCCGCAGCCCGCGCACCAGCAGCCATGCCCCGAACGGATCGAGCACTGGACCGAGAGTCCGGAGCATGCGCGTGGCCCGCTTGATAAGGTCGCGCCGGCCCACGATCACTCCGGCCGTAACGTCGTGGTGACCGCCCAGGTACTTCGTCGCGCTGTGCACGACCAGGTCCACCCCCTGCGCAATGGGCGTCTGATTGAACGGGGACGCGAAGGTGTTGTCGGCAATCGTAACGGCGCCGATCCGGCGTGCCATCGCCGCGATGGCTTCAATGTCGGTAACCTGCATCAACGGATTGTTGGGCGTCTCGATGTACAGGAGCTTCGTGTTGGGCCGCACGGCCCGCTCGTAGGCATCCGGGTCAACCGCGTCAATGAACGTGACCTCGACCCCGTGCTTGGGGGTCACTTCACGGAACAGAGTGAAGGTGGCCTGATACACCGCGCGCGGGCAGACGACGTGCGCGCCGGGTTCGAGCACCGCCAGCGCCGCGGTAGAGATGGCCCCCATGCCAGACGCCGTGGCAAGGGCGTCCTCACCGCCTTCGAGGTCGGCCATCAGCTCCTCGAAGAGTCGCGTCGTGGGATTGCCCCAGCGCGTGTAGTACCAGCCGCTGCCCTCATCGGCCCCCAGTCGGGCGCCCTCGGCCATGGAGTCGAACTGAAAAGTTGTGGTTTGGTAGATCGGCGGGCTCACCGACTTAAGAGGATCGCGAACCGTACCGCCGTGAATCGCGCGCGTCTGAAAGCCTGGGCTCTTGCTCATCGTCTGACCTCCACCGGGATCTCAGCCCGGCCCTGATTGAGTTCGGCGATCACGATCCCAACGAAGATCAGCGCGGCGCCCCACGCCTGGTGACCAACCAGGACCTCGCCCAGGATGAAGAACGCAGCGATCGCGGCCGCAACCGGCTCGAAGGCGAACATCAGCCCGGTGTGGGCGGGGGTGGTAAACCGCTGGGCCCACGCCTGTATCAACAGCGCCGCCAGCGTTCCGGCAGCAGTCATGAACAGGATCATCCCCCACACCAGGGCGCTCGCGGTAGCCACCCCCGGAAGAGATCCCTCCATCAGCGCGGCCAGCACGCTCAGTACGGCGGCCACCACCACCTGCACCGTGGTCAGGGTTATCGTGTCGAGGACAGGCGCCAATCTTCCCATAATGGCAATGTGCATCGCGAAGCACACCGCGCACGCCAGGACCAGCAGATCGCCAACGTTTACGGCAAGCGAACCGTTAAGGGTCAGCAGCGCAAGTCCCACCGTGGCCGCGGCGATGCCCGTCATCACGCGCTGGTGCGGGATCCGCCGCATCCACACCGCCCAGATCACCGGCACCATGACCACGGATAGCCCGGTAATGAATCCGGCCTTTGAAGCGGTGGTTATTCTCAGCCCGATCTTCTGGAGGGCAAATCCCAGGAACAGCACCACGCCCAGAGCAGCCGCGGCCATCCAGTCGCGTCTGGCCGTCGCCACCGGACGACGGAGCATCAAGGGGACGAGCACCACCGCAGCGATGGTGAACCGGACCGCCATGTATGCGAACGGTGTCAGGGTCTCCAGTACTATCTTGCCGAGCGGGAAGGTCAGGCCCCACAACGCCGCAACAGCCAGCAGGGCGAGATCGGCGGAGAGCCGGCGCATGCGGGACGGTTCGCTCATAACCCTACCATCATAGGAAATGAGGAGCCGGAATTCCAGGTGCGGCTAGCGGTGCTAGTGGGTCATCTTGGGTGGGTCGAGCCTAGCACCGAAGAATGAACCTCAAGAACTCCCGAAGGTTTCTGGGGTCTTCGTCCAACAGCGGCCCACGAATACCATCTTTGTGTCGGTGATAGGGGAATGTAGTGATCCGCTTGTGTCTTGCCTGATCGAAGTGAAAGGCTATTACACCTGCGTCTGATACTACCTCGTAGTTGAAGCGGGATGCGTAGACTCCTGACGCGGCTTCATAGTCTAGTGCGGCGGGCTGTGATGTGTGGAGATACTCAATGATCCTGAGCCTAGCCCCGCTTCGCAAAGATGCGCGCATCGATGGTACCCCAAAGCTGCCGTCATCTGCCACGCGAGAACTAGTCTCGGATTCCTCTACGCAGGGGGCTAGGAGTGTGTCCGAGAAATGGCTCTCGGACGGGATTTTCGTCGGTCGAA
>DYHL01000058.1 GCA_020724185.1 Candidatus Nitrosymbiomonas sp. | reverse complement strand
GACGATCCTCTCGTTTGCGGCGATTTTTGCGGGGCTGGGATTGGCGAACGCGGCCGGGGGACACGCCACGGCCGGAGGTGCCGCCGCGGCAGGGAGATACACAACGGCCGGTGCGCTCGTGGCAGGGGTATTCCTCGGTTCGGCCGCCTGGTGGTTAGTCCTTAGCAGCGGCGCCGGCGCCGCCCGGTCCAGGGTCGGCCCATCTGGGATGCGCTGGATCAACAAGCTCTCGGGGTGCGTCATCGTCGCGTTTGGTCTCGCAGCGCTCATCAGTCTTGTCCGCTGAAACCTGATCCGATGAAGCCTGATCCGATGAAACCCGACACACTCTGGCGGCACCGCGACTTCTTGAAGCTATGGACCGGGCAGACGATCTCGGTCTTCGGGAGCCAGTTCACGAACCTGGCGGTGCCACTCATAGCCGCGATGATCCTGAAGGCGTCGCCGGCGCAGATGGGTGTCCTCTCGGCGGTCGTGACCGCGCCCTTCCTGCTCATCGGTCTCTTCGCCGGCGCCTGGGTGGACCGCTGGCGCCGCCGGCCCGTCCTGATCACAGGCGACGTAGGCCGCGCGATCGTGCTGATGGTGATTCCGGCTGCGCACCTGGCAGGGATCCTCAACATGCCGCTGCTCTACGCGGTCGGGTTCCTGACCGGCGTGATGACCGTGTTCTTCGACGTCGCCTACCAGGCGTATCTGCCGTCGCTGGTCAGCCGCGCGCAGCTCGTGGAGGGCAACAGCAAGCTTGAAGCGAGCCGCTCGATAGCTCATGTTGCCGGCCCCGGACTCGCCGGCGTCGTAGTCCAGATCATCTCGGCCCCAATGGCAATCCTTCTCGACGCCGTGTCCTTCCTGGTCTCCGGGTTGTTCATTGGACTTATCAGGCGGCCCGAGCCGGAGCCGGAGGCGGCCCGGGCGCCGCTGCTGGCCGAGGTCCGCGAGGGGCTCGCCGTGGTCTTCGGCAACCCGATGCTTCGGGCGATTGCCGGTTGTACAGGCACCTCAAACTTCTTCGCTTCGGGGGCCGGCGCGCTCTACATCCTCTTTGCCACGCGCGAGCTGGCAATGAAGCCGGCTGCGATTGGCGTCGTCTTCAGTTTGGGCAGCGTTGGGGCGCTTGTGGGTGTCCTGCTCGCCCCGGCCCTCGCCCAGCGGCTGGGCATCGGCCGCGTGATCATGGCCGCGGCGCTGCTCCCGGGCCTTGGGTTAGTACCGGTGGTGCTGGCCACCCAGGCGATGGCGGTTCCGCTGCTGACGCTGGGCGCGCTGGTCACCAGTTTCGGGATCCTCCTATACAACATCAATCAGGTAAGCCTGCGCCAGGCGATTACGCCGCACCGGCTCCAAGGCCGCATGAACGCGACCATGCGGTTCCTGGTTTGGGGGACGATGCCGTTGGGCGCTCTGGCCGGCGGCGCCCTGGGTCAGGTCCTGGGGATGCGTCCGACGATCGCGGTAGCCGCGGTCGGGGCGATGCTGGCGTTCGTGTGGGTGTGGCGTTCGCCGGTGCGGGCGCTCGTTGGTATCCCGGCTCCGGCAGAGGGCTGAGGAGGCGGAGCTGCGACGCCCAGGGAGATGCCTCAGCCAATCTCGAAGCATCATCCTGGTCCCCGCGCTCCGGGAGTTCACCGTCCGGGGCGGGCGGCCGACAAGAAGTGAGGAGGAATCACGCCATGCCAGAGACGCGTAAGCGCCCGACCCGCCGATCCTGGGCCGAGCCGTGGAAGGTCAAGGTGGTGGAGCCGGTCAGGTGGACGAGCCGCGAGCAACGCGAGCGGGCTTTGGACGATGCGGGTTTCAACACCTTCCTGATGCGTTCAGAGGACGTCTACATTGACCTGCTCACCGACAGCGGCACCTCTGCGATGAGCGACTATCAGTGGGCCGGGATGATGCTGGGCGACGAATCCTACGCCGGGAGCAGGAACTTCTACCATCTGGAGGCCGCGATCCAGAAGTACTATGGTTACCGCTACATTGTGCCGACGCACCAGGGACGCGGCGCCGAGCACATCCTATCAAGAATGCTCATCAAACCCGGCGACTTCGTCCCGGGCAACATGTACTTCACCACGACCCGCCTGCATCAGGAACTGGCCGGGGGCACCTTCGTGGACGTGGTCATTGACGAGGCCCACGACCCGCGGGCATGGCTGCCGTTCAAGGGCAACGTGGACCTGAACAAGCTGGAGGCCCTCATAGAGAAGGTCGGGGCCGACAAGATCCCGTACGTCAGCCTCGCGGCGACCGTGAACATGGCCGGCGGCCAGCCGGTCTCGATGCAGAACGTGCGGGAACTGCGGGCGCTGTGCGACCGCTACGGCATCCGCATCATGCTGGACGCCACCCGCGCCGTGGAGAACGCCTACTTCATCCAGCAGCGTGACGAGGACTACCGCGGGGTGCCGGTGGCCGCCATCCTCCAGGAGCTCTGCTCCTACACCGATGGCTGCACCATGAGCGGGAAGAAGGACAGCCTGGTGAACATCGGAGGCTGGCTTGCCCTCAACGACCCGGCGCTCTTCGACGAGGCCCGCAACATGGTCGTGGTGTACGAAGGGCTGCACACCTACGGCGGCATGTCCGGGCGAGACATGGAAGCCATGGCGCGGGGGATCGAGGAGTCGGTGCAGGACGATCACATCCGGGCCCGGGTGGGCCAGGTGGAGTACCTGGGGATGAATCTCCTGGAGTGGAGCATCCCGATCGTGGAGCCGATCGGCGGCCACGCCATCTACCTGGACGCCGCGCGTTTCTACCCGCACATCCCTCAGGACCAGTTTCCCGCCCAGACCCTGGCGGCCGAACTCTACCTGGACTCAGGGGTGCGGAGCATGGAGCGGGGTGTGGTCTCCGCGGGCCGCGACCCGGCCACCGGCGACCACCGCTACCCGAAGCTGGAACTCGTGCGGCTTACCATCCCCCGCCGCGTTTACACGCAGGCCCACATGGACGTGGTGGCAGAGTCGGTGGACGCGGTATTCGAGGAGGGCAAGAAGACCAGAGGGCTGCGGATGGTCTACGAGCCCAAGTACCTGCGCTTCTTTCAGGCGCGATTTGAGCGGCTGTGAGTGGGCCAGCGGGCCAGCGCCACGCCGGTTATCGTGACCGCGGCGCCGATCAGGTGGGGCGGTCCGAAAGGTTCGTCCAGCACCGCGACCGCGAGCCATACTCCGAGGACCGGGATCAGGTAGGAGTACGCGGCAACCCGGGTCGGGCCGATACGGCGGATGCCCTCATACCAGAAAAGGTAACCGAGTGAACCCGCGCCAAGGGCCGCATACGCGAGCTGGCCCCAGGCCGCCGGTGAGAGCGCCCATGACTGCCGCGCCAGATCGGGCAGTCCGATCGCCACGAGCAGGAGCGTGCCGAAAACCATGGAGGCCGCCATGACCGGCAGGGTGCTGTACCGGCGGTAGAGCGGCAGCACGGTGATCGGCGTCACCGCGTAGGAGGCGGCGGCCAACAGCGTCAGGATGTCACCCCGCAGATGGCCTGCCGACAGCCCGCCGCTGGCCCCGACGAGAATGACCACCCCTCCCAATGCCAGGACCACCCCCAGGGCCTGCCGGGGCGTGATCCTATCCGCACGCGTCGCCGCCACAAGTAGCAGCGTCATGACAGGGGCCGTGTTGATGATGAGGACGGAGTTGCTCGCCGTCGTCAGGCCCAGCCCGATGCCGAAGAAGGCCTGGTAGAGGGTAACGACGCACACCCCGAGCGCGGCGATGCGGGGCAGATCGCTGCGGGCGAACGACAGCGACTCCCTGCGCAGCGCGGTGATCAATAGCAGCCCAAGTGAGGCGATCGCGAAGCGCACCGCGGCAAACGAGAGGGGCGTGAACTCGGCATAGGCGGATTTGATGACGGTGAACGATGCGCCCCACAACATCACCGTGGTGAGCACCAGTAGATCGCCTACCCCAAAGGTCTTGCTCACGGGCGTCCGGTCCGACGGGCGGTCCAGGTTCCTTCGCCGGCCTGGCCGAACGAGTATGTCCCCTCGGCCGCGTCCCCGGACACGGACCCCTCGAACGCGAACACGACCAGTCCTCCACGCAGCACGCCCCACCGCACCCGCGGCCCTTCAACGACGCCGTCTATTCGGGCCTGCGGCAACCAGTCCAGACTCAGCTCGATGGTTCCCTTTATCACCTTGCGGCGCTGCTGGATGTCCACGCGGAAAGTGCCCCGGGACTGCCGGTCGGCGCCGACCCAGACCCCCTCCCAATTCCCAGCGACGTCAGCGGGCCGAGGGCCGCACCCCGCCGCTGCCAGCGCGCCCGCAAGGACGGCCGCGAGCAAGACGGGTAGTCTACGCACGCCGCGGCTTCAGGAAGTCGAACTTCCCGGCCCGCACCGCACCCAGGTACTGCTGGCAGAACTCGTCCTGACCCAGCAGCATCTGCGCCGTGGTCAGATTGGCCATCATGCGCCGATCGAGCGGGTCGAGAATGAACGCGTCCATCCCGTGCGCCAGGCATAAGACCAGGAACACCTGGTTGATCTGGGAGCGGTGGGGCAGGCCGAACGAGACGTTGCTCAGGCCGCAGATCGTGCGGACCTCGGGGAAGCGCCTCTTGATGAGACCCAACGCCTCCAGGAAAACCCTCACGCAACCGCTGTCAGTGGCGACCGGGAAGACCAGCGGGTCTATGTAGATGTCCTCGGGCGGGATCCCGGCTCCTGTCAGCCCTTCCACCAGCCTCGTGGCCAGCGCCAGTTTGCCCTCGGCCGTTGTGGGAATCCCCTGATCGTCCATGCACAGGGCCACGACCTCGGGCCGGAACTCCCGGACCACCGGCAGAAACCCGGTCCAGCGCTCGTGCTCCAGGTTGATCGAGTCCAGCATGGCCTTGCCCCGAACTGCCTTCAGCCCGCGCCGCAGCGCCAGCGGATTCGGGCTGTCAACGCTGATCCGAGCGTCAGTCGCCTCCTGGATTATCTGGATCGCCCAGGCGAGACACTCGACCTCGTTCTCCATCAGCGTGGCGCAGTTTATGTCCACCAGGTGCGCGCCGGATGCAATCTGCCGGCGGGCCAGGTCCACGATGGCGCCGCCGTCCCGCGCCTCCAGGAGCGGCTGAATCTGCCTGCGGGTCGAGTTGATCAGTTCGCCGACGATCAGCACGGCCGGCCCCCTTTCTCCGCAAACCGGATCGCCAGGTCCACGCCGTCCTGCGCCGTCTCGCCGTAACCGTCGGCCTGAATCTTCTCACAGAACGCCTGCGTCACCGGACTGCCTCCTATCAGTATCGCGTGCCGGCCCCGTAGCCCACGGGCCGCGAACGACTCGACCACCTCGCGCATCGCCGGCATCGTGGTGGTCATCAGAGCGGAGATGCCTACGATCTGAGCCTCGGTTTCCTCGGCCTTCTCGACGAACCTGCCGGGATGCACGTTGACGCCCAGGTTGTGAACTTCAAAGCCGGCCACCTTCAGGAGGGTGGCGTAGAGGGCTTTGCCGATCGAGTGGACGTCGCCCTTGACGGTGCCGATGACGGCGACCCCGCGCCTGGGTTTGCCCTCGCCCGCCCTCAGGACGGCGGGCTCGATCAGCTCCATCGAAGAGAGGAACACCTTCGCCGCCAGCATCAGCTCGGGGAGAAAGACCTCCATAGCCTGGAACTTCTCGCCGATGTCCTTCATGCCGCGCGACAGGCCGCCGTCAACAATGTCCAACGGCGGGATGTCGGCATCGAGCGCCCGCGTTACCAGGGCCCGGGCACGGTCCTCGTCGTAGTTCAGGATCGCCTGCTTGAGCGCGTCCAGGATCTCCGTCCGGTCCATCAGGGTCCTCCACAGGGCTACTTCTTCCGGCAAACCCCTCCGCGGCGGCCGATCTTTGCTTCCAGCACGCTGTGGCCGCCATCGTCCACCTGGTAGATGATGCGGCATTCGCCGACGCGCAGGCGCAGGAAGCCGCCTTCCCCGGCCCTCGGGAGCATCGATAACTCGCGTACGGCCGAAGGCAACATGGCGATCCTGTAGGAGACCACCAAGGCTCACAATCCCAGGTCGGCCTTGATCTTCTTCCAGGGAATCCGCTTTCGATTCTTCGGGTCCGCAAGCGCTTTCCGCGCCTCCGCCAGGTCCATCCTGTCCTCCAGCAGTTCCAGGAGCGTAAGGTCCTCTATGGGGACCAGTGCCGCCAGGTCCTTTCCCCGGCGGCTAAGGACCACACGCTCCTTTCCATACGCCGTCCGGTTGACCACGGACGCGAAGTCCTTGCGGGCTGCGGTGGTTGTCAGGCGCGCCATGGCCGCTCCTCACAGGCATTGACATTACGCTCGTTTCGTACATAACGTACGTTAGGGACGTTAGATCTGTTTGTCAATCGCCGGTGCAGACGCGGGTCCTACCGGGGCCGCCACACGCTGACCACGGCCGCGATCGCCCGGATGTGTGCCGGCGTGCTCCCACAGCAGGCGCCCACGATGCGGGCACCGGCGTCGAGAATCGCGGGATACCCCGCGGCCATCTCGTCGGGCGGCAGATCGTAGACCGTGCGGTCGTCCACCAGCCGGGGGAGCCCGGCGTTGGGGTACGCGGCGAGCGGCCGCGTCGTGGCGTCGCGCATCTCCCGGATGATGACCGCGGCCCGGTCAGGGCCGCCTTCGCCGCAGTTGCAGCCAACGATGTCCGCGCCGGCGTCGGTAAGAAACCGAGCCACCTCCGCGGGCGAGGAGCCCCAGAGGGTTCGGTCTATGCCCTTCTCGCGGCCGTACTTGAAGAACATGGTGCACATGATCGGCAGGTTCGTTGCCTCCCTCGCCGCGCGGATCGCGATCTGGGCTTCTTCGGGGACCATCATCGTCTCGATCGCCAGCAGGTCGGCGCCGGCCTCTGCCAGCGCGACCGCCTGCTCGGTGAAGTTGGCGCGGAACTCCTCCAGCGGAACGTCGCCCAGTGGCTCGACGGTGTCCGGGAGATGGCCGGTAGGGCCAATGGAGCCGGCCACGTACCTCCCCGGCGGGCAGACCGATCGGGCGATCTCAACCGCCAGGCGGTTCAGGTCGCGGACGCGGTCCCCGAGGCCGTAGGCCGCCAGCTTGAGGCGCGTGCCACCGAAGGTGTTGGTCTCTACGATGTCGCTACCGGCTTCCAGATATGCGCGGTGGACTTCCCGGATGGCGTCGGGATGCGTCTCGTTCCACAGCTCAGGGCAATCCCCGCCCCGCAGTCCGGCCTCGAACAGCAGGGTGCCCATTGCGCCGTCGAGGACCAGCACCTCGGTGCGCAGCCGTTCCAGCAACTCCTGTCCCCTCGATGCCATTGTTCTGCTCACTCCCGTCGCTTCATGCCCCACTCCGCGCTTTCCCCGGCTCCTCCCGGAGGCGGGAACGCGACGGCTTCCAGGAACACATCCTGAAACTCGGGGTGCGTGGCCAGCGAGACGTGTTGGATCCTGGTTGCCAGCTCGTCTGCCCTCCGGCGCTCCGTCTCTGAGACCAGCGCCATCTGCGCGCCTAGGCCCGCGGCGTTGCCGACGTAGTTGATCCGATCGCGCGGCAGCGGAGGGATCAGGCCTATGCGGACCGCGCTGCGCACGTTGAGGTAGTTGCCGAACCCGCCCGCCAGCATCAGCTCGGCTATCCTGTCCTCCGGCACCCCACCAACCCGCCCCAGTATCGTGATCCCGCTGCGGATCGCGCCCTTGGCGAGTTGCACCTGGCGGATGTCCGCCTGGGTCAATACGATGTCGTGGCCCGAGGCGGTCTCTGCGCCCCATGCCAGGACGAACGCCGGCATGTCATCTGCAAAAGCAACGACCCGCCGGCGGAGCGCGTCCGGGACCGCATCCGGCGCGTCAGGATGCAGCCGCCCGGACGCGTTCAGGATGCCCGCGTCGAGCATGCCGGCAACCGCGTCGAGAACCCCGGAGCCGCACACGCCCAGCGGCGCGCCGCCGCCAATCACGCGGTATGCGACGTCGTTCCCGATCTGGACCTGGTCTATGGCGCCGCGCGCGCCCCGCATCCCGCACTGGAGCTGCCCGCCCTCCAGCGCCGGGCCGGCCGGCGCCGAGCAGGCGAACAGGCCGTCGGGTGATTTCAGGACCACCTCGCCGTTGGTGCCGATGTCGGCGGCGATCCGGGGTTCGGTGCTCGCGTCGAGGCGTAGGGCCAGGACCATGCCGACCGTGTCAGCGCCTACGAACCCGGCGACGAGAGGGAGCAGGAACACCGGAACCTGCGGGTTCAGCCGTAGGCCAGCCTCGTCCGCTCGCAAGCGCAGGCTATGACGCACGCTGGGCGCGTAGGGCGCCTGCCCCACCGGCGTCGGATCAATGCCCAGAAGCAGGTGGTGCATCACGGTGTTGCCGACGATCACGACCTTGTAGATGGCGTCACGGCTGATGCCCGCATCCGCGCAAAGTTCCTCTAACTGCCCGTTGAGGAGCCGGACGATCCTGGCCTGGAGCGTCCGCACGTTGGACGGGCTCTCCTGCGCGAACGCGATGCGGGACATCAGGTCGCCCCCGAACGCGGCCTGGGGATTCAGGCTTGCGGCGGTCGCATCTACCGTGCCGCTGAGCAAATCCACCAGGTAGCCCACGACCGTGGTGGTCCCAATGTCGAACGCCAGGCCGTGGACCGCAGCCCGATTGTCGCCGGGCTCTGTCTCTACGCCAGAATCGAGGAGGAACCCCGCCGCCGACAGCGGGGCCCGCGTTTCGGACAGGATCTGAAAGGCGACTTCATCCAGGATCGGGGCGACCAGGATCGAGAGCGGTTCGCCGATCTCGGTCTGGCAGGCCAGGCGAAAGCGCTCTCGTACCTCGTCGTCGCCAAGCTGGATCCGGTCGGCCAGCGTGGCCGGAGGGACCGGGCCCGCGACGACCTGGACCCGGCAGCTCCGGCACCGGCCGCGCGCGCCGCAAGTGGCAACGATCTCCTGGCCCGCCTGCCGCGCCGCCGCCAGGATCGTCGTGCCTCTTGGCACCTCCGCGGTCCGGCCGCCCGGCTCGAACCTGACCGTGATCATCGTGCCACCCTTGGGACCAGGCCGTAGAGCCCTGAGACCGACTTGAGAGGCAACATGACGCAGGCCTCGGTCAGCCGCACCGACACGCTGGCGTCGTCGAACACCGAGAACAGGTCGCGCTGCTGCTCCAGGCCCCAGTCGCTGAAACCCGGCGCCATCCGGCCGGTCAGCCGCAGGCCCTGCATCCGGGCCTCGGCAGCCAGGCGCCGCCTGAGATCTCCAAGGAGCGCGTCAATCGCGACCCACCCTGCCGTGTCCAGCAGCAAGCCCTCCACTAGCTGTCCGTTGCGGACCATCTCCTGCGCACGGCGCTCCAGCCTCGGCCCGACGGTGAGGAGCACGATCGCGACCTCCGCCGCCTGGGCGAGCTTGCGCGCCAGCGCCCGGCTGTGGAACGTCAGGCCGCCGGCAAGGCGCACCGTGCCGGCGGGATCAACCCCGTCGAGCCGCCCGCGCGCTCGCCACGCCCGCGGTTCCACAAGCGTCTCGGCCAGCGCGGCCATCTGCCCTGCGACTTCCCTGACGATCGGCGAGACCGCCTCGAGATTTCGGTACCTCTGGAGCCGCAGGATCAGACCCGCATCCACGCGGGGCCGGGCCAGGGTGATCTGTTCGACCATACGGTGCGCGCCTGTCGTGCGTCGTGGTGGAACGCCGTATCCTTCCAGCGGTTCGACCCACTGCTGCGTTCTCCTACTTCAGCGAAGGGACGGAGCCGTTATGAACCTATCTTGCCTCCACCAACAGCACGAAGCTGCGAGATTTCCCAAGACCTATCAGGGGGCATGAAAAAGGAACACATGACTTTCGATTTTCATGGTATACTTGGGACGTGATCAACCGTAACCGTTTGCTGGCCACGATCCGGGCGGCCCTGAGGCGCAGCCGTGTTGTCGCGCTTATTGGGCCCAGGCAGTCCGGGAAGACCACCGCTGCGCGCCAGATCGTCGCGGCGGATTCCCCCAACTACTTTGACCTCGAGGACCCGGCAGGCCTGACCCGGCTGGCAGAGCCGATGACCGCGCTTGCGCCTCTGAAAGGCACGGTGGTCATAGATGAGGTGCAGCGGCGACCGGATTTGTTCCCCGTGTTGCGGGTGCTGGCTGACCGGCGGCCGCTTCGGGCCCGGTTCCTGATTCTCGGTAGTGCCTCCCCCGAGCTCCAACGACAATCGGCGGAATCCCTCGCGGGTCGGTTGGAAACGATCGCCCTTGCCGGCTTCAGCCTGGAAGAGCTGGGCGCTAAGGCCCTCGCCCGGCACTGGCGCCGCGGCGGCTTCCCGCCGGCCTTCCTGGCGCGTTCAGACGCCGACAGCCTCCGCTGGCGGCAACAGTTTGTTCATACGTTC
The DNA here is from genome assembly GCA_020724185.1 of Candidatus Nitrosymbiomonas sp. Lineage (GTDB taxonomy): Bacteria > Sysuimicrobiota > Sysuimicrobiia > Sysuimicrobiales > Humicultoraceae > VGFA01. The sequence continues at coordinate 2,508 of DYHL01000058.1, read as the reverse complement.
CTGGAGCGGGATCTTCCGCAACTCGGCATCAACGTCCCAGCGACCACGATGCTGCGCTTCTGGACGATGCTCGCGCACTACCATGGCAACGTCTGGAATGCAGCAGAGCTGGCGCGATCGCTCGGCGTCAGCGAGCCCACGGTGCGGCGCTACCTTGACTTGCTGACGGGTCTCTTCATCATCCGCCAACTCCCGCCCTGGTACGAGAACCTCAAGAAGCGACAGGTGCGTTCGCCCAAGATCTACTTCCGCGACAGCGGAATGGCGCACCAACTCCTGGGCATCCGAACCGAGCACGACTTGCTCACGCACCCGAAGTTGGGAGCTTCTTGGGAGGGCTACGCCATCGAGGAGGTCCTCAAGTTGACCGGGCCCAGCGAGGCGTACTTCTGGGCGACACACACCGGGACCGAGTTGGATCTACTCATCTTCAATGGCGGGAGACGCTACGGGGTCGAGGTCAAACGGCAGGATGCCCCGCACATCACGTCCTCCATGCGGACGGCGCTGTCTGACCTACGTTTGGATTACTTGACGGTGCTGTATCCCGGCACGCGCCGGTATTCCCTCGACGAGCGGGTCACCGTCGTGCCGCTGTCCGAGCTGGCGGAAGGGTCTCCGGAAGTTGTCGTGCCTCACCCGTCTCGTCGCAAACGGCCGTCGCGCGGGGCAAACCATGTGCAGGGACGTGCCAGAGGAAATGGCGCACTGCTTCAGAAGTAGTCGTTACAGTACCTGATCCTGAACGAAAGGGGCGAAGAGAATGAAAGGCAACGACAAACTGCTATCGGTGCTGAACCAACTCCTGGCGGATGAGCTCACCGCCATCAGCCAATACATGGTGCACTCGGAGATGTGCGCCAACTGGGGATACGAGAAGCTCCACAAGGCCATCGAGGGTCAGGCCGTGGACGAGATGCACCATGCCGAGTGGCTTATCCAGCGCATCGTGTTCGTGGAGGGCACGCCGGTTGTCTCAAAGCTCAATCCCATGAAGATCGGCGCGACCGTTCCCGAGATGATCGTAAACGACCAGGAAGCCGAGCTCGATGCGGTGCGTGCTTACAACAAGGCCGTCGCGCTGGCGCACGAGGTGAACGACCAAGCCAGCGTAGACCTGTTGATCCGCATCCTCAAGATGGAAGAGGGTCATGAGGATTGGGCGGAAGTGCAGAACTCGCAGATCGAGCAGATGGGTCTGGCGAACTACCTGACCAATCAGACCGAGGGCGCTGCGGCGGGTTAGTCGTGCGGGTTAGCTCGCGCGCGCAGTCCCTCGGCGAGGAGATAGCAAACAGCGTCAGCCACGGCGTGGGCGCGCTGGCGGCGGCCGTCGCCGCTCCATTTCTGGTTGTTTCCGCCTTCCGCCGCGGGGATGGTCTTGGAATCGTAGGCGCGGGGGTCTTCGCGGCCACGATGCTGGTGCTTTACCTGATGTCCACGCTGTACCACGCGATGACCGGGAGTCGGGCCAAGCGCGTGTTTCAGATCCTGGATCACTGCGCGATCTTCCTCCTGATCGCCGGAACCTATACGCCGTTCACGCTTGGCGCGCTGCGGGGTGCATGGGGGTGGACGCTACTTGGGCTCGTGTGGGGCATAGCGATTGCCGGCATCGCGCTCAAAGTAGTGTGCGGGGTGAGATATCCGGTCCTGTCAATAGCGCTTTATCTGGGGATGGGATGGCTGATCGTCATCGCGGCGAAGCCCTTGTGGACTCATCTTCCGATACCCGGCCTGCTGTGGCTCGCGGTCGGCGGCCTGGCGTACACCGCGGGCGTCGGATTCCTGGCAGCGGAGCGGGTCCGCTACGCCCACTTCGTCTGGCACCTGTTCGTCTTGGCGGGTACGGCCTGTCACTTTGTCGCGGTGCTGAAGTACGCGGGCTAGCGCCTGGATGAGACGCAAAGACAAGGAGATCCAGGACAGAGACCTGATCGAGCAGATCATGGCGAAGGCCCAGGTTTGCAGGCTAGGTCTATGCAAGGACAATGAGCCCTACGTCGTGCCCGTGTCCTTTGGTTATGACGGAAGTTTCATCTACTTCCACACGGCCAGGGAAGGCATGAAACTGGACTACCTCGCCGCCAACAACAGGGTCTGCTTTGAGTTGGAGCACGATGTGAGGGTCGTCGCAGACCCCGAGGAAGCCTGCCAATGGTCCTTTTCCTTCTACAGCGTGATCGGGTTTGGCACGGTTGAGGAGATCATAGATCCCTCACGCAAGGTCCATGCGCTGAATCAGATAATGAGGCACTACTCCGGCCGGGAGTGGGACTTCAGCGAACGGTCGGCCGAGAAGACGCGGCTGTGGCGGATCTCGGTTGAGCGAATCACGGGCAAGCGATCAAAGGACAAGATCGCTATCTGAGCCGCCGGCCGATCCGCGCGTGCTCCTCCCAAATGGGCGCGGGAAGCCGGTCGCCGAACTGCGCAAACATCGCCCGCTGCTCTTCCAGTCCCTGGAGCCAGCCCTCCCTGTCGTAGCTCAGGGCTTTTGCCACCGCG
>DYHL01000057.1 GCA_020724185.1 Candidatus Nitrosymbiomonas sp. | reverse complement strand
TCGCGCTCGGCGAAAACGGCGATCTCAGCCCCGTCCACTACCAGCTTGCCGTCGAGTGCCCCTACCGGGCCGGGATAGGTACCGTAGCTCGAGTCGTACTTGAAAAGGTGCGCGTTCGTTTCCAGGTCGGCGATGTCGTTGACCGCCACCACCTGAATCTGTTCGGGATAGCGCTCGCGTATCGCCCGAAGCGCCAAACGGCCGATGCGGCCGAACCCGTTGATGCCTACGCGAACTGTCATTGTTATCTCCCACCTTTCATGTGGCGTGCGATGAGATCGCGCCGGATAAACCCGATGTTATCGAAGATCCGGATGCTGAACGCGATGACCGCGCCCAGGTAGATGTCCAGCCCCAGGAGGTCGCCGATCCCGGCCAGCAGCGCCGCGAATGAGGCGTTGACCACGAACCCCGAGAGGAAGATCATGAGATCGAACCGGTCTTCTAGTTGCGCCCGCAGCCCGCCCAGGGTGGTGTCAATCGCCGCGAGGATGGCGATCGCGGTGTACTTGACGTACCCCAGCGGGATCTCCACCGAGAACAGGAAGCCCAGGGCAATACCCAGAGCCAAGCCGATGATCGGCAGCCACATCGTTCTTACTCCTTCCCCTCGACAGAGGCGTGCTCAAACCGGAAGGTACCGCGGTAGGCCGGCACCTCCACGAGTTCGTGAGACGTCACCTTCACCGGGAAGCCGAACGCCGTCAGCAGCTCGACCTGGCCGCCTGGCCGTCGCAGGGCCCGGACCAACTGCCTGGACTCGCCCACCGCCGTGATCAGGTAGGGCGGGGCCATGCGCTTCGTGTTGGAGAGAATCGTGGTGCCTACGCAGGAAATCCCCGTGGTGCCCACAATCCGCTCGCCGTTGAGCGCTATCGCCTCGGCGCCCGCCGCCCAAAGCTCCGCGACCACGCCCTGGATGTCCGAGTAGTGCAGGATGGTCTTGTTGGGATCCTCGCCGGCCCGGGGCGGTCGCGTGCTGTCGTTCAGCTCCACGGTGATCCCAGGGCCCACCAGCGCCGTGATGCCCGCCAGCGCCCGAAGCTCCTGGAGATCGCGGCTTATCTTCGCGGCCGCGGTCCGGCCCTCGGCCGCGGCCTTCTCGTACGCCGCCAGCCGACCACGCAACTCGCCGACTTGGGACTCCAGCGCTGCGCGGCCGCGCTCCTGATCCCGGAGGAGAAAGGCCAGTTCCTCCAATTGAGTGGAAGGGATGCGCAGGGTTCGCCGGATCTGCCACTCGGTCCGGACCTGCGCAACGACCAGATAGCCCGCCAGCGCCAACACAAGCCCCAAGGCTGCCGACCAGCGAGCGACCGGCAGCGGCGGGGTACGACCGCTCCGTGTTTCGCTAGGCACCGGTCTCCTTAGCCTCGAGTTTCTTCTTGATGCGCTTGAGTCGGAAGACGTCCTCTCTGGCGCGCTGCTCCAGCACCGAAGAGATGTAGCGGGTCTCGGCGGCAAGCCGGGGGATGACCACCTGCTCCAACACGTTGACGCGGCGAGTGGTCTTCTTGATCTCCTCGCCTATTCTGCGGAGCTTGACCTCGGTCGCACCCACGGCCAGGATGGCCGAGAGCATCTCCTCGAAGTTGGTGGCGCTCTCGATGGCCCGGGCGCTGGTGGCGGCGGGGTTCTGTCCCCGCTCCAGCAACGGCCGGCGCACTTCGGGCAGCGTCACCTCGGGAATCCGTGTGCCCCAGAGGCTGCGGACCTCGATGTCCATCAGGATGTCGCGGCCCGCCGGGAGCGCGGCCGCCTCCAGCGCCTCCCTGCCCTCCCAGGCCTTGGCCAGAGAGAGCGCGACGTACGACTGGCGGCAGGCGGCGGAAAGCGACTCGCGGGCCGCGAGCGACTCGCGCACGATCTTGAAGAAGTCGGCGACCAGCGCGTCCCGCTTGCGCTTGAGGAGATCCACGCCCTGCTGCGCGACGCGCAACTGGTTGCGCCGCTGCAGCAGGTTCATCCGGGTCGGGCTGATCACCTCTGCCATGCCGTGGGTTCTCCGTCCTCGCCCTGCCCGGGACTAGATCCGGGTGGTCTTGTCCTCCCAGATCTTCTCCATTTGCTCCCCGTAGTACTTGTCCATGTGATCCTGTTTGACGCGCTTCAGCTCGCCGCGGGGAAAGCCTGAGAGCAGCTTCCAGCCCATCGCAAGCGTCTCCTCGATCGTCCGGTCGGTCTCACCCTGGCCCAGGAAGTCGCGTTCGAACTCCTCCGCGAACTTGAGGTAGAGCCGGTCGCGGTCGGTGAGCGCTTCCTCGCCGATGATGGCCACCAACCGGCGCAGGTCCACGCCGTTGGCGTAGGAGGCAAAGAGCTGGTCCTTGACGTTGGCGTGATCGGCGCGGGTCCGGTTGGGACCGATGCCGTCGTTCATCAGGCGCGAGAGACTGGGCAGCGGGTTGATCGGCGGGTAGACGCCGTTGCGGTGCAGCGCGCGGCTGAGCACGATCTGCCCCTCGGTGATGTAGCCGGTCAGGTCTGGAATGGGGTGGGTAATGTCATCATCGGGCATGGTCAATATCGGAAGCTGCGTGATGGACCCCTTGCGACCGAGCACGCGGCCTGCCCGCTCGTAGATCATCGCCAGATCGGTGTACATGTAGCCGGGGTAGCCACGCCGGCCCGGGATCTCCTCGCGCGCCGCGCCGATTTCACGAAGGGCCTCGCAGTAGTTGGTCATGTCCGTGAGGATGACCAGGACCTGCATGTCGAGATCAAAGGCCAGGAACTCGGCGGTGGTCAGCGCCATGCGCGGGGTCATCAACCGCTCAATCGCTGGGTCGTCGGCCAAGTTGAGGAAGACCACGCTGCGGGCCAGCGCGCCCGTTGCCTCGAACTGCTCGATGAAGTAGGCCGCCTCACGCTGGGTGATCCCCATCGCGGAGAAAACGACCGAGAACTCCTCGCCCCCTCCCAGCACCTTGGCCTGACGCGCGATCTGCGCGGCGATCTCGTTGTGCGGAAGCCCAGCGCCCGAGAAGATCGGGAGCTTCTGCCCGCGTACCAGCGTGTTGAGACCGTCTATGGAGGAGATGCCGGTCTGGATGAACTCCTGCGGCCGCTGCCGCGCCACGGGGTTGATGGGCGTTCCGATGATGGGCAGCCGCTTCTCGGGAATGATTGGCGGGAGGCCGTCAATCGGGTCGCCCAGCCCGCTGAACCGCCGGCCTATCATGTCGCGCGAGCAGGCGATTCGCGCCACGTCCTCGCGCAGGCTCACGGACGTGCGGGCCAAGTCCAGCCCGGCGGTTTCCTCGAAGACCTGGATCACCGCGTTCTTCTCCGAAACCTCGATCACCTGGCCCCCGCGCACGTCGCCTTCAGCCATGTGGATGTTCACGATGGCGCCGTAGGCCAGGTCGCGCGCCCCCTCGACGAACAGCAGTGGACCCGAGATGTAGGAGATGGACTGGTACTGCTTGGTAACCAGCGACATGGCGCTACGCACCTCCTGCTGGGGCCTTCGCCCCGAAGGCCTCGGGCAACTTCTCCAGCCAGGACTCGATGTAGGCCCCAAACTCGTCCTTGGGCGCTTCCTTCAGGCGGGCGATCTCCTCAACCTGCTTGAGGTTGAGTAGATCGTCCATCGGCATGCCGCGCCGCAGGGCCGCGGCGGCCTCGTCGTAGAAAACCAAAATCGCCCTCAACATACCGTAGGCCTTGTCCATCGGGCAGTGGGCGTCCACCTCGGAGAACGAGGACTGCTGCAGGAAGTCCTCGCGCAGCATCTTTCCGGCCTCGATCACCAGCCGCTGGTCGTCCTGCAGCGCGTCGGGGCCTACGAGCTGCACGATCTCCTGCAGCTCCGCCTCCCGCTGTAGCAGCGCCGAGGCCCGGGCGCGCAGCGTCTCGAAGTCCTCGGGCATGTGCTCCCGGTACCACTCTCGGAACAACGGGGTGTAGAGACTGTACGACCGCAGCCAGTGGATCGCCGGGAAGTGCCTCCGGTTGGCCAACCCGGCGTCCAGCGACCAGAACGTCCCGGTGATGCGCAGCGTTGCCTGCGTCACCGGCTCGGACAGGTCGCCACCCGGCGGAGAGACCGCGCCCACAACCGTCACCGAGCCATCCCTCTCGGGCTGCCCCAGGCAGACCGCGCGGCCGGCCCGCTCGTAAAACGCCGCCAGCCGGCTGGATAGGTAGGGCGGGTAGCCCTCCTCGGCGGGCATCTCCTCCAGTCGCGAGGAGATCTCGCGCATCGCCTCGGCCCAGCGGCTGGTCGAGTCCGCCATCACCGCCACCTTGTACCCCTGGTCGCGCCAGTACTCCGCCATGGTGATGCCGGTGTAGACCGAGGCCTCACGCGCGGCCACCGGCATGTTGGAGGTGTTGGCGATAATCACCGTGCGCTCCATCAGGGGCCGTCCGGTACGCGGGTCCTCCAGCTCGGGGAACTCGTCCAGCACGTGGGTCATCTCGTTGCCACGCTCACCGCAGCCCACGTAGATGATAACGTCGGCGTTGGACCACTTGGCCAGCGTCTGCTGCATGACGGTCTTGCCGGAACCGAACGGGCCTGGGATCGAGGCCGCCCCGCCCATCGCCACCGGGAACAGGACGTCAATGATGCGCTGCCCCGAGATGAACGGCTCGCGGGGATCGCGCTTCCGTGCCACGGGCCGCGGCACCCGCACCGGCCAGCGGTGCATCAGGCGCAGCTCGGCGCCATCCGAGAGCCGTCCGACCACTTCGTCCACCGTGAACTCACCCGATCGGATCTCAGCCACCTCGCCCCCATGCGAGGTCGGCGGCACGAGGACCCTGTGCTCGAATCCGAACTCCTGCACGGTGCCGATCACGTCGCCTGGGCCCACCCGCGTCCCGGGCGCCACGGCCGGAGAAAACGCCCACCGCCGGGAGCGATCCAGTGCCTCGGTGACGGCGCCGCGCGCGAGGAAGTCGCCCTTCTGGGCGCGGAGACTGGCGAGCGGCCGCTGGATCCCGTCGAAGATACCGGTCAGCAGCCCGGGGCCGAGTTCGACCGCCAGCGGCGCCCCGGTGGTTACCACCGGCTCGCCAATCAGCAGCCCCGAGGTGTCCTCGTAGACCTGGATGAACGCGGTGTTCCCGTCGAGGCGGATGATCTCGCCGAGCAACCCCTCGCGGCCCACGTGCACCAGATCGTACATGCGTGCTCCGGGGATCCCCCGGGCGATGACCGCCGGTCCGGCGATCTTGATGATGGTGCCCTGGGTCGTCATGGCAGTCCCTCCATCCGCTCCGGCCACCTGCTACCGCAGCTTCACGTAGAAACCAATGTGCTCTTTCACCAAGCGCGCCACGTACGCCTCGCCGCCCTCGATCTGCGCGTGGGGCGCCGGAAACGGGACGATGATGGGGAGATCGCGGTCGCGCAGCAGGCGCGCGCGCTCTTCCTTGGCGCCCTCCAGCAGCGTCTCGTTCACGGCAACCAACCCGTAGTCCAGCGTCACGAAGTGGCGCAGGTGCTCCAGCGCCTCCTGGGGCGTGGCGGCCTCCCGCACCTCGGCACCCGCCAGCCGGAAGCCGGTTGCCGTCTCAGGATCGGTGATCACCGCCAGCCTAAACACGGACCATCTCCCGCCGCACCGCCTCACGCGGCAGCCCCAGGAACGCGCCCCGCACCATCAGGCGGAGGTTGGCGACCTCCGCGGTCTTCCTCGCCAGGTACCCAATCACGATGTCCAGCCCTAGCGGGTCACCCCGATAGCGCCCGGCCAGCGCCTGCGCCGTCGCAAGGTCCAGGGCACGTTCTAACTCGATCGGGGTCTCCGGGAGGTCGCGGACCGGGAAGCCGTTTATCCGCAACCTCTGCCAGGCCGACGCCCGCGTGCCCGACGCGGACAGGGCCAGGAACAGGTCCGCGGGGAGCATCTCCCCGCCGGGAATGAAGAAGCGCAGCCGCTGCTCTTCGTCCAGCGGTCCTGCCGGGCCCAGCTTGAAAGCGGTCTTGGCGTTCGCCGTGTCTATCTCGGCGCGCAGCACCTCGCGGAGCACCACCGCGTCGCCGCTGCGCCCCTGGGTCTGCCGCAGGACGCGCTCGATGTAGGCACGGTCCAGGAGCAGTTCGAACGCGAGGAGATCCTGGGTCCTGGCATACCCCGCCGCTCCCTCGGCCACCTCTGGCGCGAAGGGATGCCCCACCGCTTCCAGCGTCCGGGCCAGGCCGGCGAGGTCCGGCGCCGCGACCATCTCCTTGAGGACTGGCTCGCCCAGCGTGCCCGCGGGCAGCAGCGCCGCCATCACCTCGTCGGCCGGCCGGCTGGCGTGCTTGCCGCGCACGATCACCCGGAGGTTCGCCAGGTCCCACCGCAGCAGGACCACCTCGATCAGCGCCCGGGGCCGGCCGTCGGCAAACCCCAGTATCTTCCGCGTGGTGCGCTGGAGGTTCTTGGCCAGCGCCTCATCCACGGCCCGGACGCCCTCGAATCGCACGAGGGCCTCCTGGAGATCGCCGGCGTAGGGCGTTGCTGCCAGGGCCTGCAGGAACGCGGGTAGCGTTGGGGACCCCAGCAACTCGTCGAGCTGCGCGCCGGTCAGCAGCCGGCCGTGCATCGCTCGCACCCGCGCGTTGATGTACGGGAAGTCAGGCATCGCGCCGGACCGTTACCCCCACAATGTCCTGGCCACCCCGGCCGCCAGCGCTGGCCGCGCGCGGCCGAGCCGTGAGCCAAGGGTGTTCGTCACCAGAAGGCGTCCGTCAGGCGAGGATAGGCGCGCCCCTCCGCTGATCGCAGGGTCGGCGCGCACCGTCGCCTCCCACCCTCGCTCGCGGACCAGCGCCTCGGCAATCGCCTGGTCCGCCGGCGCTACGGTCACGACGCCCGCTCCGCCCAGGGCCCGCAACCCCTCTTCGATGAACCGGCGCAGGACCTCCGGGTAGCGCCGGGCGTCGGCGGCCAGCGCCGCCAGGACGGCCTCGGCCTGCGCGAACACACGGGCGATCTCCTCCTCCTTGTTCTTTAGAACAAGCGACGAGGACTTGAGCGTCGCGGTGCTCTGCGCCTTGACCAGCGCCGCGCGTGCCTCGGACTCGAGTCGCTCCCGGGTCGCGGCCAGTCCCTCGTCGGCCGCGCGTTGAGCCTCGGCCCGGATGGCCTCTGCCTGCGCCCGTGCCTCCGCCAGCACCCGTTCCCGTTCTGCCGCGGCCTCACGCTCGAGAAGCGCAATCAGCTCTGAGCTCATTGCCCCTGCGGCCCGGAGCTAGATCTTCTGGACGATGAAGAAGGCGATGACGAAACCAAGGATAATCATGGTTTCCGGTAGGACCAGGAAGATCAGCATCTGGCCTCCGATCTCGGGGCGCTCAGCCATTGCGCCGGCTGCGGCCGCGCCGATGCGCGACTGCGCCCACGCGGTGCCGATCGCGCCGAACGCTACTGCCAGCGCCGCTGCCAGGCCCAGCATTCCATGAGCCAGCGTGAGCTGCTTTGCTCCCGCAGCAGGAGCCGCCTCCGTGGCCAGCGCAACCGACGTGGTCGCAACCAAAGCCACGAGCAGAATCGAGAAAACGAGCAACGCCCTCTTCAACCTAGTCACCTCCCGTTTTGTGCAGCGGCTGGTAAGAGTTGCCGGTCTCATCGTGGTACTTCAGCTTGGTGAGGAACTCGACCCAGTTCAACCGGGCGGGCTGGATCACGTGGCCGGCGAACGTGAACGCGAAGAAGACCATCTGGATAACGATGCCGACGAGGACGCCGACCCATGCCGGTCCCATCACGCTGCCCAGCTCGTTGGACACATTCGCTAGCACCGCCGCCGCCAGGCCGATCCCGAACAACCGGGCATACGAGAGAACGTTGCCCATGCCGGAGATCGCCTCGAGCAACCACATCAGCGCGAACCGGTTCATCGCGATTCCAACCAGGAGGAACACGAGGAAGCCTCCTGCCAGCGCGACGCCAAGCCCTGTCAGGCTCGATGGGATGACGGTGTTGCCCGCTGCCCCGAGCAGGACGAGCAGGGCGGCAACGCCGCAGACCATGGCCAGGGACTCGAACACCCCGACCGCGTGCCGGTGGCGCAGCGCCAGCCTGAGGTGGAGCAGGTAGCCCAGCGCCACCTGAACCAGGCCTATCGCCACGGTCATGTAGAAGAAGTCGGTCGCCAGGCTCACGCGGTTGAAGATCGGGTGCAGGCCCAGGTGGTGCTCGACCAGGTTGCCGAAGATCTCGAGGTAGAGCGCGCCAAAGAGCATCGTCCACCCCGCCATGGCCCGGACGATCCATGACACGTCGGCGAGCGCCGGCGGTGCGATACGGATGCCCATCTCTATGCTTCCGAGCGCGACGTCCCACGCCTCGCCGCGGCGCGCCTTCTGGCGCATCCACCAGCCGAAGGCGAAGAGCAGCGCCCCGTAGGCGACGTCACCGATGACGATGCCGACGAAGATCGGGAAGAAGATGGCCAGGTAGACCGTTGGGTCCAGCGTTCCGTAGCGGGGAGGCTTGAACAGCCCCAGCAGCCGCTGGAACGGCTTGATCGCCGGGGGGTTGTCAAGCAGCACCGGGACCTGCTCGGCGTGATGCGGGTCGGCCGGCTGATCGTGGACGATAACCTCGCCGCCAAAGCGCGCCCGGAGGGCTCCGCGGACCTCGGCCACGCGCCCGGCCGGTGCCCACCCGTGGAGTATGAAGGCGTACTGCGACTGCGCGAGGTGGGGCAGCGTCCGGAGCTGCGCGAGCCGGTCGGCGGTCAGGGCCAGAATCGCCTCCACTCGGGAGCGGCACCGGCGCGCGACCTCGGCGAGCTCCGCCGCGATCGCCGCCATCTCGTCCGGCAGCTCGGCGCGCCGGCGCTCCATCTGGCGCACCGCCTCAGCCGGCCCCTCGCCGGCATAGCGCGCGGGCAGGCGCAGCTCGCTGATGCCCGCCCTGGTGAGCCATCCGCGGACCGCCTCGGCGTCGCGGCGTAGGAACGCCACGACCACGCCGATCTTGCCCTCCTCGATCGTGCGGCTGACCACCTCGATGCGGCCACCGGTCAGCTCGCTGAGCTGGTTGCGCAGGGCCGTAACCACCGAGAGGTCCTTGCCGCGCAGGATGAATCCCACGGACTCCAGGGCCCTGCTGCCCGACAGCGCGCCGAGCAGCGGGGAGAGCACGCGGACCGCGCCCTCGTAGGTCCGGATCAGATCGAACTCTTCCTTGGCTTCGAGCCGCCGCCGGGTGAGGGCCGCCACCTCGGCCTCGATGCCGGCCAGCGCCGCGTCGATCGCCTCAGGGTCCAACAGGGCCTCGGGATCTATGAGCGCCTCGGGATCCGCGGACGCCCCTGCCGCCGCGGAGTCGCCCCGAACCCCCGGTACTGGGGGCGCGGCCGGGAGCAGGCCGAGCAGACTAGAGGCACGGAGACGGGTGCGCTCAAGCGATGCCTGAGCCGCCGAAGCAGCCTCGTCGAGCCGCAGGGCGCCGATCGCATGCCCCTCGGTCTCAACCCGCTCGATGTGCAACGCGCCGAGGCGCTGTATCTCCTCTACGACCCCGCGCAGCAGCCGCTTGGGGCCAAAGACCAGCACCCGGCGCATCTCAACGATCATTCGCCGCCCGTGATCACGTGGCCCGTAACCACGTGCTCAACCACGCTTGCCACAGCCGCCTCGATCCTGCCCGCCGCCTGTGCGCGCAGGTTCTCCACCTCGCGCTCGGCGCGGGCCTGCGCCTCGCGCTGGATTCGCTGGGCCTCGTCGGCGACCCGCTTCTCCGACCCGCCGGCCAACCGGGCTGCCTCTGCGCGGGCATCGCGGGCGATCTGCTCGGCCTCGGCGCGCGCCTGGGCCAAGATTGCCGCGGCCTCGTCGCGGGCAGAGGCAATCTGAGCCTCAAGCTCGCGCTCCTTGTCGGCGATGACCTTCAGGAAGTTGTCGCCGGTGCGGTGGTCGTCCTTGTGACGTGCTGGGTTTCCTCCGCCCATAGTCCCCCGGCTCCCCGGCGTTTCGCCAGCAAGAAACCCCCAGGACGCGGCGCCCCGGGGGCTCACTCCACAGTTCAGACTAGCAGACCCCCCCTGACCCGTCAAGACGGGGCAGGATCCAGCCACCGCGCGGGTTTCCGGCGTTCGGTCTGACCCGCAGAACTACATCCGCAGCAACATCGCCGCCGTTCCGACGAGGGTGATAAACGGCTGCGGGAAGATCCCTATCACCAGCGTCCCCAGCGCCGCGATCCCCAGGGCCAGGCGCAGCGGCACGGGCCCGGTCGCCGATCCTACCGATGGGACCGGGAGCAGGTACATCACCCGGATCACGTTCACGTAGTAGTATAGCGCCACCACGCTGTTGACCACCGCCACCACGGCCAGCCACAGCAGCCCGTTGTTGACCGCCGCGCCGAAGATGTAGAACTTGCCGAAGAACCCGCCCGTGGGCGGCATGCCGGTCAGCGATAGCATGAACAGTGCCATGATCGCGGCCAGACCGGCCGAGCGCTGCGCCAGGCCGGCGTAGCTCGGTATCTCGTCTGAACCCAACCTTCCGGCGACGGCTATCGCCACAAAGAACGCGCCCAGGTTCGTGAACGTGTACGCCAGCAGGTAGATCAGCAGACCAGGGGCCCCGAAGTCGCCCCGATGGGCCGCAACCCCCATCAACAAAAACCCCGCGTGCGAGATGGTGGAGTACGCCAGCATCCGCTTGATGTTGCGCTGCGGCAGGGCCAGCAGGTTGCCGAGCGTCATGCTCACCGCGGACAGGGCCGCGACCGGTGTGACCCAGTCCACCGGACCCGGCTCGATGGCGACCATCAGGAACCTGGCCAGCGCCGCGAACCCCGCTGCCTTGGACGCCACGGACAGGAACGCCGCCACCGGCGTCGGCGCGCCCTCGTAGACGTCCGGCGTCCACTGGTGGAACGGAACCATCGAGACCTTGAAGCCGAGGCCGGCCAGCGCCATGCCCACCGCGAGAATCAGGGCGGGCTGGGGCGCGGTCCGAACCCGATCGGCGATGGCGTAGAGGTTGGTCTCCCCGGTCAGACCATAGAGGATTGAGAAGCCGTAGATCATCACCGCCGAGGAGGCGGCGCCAAACAGGAAGTACTTGATCCCGGCCTCGTTGCTCCGGACATCGGACTTGAAGTATCCGGCCATGACGTACGAGGAGAGACTGACGAACTCGATGGACAGCGCCAGCAGGATCAGGTCGGCGCTGGCCGCCATCAGGCACACCCCCAGCGCCGCGAAGGTCAGCAGCACGTACATCTCGCCCTCGAAACTCGTCTGTCCTCGAAGAGCGTCCATGGCCGAGAGGATGACCAGAATGGTGGCAACCACGGCGATGAGCTTGAAGAAGATCGCGAAGCCGTCCACCGCGTAGGCGTCGAAGAAGACGGTGCGGGCAGGGGTGCCCAGCATCCCGAGAACGGGGATCAGGACAAGAAGCAGCCCCACGACGGCCGCCCAGCCCACCAGGCGCTTGCGGTCACCGGGCAGGAACAGGTCGAGGAGCACCAGCAGCAGACCCAGCCCGGTGAGCCAGAACTCGGGGACGAGCGACCAGAGATCTTCGATCGGTATCGGCATCTGGAATCCCTACCGCAGCACTGCCACCAGGCTCGTCATCGCCACGTTGATCATGTCCAGCAGCGGCCGCGGGTAGACACCGAAGGCCAGCATGAGCGCGGCCAGCGGCGCCAGCGAGATAACCTCGCGCCGGTCGAGATCGGGCAGATCGGTCCACTTCGGGTTGAGCGGGCCCAGGAAGATGCGCTGGATGGTCCACAGGAACATCGCGGCCGAGAAGATGACGCCGGTGACCGCCACAGCGGTCAGTTCAGGGAACACGCCGAACGATCCCACGAAGATCAGAAACTCGGCCACGAACCCCATCAACCCCGGCAGGCCCAACGATGCCAGCATCGCCATCATGGTGACGCCGGTGTAGACAGGGAGCCTGGCGCCGAGCCCTCCAAACTCGTCTACCCCGCGGGTGTGCGCCCGGTAGTCGTAGATCACCCCGACGATAAGGAACAGCGCCCCGGTGATGATGCCGTGCGCGATCATCTCGAACACGGCCCCGTTGAGCGCGATCGTGGCGGCGTGCGCCTTCTCGGGAACGCCCACCGCGGCCGCGGCAGCAGCCACGCCCAGCATCACGTACCCCATGTGGTTGACGCTGGAGTAGGCAACCAGCTTCTTGAGGTCGGTCTGCGCCATGGCCACGAGGGCTCCGTAGACGATCCCCAGCAGCGCCAGGATCGCGATAGGGAAGGCGAAGAGCTTGAAGGTCTCCGGCAGCATCGGCAGGCTGATCCGGACGAAGCCGTACGTTCCCATCTTCAACAGGACGGCCGCCAGGATGACGCTGCCAGCGGTAGGCGCCTCCACGTGCGCGTCCGGAAGCCAGGTGTGGAACGGCCACATCGGCACCTTGATCGCAAACGACAAGAAGAAGCCCCAGAACGCCAGCGCCGCAAGCGCGGGCGCCCGGGCCAGGGGCTGCTGCTGGATCATCTCGAGGATCCCAAACGTGCGGGGCTCGGTGTTGAAGTAGAGCAGCATGATCGCCAGCAGCATCGCCAGCGAGCCCACGAGGGTGTAGAGGAAGAACTTGATCGCCGCGTACTCGCGGCGCGGGCCGCCCCAGATGCCGATCAGGAGGTACATCGGCACCAGCGTGATCTCCCAGAACACGAAGAACAGAAAGAAGTCCAGCGCCACGAATACGCCCAGCGTTCCGGTCTCGAGCAGCATGAACAGGAACAGGTACTCCTTGAGCCGCAGATCTACGCGCCAGGAGTAAGCTACGGACAGCAGGGACAACAGGGCGGTCATGATAAGCAGCGGAAGGCTCAGCCCGTCCACGCCAAGGTGATAGTTGATCCCAATCCCCGGAATCCACAGGTAGCGCTCCTGGAGCTGCATGCCGGCGCTGCCGATC
>DYHL01000056.1 GCA_020724185.1 Candidatus Nitrosymbiomonas sp. | reverse complement strand
CCGCGCCGGTGCGCCGGTCTTGATCTGCCCGGCGCCGGTGGCCACGGCCAGGTCGGCAATCGTGGCGTCCTCGGTCTCGCCCGAGCGGTGAGAGATGATCGTCGCGTAGCCGGCCGCCCGGGCCACTGCCATGGTCTCCAGCGTCTCGGTGAGCGAGCCGATCTGGTTCACCTTGATCAGGATCGCGTTGCCCACACCCTCGGCGATGCCGCGGCGCAGGATCTTCGGGTTCGTT
Organism: Candidatus Nitrosymbiomonas sp.; assembly: GCA_020724185.1. Taxonomy (GTDB): domain Bacteria; phylum Sysuimicrobiota; class Sysuimicrobiia; order Sysuimicrobiales; family Humicultoraceae; genus VGFA01. The sequence goes on along the minus strand of DYHL01000056.1, from coordinate 12,641 downwards.
ACGAACAGATCGTCGCCGATGATCTGAACACGACCGCCCAGCCGCCGGGTCAGCACGGCCCAGTCGGCCCACGCGTTCTCGTCTAGTCCGTCCTCGATCGAGACGAGCGGGAAGCGTCCGACCAGCCCGGCCAGGAACTCGATCACCTCCGGTCCTGTGCGCCGGATGCCCTCGCCCGCGAAGTTGTAGGCGCCGCCCTGGAACATGCTGCTGCCGGCGACGTCGAGCGCGATCGCGACGTCACGACCGGGTCTGTAGCCCGCTGCCTCGATCGCGGCTACCACCGCTTCCAGCGCCGCCTCGGTGGACTCGAGGTCCGGCGCAAAGCCGCCCTCGTCGCCCACGGCCGTGCTGAGCCCTCTCTTGTGCAGGGCCCGCTTCAGGTGGTGGAAGACCTCGACCCCTGCCCGCAGCGCCTCACTGAACGAGGGCAGGCCGCCTGGGACCACCATGAACTCCTGCACGTCTAGCCGGTTGTCGGCGTGCGCACCGCCGTTGACGATGTTCATCAGGGGCACCGGCAGCACGCAGGCGTCCTTTCCGCCCAGCGCCTGCCAGAGCGGCAGATTGCGCGAGGCGGCCGCGGCGCGCGCCACCGCTAGCGAGACCGCCAGGATGGCGTTGGCGCCCAGGTGACTCTTGGTCTCTGTGCCGTCCAGCTCGATCATCGCGCGGTCTATTGCGGCTTGATCGTCCGCGTCGCGGCCGGCCAGCAGTGGGGCTATCCGGTCGCGCACGTGCGCCACCGCGTTGCGCACGCCCTTGCCCAGGTAGCGCGCCTCGCCGTCGCGCAGCTCGATCGCTTCTCGCTCGCCCACCGAGGCGCCCGAGGGCACCGCGGCGCGGCCGAACGAGCCGTCGCTGAGCGTCACATCGGCTTCAATTGTGGGATTGCCTCTGGAGTCGAGGATCTCGCGTGCGGTGATGCTGGTGATCTTGGGCATGGATAGCGCTCCCACCTTTCCGATGTTGGCGTTCGATGAGCAGTTGGGCCTACCATATCCCGTGAAAGCAGCTTTGACTTCGTAGTTCTTGCCGTTGCGGCGACGATCCTGTCGGCCTTCGTCGGCCAGGGCGAAGATGCGTCTGGCTCGTGGTCCCAACCACCCGCTGGGCCTGGCACGCGTCAACCCGCGGGACAGGGCGCTTTGGGCTCACAACCCAAGAGTACGCACGAAGTCGACCGGCCGGACAATGGGGATGTCGGAGTAGGTCCCTAACCTGAGAAGATGCCGGTCTCCTGACACGATCAGATCGGCTCCTCCTGCAACCGCACATTCAAGCACACGGTTGTCAGGCTCATCTTCAACCACGGAGAGCTTGACCGCCGGCCGTACGACGATGGACCGGCGCGCGATCTGCTTCACGTAGGCCGTGATGTCTTCCTCGGGGAAGTGGAACTTCTCACGGAGGGCCCGCGCAAGTTCAAGCAGGAGCGCAGGCGAAGTGATCAGCCTGAACTGACCTCTCAGCGCAGCACGGTAGACCAGTTCGGGCGGGCCTCCGAAGAGCGCCGAAATGAGTACGTTGGTGTCGAGGACTGCTCGCAGCGAGTCTACCTCGAAGGCCTATCTATGGTGGAGGATCCGGTCCACGTCCTCCTCGGACTGGATTTCCAGGCCCGTCGCGCGCGCCAGGCGTCCGGCCACCCGCTGGAGACCGGCGAACTCCCGTTCTTCGCGGACGATCTGGTACGCCTCCCACATGTCGCGCAGCAGCTCGCTCTTCGTCTTCTGCTCCGCCCGTGCAGTTTGCTCGATCGCACGGGCGACCTTTGGGGGAAGCGAGAAACCCATAACCCTCGTTGTACGGCCCATCCCGACCACCTCGTTGTAACTCAGTATAACTCCGGGCGGATGGATTGTGAAGGGTCTTCTGCCCAGCCGGGGTTTCCTCCAGGCATCCTCTAACTCGGTCCGAACCGAGTTCGGCCGGACCCGCAAACCCTACCTGACCCGGACGATGACTATGCCGAGAACCCGGCCATGGACTCAACCCAGAGCCTGCTATCCGCGGCGGCCCGGCTCTCGGACGCCGAGCTGACCGCGCAGGTGAAGCGCCTCGCCCGGCACGAGCGGGAGGCGACGGCCGCCCTTATCGCGCACCTCGCGGAGCTCGACCGGCGGCGCCTGTACCTGGCCGCGGGCTATTCTTCGCTCTTTGTGTACTGCACGCGTGTACTCCATCTCTCGGAGCACGCCGCGTACCGGCGCATCGAGGCGGCCCGCCTGGCCCGGCGGCTGCCGGTCGTCCTCGAGCGCCTGGCCGAGGGAACGGTAACCCTGACGACGCTGGGCCTCCTGGCCGCGCATCTCACGCCCCAGAACCACGCAGAACTCCTTGACCGGGTCCGGCACAAGAGCCGGCGCGACGTCGAGGCCCTCGTCGCCGCGCTGCGCCCCCAGCCCCCGGTTCCGGATCAGGTTCGGAAGCTCCCGACCCCGAGTCAGCCGGCGGCCCCGCCGCCGGCTCTCTGTTCGACGGACTTCCCTACGCAGGCAGCCGCGCCCACCACGGTGCCCGCGCCGCCCCTAGCTCACTTGCCCCGCGTGGCGCCCCTTGCGCCCCAGCGCTACCGGATCCAGCTCACGGTTGACGCCGACACCATCCAGAAGCTGCGGGGAGTGCAGGCGCTCCTGCGCCACCAGATCCCGGACGGCGATCTGGCTAAGATCCTCGACCGAGCCCTGACGGTGCTGTTACGCGACCTGGCCAGGCAGAAGTTCGGGGCGACCGACCGCGTCCGAGCCCAGGCGCGGCGGCTGGCTCGCGCCACGTCCCCGCCGAGGTCAGGCGGGCAGTCTGGGCGCGCGACGGAGGGCGCTGCGGCTTCGTGGGTGACCACGGCCGCTGCGCAGAGCAGGACTTCCTGGAGTTTCACCACGTGGCGCCGTACGCGGCGGGCGGGGCGGCGACGGTGGACAACATCCAGCTCCGATGCCGCGCCCACAACGCCTACGAAGCCGAGCAGCACCAATGGGCCGGGTCGTGGAGGAGCTGATCGCAGCGGAGATGGCCGGGGTTTGGGACGACCTCGCGCTGGACGTCTACAACGGTGCCTAACCTCGCGCGCGGGGACGTCGTGCTGGTCGACAGCCCGGCCGGTCGGGAGGCGGGACTCCGGCTCGATAGCGTGGTGGCCTTTCCGGCGGAAACCATGCGCGCCATAGACCTGGCCCTGCAGGGCGCCCTGTGGCTCCATGGAGCATCGAGTATCCGCCACCGAAATGGTCCGGAATCTGGGTGACATTCTTAGCAGGGTGCGCTACAGGGGAGATGCCTTCGTGGTGGAGCGGAATGGAAAGCCGGTTGTCCGGATCATCCCGCTGCCCGCAGCCCCCCACACCTCGGTCCGGGATGCCCTCGCCGCGTGGCGCGCCGCATGAGCGCCCGACCCCGCGTCTGCCGGGGACCTGGAACGCGTAGGTGCGGCAGACCGCATTCCGGAGGACGCATGGCCCGTGCGACGTGGCTCGTCATAGACACCAGCGCTCTGGTGACCGTCGAGCGCGGATCGGCGACGTGCCAAGATTGCCTCGCCGAACGATGGGCAGGGTTGTCGGCGGCATTGAGCCGCCGGGGCCGCCTGATCCCGGCCAATGACCTTGCCGTTGCCGCAACCGCACTGCATCTGGGCTTCGGTGTCCTGGCAGGGCCGCAGGATGACGCGCACTTCCGAGCCGTACCCGAGCTGCGAGTCATGACACTTCAGTCCGGCTAGGCCTCCGTCCTTGAGACCAACCGCGCGCACCACTCTACCGCGGCCATGTCTGACCGGGGACCAGAAATCCGGTATTCTGCTTCATGGATATTCCGCCAATACGTGAACCGAGGTGCGCCATGCCCGAGAGCAATCCCCTCACCAGGCTCGTCCGGCCCCTGGCGAAAGGACAGATCACGCTCCCCGTTGCCTTCCGGCGCCGATTGGGGATTGACGCCGGGACCGTCCTCAGCCTCACCCTCAAGGGAGGCCGGATAGAGATCGCTCCCCTCCGCACGATTCCACAGGAAGAGGCCCTGAGGGACTACACGGAGGACGAGATTCAGCGCTTTCTAGAGGAGGATCGGATTGATCCAGGCACAGCGGCGAAGGTCCGGCGCTTGCTCGGCCGGAAGAAGCCGGCATGAAGGCTGCCCAGCGGCTCTTTCTCGACGCGAGCGTCCTGATCGCGGCGGCAGGCTCCAGCACAGGAGCCTCCACCCTAGTGCTGGCCCTGCGCCGGCAGGGAGGAAGCCGCGCCGTCAGCAGCCGGCTTGTTCTCGTGGAGGCCGAACGGAACATCCGCGCGAAGCTCGGCCGCGCGTCTCTGCTGAGGTACTACGAGGAAATCGGAAACCTTGACCTCGATCTGGTGGCGGATCCCAGTCTCGACGAAAGCGGCGCAGGCGCCGATCTCGTCGCCCCCAAAGACGCGCACGTGCTGGCCGGGGCGGTGAAGGGAAGGGTTGACGTGCTCCTGACCCTCGACCGCAGGCACTTGCTCACGGAGCGTGTGACGAACGCAGGCCTGCCGTTCGCCGTCATGACGCCGGGGGAGTTCCTGCGCCGTCTGGTGTAGGCGACTGCCTACCAGGCCTCCGGCGTGCGCCTGTCCTCGACGACCTCGTACGGCGGATCTGGGGACGGCCGCCCTTCCGGCAGGCGCAGGACCTTCACGACGAGCTGCCGGGGGCCGAAGTTCACGCCTACCAAGTCGCCTACCTCGACCTCGGCCGCGGGCTTGGCCATCCGACCGTTAAGGGTCACCCGGCCGGCGTCGCAGAGGCGGTTGGCCATGGCGCGGCGCTTGACCAGGCGGCTGGTTTGGAGGTACTTGTCAATACGCACGGCTGTCGTGTTTGCTCATCCGTTCAATCATCCCCCCTGTCCGGGTGCCTGTCCAGCCCGTTCAAGGCTTCGGGGACGATGGTCTACATGGAGTCTGACACTCCATGGCAAGCGCGGGCATCAAGGACCTCAAGAACCGACTTACGTACTACCTCCGCAGGACCAAGCAGGGCGAAGAGATCGTTGTCACCGAACGCGGGAGGCCGATCGCGGTGATCCAGCCGATTCAGTCCATAGAGCACACGGTGAGCCAAAGAAGCACGACTTGCCAGGCTGGCAGCTCAGGGATTCCTGCCCCTTCCGAAGCGCAGGCCATCAGGCAGGGTACGACGGGCAAAGGTTCCCGGACCGCCTCTTTCCAAGATCATAGAGGGGTCGGCGCTAGTCAGCACCCTCGTGGCGCGGAAAGGCCCGGTGGCAACGGCCAAGATCGCCTATGCCGGCAGTTCGATCACCACTGGGGGGCCTTGGTCCGGATTGAGCTGTTGGACGAGGTCCAAGTGCTCGCCCGCGATCTGATTAGCCGGCACCCGCTCAGGGCATACGATGCTGTACATCTGGCTTCTGCGCTGAGCCTGCGCACCGTGCTCGGAGAAGCCGTTACCTTATGTTGCGGCAGGCGGATGGCTGCTCCGGGCCGCGGCAGGCAGGAACCCTACCCCGCCAGCTCTTCACCGCGGCCAGGTACCAGAGTTCCGCGCCGGCGTTGATAGACAGGATGGGCCTTGGCCTCTTGCACACCGGTCAAGCCGCCGCCCGCACCCGCAGGACTCGGCAGCAGTACGATGAATCACGGGAGTGAGTTCCGAGGGGTGAAGTCCATGCTGAGGTCCTCGCTGAAGCGCTGGCTCTCGACCGCCATCTGCGGCGCCGCCGCCCTCATTTTGCTCTCGTCACAAACCCCGGCCGTCCCACAGGACCGCCAGCCCATGTCAGACGAAGCCGTCCAGAACCTTGTACGAGCCGCCCTGCTGCAGTACTTCGACGCCACCTCGGTCCTCGAGATCCAAGCGCTTGGATCAGCGCTCGCGGGCGACGTCCTTTCCATTGACGCACTTGTCATCAACGGGAAGCCCGCCTCCTTCGGCGGCTTTCGCGGCGAGGTGATGGCCCACTTCACGGACCTCCAGTTGGAGATGTCCGCGCTTGCCGCCCGGCAGGTGAAGTTGGTCAGACCGGCGAGGGCGACCGTGGTGGCGAAGAGCACGGCCAAGGCCGTGGAGGAGGGCCTGGCGAAGGCGTCGACCACGATACTGAGGCCTACGGTGAGGTTCTGGGAAGGTCAGATGGAGATGGCGGCAACGATCAGGAGTGGGGACAAGCTCTATCCGGCCCAGGTCAGGGCGGCCCTGGCCGTCGAGGGGAAGCAGCGCATCGTAGTGGTCGTCACGTACGCGCTGGTGCACGGCGCCAGCGTGCCGCAGGGCCTGATAGAGAAGGAGCTGGCCAAGATCAACCCGGTACTCGACCTATCAAAGATGCCCTTCAACCTGCAGATCCAGCGGCTCGTGCTGCACAACGACGCGTTTGAGGTGCTTGCAACGAGCGGTGGCTAGACGCCGGGCCCGTGTTTGTAGCGATGACGGTTTCTACGACGCGGGCTTCGGTTCCCTCCATCCTTGCTTCCCTCTGCCTTCTGCGCTTGGCGGACACAACACGGTTCCCGCGCGGGAGAAGATGGGTCAGGCATCGGCAGTCCTATTGACTAAATGATAGCAGCATCATTATGCTAATACCAGAACCCACGAGTTGGTCTTTGGGCAGGGGAAAATGATGAGAGCCCGGACGATGATCTACCTGGAGACAGAACAGCACAGGGCCCTTCGCGCCGAGGCCGCGGAACAGAGGATCTCCATGGCCGAATTGCTGCGACGTCTGGTGAGAAACCATCTTGAGGGACGCCGGCTCTCTCCCCGAGTCCCGCAAGATGCGTATTTGAAGTTGGTCGCGCTGGGGGCTAGTGGGAATCCAGACATCTCCGAGCGCCACGACGCCTATGTCGCCGAGGCCCTTCGTCGTGACCGTTCTCGTTGACACCGGCGCCTGGTACGCCCTGGCAGACACCTCCGACCGCCACCACGAGGAAGCGCGCGGCTTCTACACCCAAACGGCAGGGACGACGCCGCTCCTGACGACCGACCTCATCATCGCGGAGACCTGCGCTCTTCTGCACGCCCATCTTGGGCGTCCGGCCGCCCTCGCCTTCTGGGGAGCGCTGCGGGAGGCAAGGATTCCGGTCTTGGCGCCGGACCCAGTTGATCTAGAAGCCGCGTGGCGGATAGCCCATGCGTTCCCCGATCAATCCTTCAGCTTCGTTGACTGCGCGACGTTTGCCCTGATGGAGAGGCTGGGGATCACCCACGCGTTCGCCTTCGATGCACACTTCCTGGTCTACCGGTTTGGCCCCGACCGCCAGAGGGCCTTTCACCGGCTCCCGCGCTGACGGCGAGGGTCAGTGAAGGGTGCCCGCGCGGACCGCCGTGATCAATGTCACCCCGAGCCGCGAGACCTATAGACGTTCTCACGGTGGCCCACGAGATGGACGGTGATGACCTGCGTAGTCTGATCGAACGAGTAGAGAACCCTGTAGCTTCCGACCCGCAGCTTGAAGAGCCCCTGTAGATCTCCGCGCAGGGGCTCAGGGGTAAGATTCTCGAAGTTCTCGGCCAGCCACCGCAGCTTGTTCAGGATCCGCTGCGCGGCCGGCCTGTTGAGGGAGGCAAGCTCGTCAGCAGCAGCGGGCAGGAACCTTACCTGGTGCGCCGTCACCAGTTCAATCCGAGTCTCTTCGCCACTTCGTCGGCCGGCAGGCCGCGCGCGCCTTTGCCGAGTCGTTCCATGGACTGCCTCAGCCGCTCTTGCACGTCCTCTCGCACCTCAAGTCCATGGTCTGGGTCGCCAAGGAGATCGAGCAGTGCCTGCTCCACCGCATCCTGGACGATCGCCCTCAGCTCATCGCTTGAGAGGTTCTTCACGTGGGAGGTATCATTGTTGTTCATAGGCCGTCCCTTGCCTCCGACACATCTATGGGCTGTCCCATCGCCAGGTCCTCGTGTCGATCTTACCCCAGGAGCTTGGATAAGAACAGGTAGCGGCCGGCCCACGAACCTCTCGCACGCTTCCCGCAGCGCCGACTCGGCATCCACTCCTGCGGCAGCCGCGAGCGCCGCCACCGCGAGGAGCAGATCACCCAACGCTCCGGCCGCGCCTGACTTGCCCCCCGCTGAGGCCGCTGAGACCGCCACGGCCGATGCATCCACCGCGGCCCGCACCTCCGCGGCGGCGACGGCCGCCGCCTCCGGCCCGCGTGAGGCGGCCCCCTCGTTCACCGCCGCCCGCGCCAGCAGCTTCTGCGCCCGAGATAGCGCGGGCAGCGACGCCGGGACGCCATCGAAGATCCCCCGTTCGGGCATCTCGCGGCGCTTGAGCTCGTGCCAGCGGTCCAGGACCTCGGCCGGTGTGTCGGCGCGCACATCACCGAATACATGGGGGTGGCGGGAGATCAGCTTGCGCACCAGGCCGTCCACGACATCGCTTGTGTCGAAGGTGCCGGCCTCATGCGCCATCTGCCCGTGAAAGACCACCTGAAGCAGCAGGTCGCCCAGTTCGTCGCGCAGCGCAACGAGGTCGCCGCGTGAGATCGCCTCGAGGGTCTCGTGGGTCTCTTCCAGCAGGTAGGGCGCGAGCGAGGTGTGGGTCTGTTCACGGTCCCAGGGACAGCCGCCTGGCCCGCGCAGGCGAGCCATCACAGCGACCAGGTCCTCGAAGGTGTGGCGCATGCGCTCACGATCCATCATGGAGCACCGCATCGAGGTACATCTTGTGGATGTGCCGGAAGTCCTCGAAGGCCGCGATGGTGCGCCGGGCGAGCGCGTAGAGCGCGTCCTCGTCCCTCACAAAGAGCACCTTGCCCTCTTTGAGGATGCGCGAGCGCATCACCAACGGCAGCATCCCGAACACCTGGACGTCGACATCGTACCGGCCCAGGTAATGGAGGCGACGCTCAAGCGCATCGGCATCGTGGGTGGTAGCCAGGACCAGGCAAACGTCGAGATCCGACCCCACTCCTGCCTGGCCGCGCGCCGCGCTTCCGAACAGCATGACGGCCAGCACCGCGGGATCTGCCTCGGCCTCCCGGACGAGCCGGTCGAGCGCTCCGTTGCTCATCGCGCCGCTACTTCCTCTCGAACCGCTCGACCTTGGCCACCTTCCGCTGCTCGGTCAGCCAGGCGTCGAACGCCTTCTCGCGCTTGGAGCCGAGCAGCTGCGCGCGGATCTCTTCCTTGACCTTCTCGAACGAGCCCTTCTCGGCGGCCTTCGTTTCGTGAACCCGGATGATGTGCAGGCCGTACTGCGTCCGCACCGGCCCGCTGGTCTGGCCGGGCTTGAGCGCCCACGCGACGGTCTCGAACTCCTTCACAAGCGTGCCCTTGGTGACGTACCCCAGATCGCCCCCGCGCTCCGCGCTTCCCGGGTCCTCGGAGTACTGCTTGGCCAGGTCCTCGAACTTCGCGCCGTCGGCCAGCTTCGCCTGGACGATCTTAACCTTGGCATTGGCCACCGACTCGGTGCCCTTCTCGCCTATGCGTAGCAGGATGTGGCTGACCTTGATCTGGGCGGGCTTGTCGTGGAGCGCCGGGTTGGTTTCGTACTGCTTGCGCACCTCGTCGTCCGACACGCTTGCCACTGCCACGGCCTCTGCCACGCGCCGCTGGGTGGCATTGATGCGGATCATCTCGCGCAGGCCGGCGAGCGTCAGGCCGTTACGGGCCAGGGCGCTGGTGAACTCGGCTTCACCTGGGAACCGCTGCTTGATCGTGGCGAGCTGCTCCTCGACTTCCTTGTCACTGGCCGCGATGTTGCGCTTCCGCCCCTCCTGCACCACCAGACGCTGCGCGACGAGCTGGTCTATCACCGCCTTGGAGATCTCGCCCCGCTGTTTCTTGAACTCCTCTCCGGCCGGATCCAGTCCAAACTGGGCGGCGGCCCTGGCTACCTCGACATCTACCTGCGACCAGTAGATCGCGTCGCCGTTCACCCGGGCGGCCAACGCCGAACCCTGCCGGGCGCCCTTCGTCAGAAACCATGCTCCGACGCCCGCGGCTGCCACGACGACCACCACGGCGGCCGCTATTAGAATGTTGCGTAGCTTCATCTGGAAACTCCCTCCTCTGTGCGAACGGAACCAGCATACCGCAGGGCGTCGCGCGCCGCCAGCCTTCCAAGCAGCGCCAGCGCCTCGATCAGCGGTCCGGCCTGCTCGGCGAGGTCTCGCCCCGTCGCCCGTACGGTGAGGCCGGTCGCCGTGACCTGGGCCCGGCTACCCAGCGCCAGGCGGAGCCGATCCTGGGCTGCGGCGTCGAGGTGGCTGGCCTCATTCATGCGCACAACGAAGCGGCCGTCCTGGCGCGCAATAGAGGCGACGCCCGCGTCACGCGCCGCGATCCGCACTCGTACCGCGTCGAGCAGCGCGAGTGCCGGAGGCGGAGGTGGACCGTACCGCTCCTCCATCTCGGCGGCGGCGGTCTCTGCCTCATCGTTGGTTCGCGCCGCTGCCAGGCGCCGGTAGCAGGCCATGCGCTCGTTCTCGTCGGGCAGGTATGCCGCGGGAAGGTGCGCGTCCACGCCAAGTTCGAGTGCCGGATCCCGCGCTTCCTCAACCATCTCACCGCGCGACTCGCGGATCGCCTCGTCCAGCAGCCGGCAGTAGAGGTCGAAGCCCACGGCGGCCACATGGCCGTGTTGCTCCGGGCCCAGGATGTTGCCCGCCCCCCTGATCTCGAGGTCCCGCATCGCCAGCCCCATCCCAGAGCCCAGCTCCACGAACTCGGCCATCGCCCGCAGCCGCTGCTCGGCCTCGGGCGTTAGCGGGGTCGCGGGCGGGTAGAGCAGGTAGCAGTACGCCTGCCGGTCGGCTCGGCCCACGCGGCCGCGCAACTGGTAGAGTTGCGCCAGCCCCATCAGGTGCGCGTCCTCGATCAGGATCGTGTTTACCTGAGGGATGTCCAGCCCGATCTCCACGATGGTGGTGCAGACGAGCACGTCGAAGCGTCCGCCGAGGAAGTCGAGCATCACGGTCTCCAGACGCTCCTCCGGCATCCGTCCGTGGCCGATCCCGACGCGCGCCTCGGGCACCAGGTGGCGGATGCGCCGGGCGGCGCGCCCAATCGTCTCGACCCGGTTGTGCACCACGTACACCTGTCCGCCACGCGCCAGCTCGCGTCGGATCACGTCGCGTACCAGGTCGTCGTTCTGTGGCCGGATCTCGGTGTGGATGGGCAGCCGGGCCTCCGGCGGCGTCTCCATCACCGTGAGATCGCGCAGGCCGGCCAGCGACATGTGCAGCGTGCGCGGGATGGGCGTGGCGGTGAGGGTGAGCACGTCCACGCTCCGTCGCAGCGTCTTGAGGTGTTCCTTGTGGCCGACGCCGAAACGTTGCTCCTCGTCCACGACCACCAGGCCCAGGTTGCGAAAACGCACGTCCTTGCCGAGCAGCCGGTGGGTGCCGATCACCACGTCTACCGTGCCGGCCGCCAGGCCTGCCAGCACCGCCTTCTGCTCGGCGGGCGAGCGGAAGCGGCTGAGCAACTCCACCGTTACGGGGTACGGCGCAAACCGCTCGCTAAAGACCCCGAAGTGCTGCTGCGCCAGCACCGTGGTCGGGACAACCACGGCCACCTGCCTGCCATCCATGACCGCCTTGAACGCCGCGCGCAGCGCCACCTCGGTCTTGCCGTAGCCGACATCGCCGGCCACCAGCCGGTCCATCGGCCGCGGCGCCTCCATATCGCGCTTGACCTCCTCGATGGCCATGCGCTGGTGCGGGGTCTCCTCGTAGGGAAACGCCGCCTCCATCTCGCCCTGCCAGGGCGTGTCCGGACCGAAGGCATGGCCAGGGGCGGTGGCCCTCGCCGCGTAGAGCGCCAGCAGCGAGGCGGCCATCTCGCGCGTGGATTCTTTGGCCTGGCGTTTCTCGCGCTCCCAATCGGCCCCGCCCAGTCGGTGGATCTTGACCTGCGCGCCCTCGGCGCCGATGTAGCGCTGCACCAGGCCGATCTGGTCGGTGGGCACGTAGAGCCGGTCTTCCGCCGCGTACTCCAGTAGCAGATACTCTCGCTCGGCGCCGCCCATCTGCAGACGGACCAGGCCCCGGTAGCGGCCGATGCCGTGGTGCAGGTGCACGATCAGGTCATCCGGGGAGAGGTCGGCCCACGACGCCAGGCGCTCGCCCTCGCGCAGGAACCGCATCCGCGGCCGGTGCCGTTTCCAACCGACGATCTCGGCGTCGGTCGCCACCGCCAGGCCTGCCGAGTCGAGGCGAAACCCCCGCGCCAGGGGAACGGGGACGGCCACTATGCGGCCGCGGAGCGGCGCTGCTTCCAGGCGCTCGGCCAGCGCCACCTCGATTCCGGAATCCGCCAGGATGTGCGCAAGGCGGCCAGCCTGGGCCGAGGCGACCACAACGCTCAATCCCTCGGCTGCCAGGCCTGCGAGCATCTTGGCGAACAGGTGCGTCTGTCCGCCGTGGACCTCCAGACCGCCCACATCCATCCTGACCTCGTGCCAGCGTCCCTCGGGCGGTCTGGCAGCCGCGATCGCAAGGGGGCGGCGGCCTGAAGTCCGGGTGGCGATCCGCGACCAGGGCAGCGGTCCGGCGGCGCGCTCGCCGAGCAGGCGGACCGCGCCTTCGGCCTCGGCCGGTTCCACCAACACCAGCAGCCCGCCGTCAGGAAGATAGGCCGAGAGCGATACGGCGTCGTCGCCTTCCGCGCGCAGCCACGCCGGCCGCACCGTGACCTCGGGCAGCGCTTCC
>DYHL01000055.1 GCA_020724185.1 Candidatus Nitrosymbiomonas sp. | reverse complement strand
GTGCGCAGGTCTGGGCGCAGGCTCTACGAGCTCGCAAGGCGCGGGGAGGTCGTGGAGGTCGCTCCGCGCCAGGTCACGGTCTTCGAGTGCCGCCTGCTGGAGTTCGTCCCAGGGCCCCGCGCCACCGCGCTGGTGCAGGTGGAGTGTTCCAAGGGAACCTACGTCCGCGCGCTGGCCAGCGATCTGGGTAGACGGCTGGGCGTAGGCGGGCACGCCTCCTTCGTGTTGCGCACGCGGGTCGGCCGTTTCTCCCTTGACTCCAGCCTCACGCTCGAGGAGCTTTCGGCGGCTGAGGACCTGGCGCGCCTTCTTGTGCCGCCGGATGATGCCCTGGACCACCTGCCCGCTGTGGATCTTACCTCTCTCCAACGACGCCAGGTATTGGACGGCATTGCGATCCCACTGTTCCAGATCCCTGGCTGGGCCAGGCTGCCCGCGGATGCGCCGGTCCGCCTTCGCGACGAACGGGGACTGGTGGCCGTGGGCCGCGTGGAGGCCGGACGCCTTGTGCCGTTTCGCGTTCTTCGAGGATCAGGGGGGCGATGAACGTCGTCTGCGGGTTTGAGGGCCTGCCCGCGGATCCCGGGCCGGCCGCCGTGGCCCTGGGGACATTTGACGGGCTCCACCTGGGCCACCAGGCGGTGCTTGCCGCGCTGCGGACGGCTGCCGCGCGCGGGGGCCTGCAGGCGGTGGCCGTCACGTTCGATCCGCATCCCCTGACCGTGGTCGCGCCGCCGGGCCAGCCGTTCCTGCTGACCACTATCCAGGAACGGACCGATCTGTTTGCCTCCATGGGAATTGACACGCTGCTGGTGGTGCGATTCAACGCCCAGTTGCGGGAGGTATCGGCCGCGAGCTGGCTGGAGATGCTGGCAGGTCGGCTCCAGGCACGCCATATGGTGGCGTCCTCCAACCATGCCTTCGGCTGCGGTCGCGAGGGTGATGCCGGACTGCTACGGGCATGGGCTGGGGTGCGGGGGATCGAGGTGACGGTAGTGCCTCCGGTGCGAAACGGCGGGGCGGTCATCAGCAGCAGCGGGATCCGCGAGCGTCTGCGGGCCGGGGATGTCAGGACCGCTGCCCAATGGCTGGGTCGCTGGTACACGGTCCGGGGGGCGGTGGTAGCGGGTGATGGCCGCGGTCGAAGCCTGGGGGTGCCCACGGCCAACCTGAACGTTCCCCCGCAGAAGGTGGTGCCATGCCCGGGAGTGTACGCCGCGTACGCTGCCGTAGCAGGCCGGACCCACTTGGCCGCTGTCAACATCGGCGTTCGGCCGACGTTCGGCGCAGGGGCACAAACCGTGGAGGCGCACCTGCTGGATGCCGACCAGGACCTCTACGGGCAGACCGTTGAGGTGGCGTTCGTCTCCAGGCTCCGGGACGAGCGCCGGTTTCCGGACCTCGAGGCCCTCAAGGCCCAGATGGCAGCGGACCTCCTTGCCGTCAGAGGCTGCCTGGGGCTCCTGGGCAGTCCTGGCGCAGGGTGACCGTGTTTGCGCCCGTGTGGGTGGTGTGCTAGGATTGCTCTGACCCCGGCGGGGAGGCACGTTGCTCCGGCGCCCTCCCGGCTGCGGGCGTCCATCATTTCCAGATCCCGCGCGTGCGGGATTGAGGGGAGCAGAGATGCTTAAGCGTGAGGCCAAGCAGGGTATCCTCGGCAAGTACCGACGCCACAACGATGATACAGGATCACCCGAGGTGCAGATCGCGTTGCTCACCGAACGGATCAATCACCTCGCCGGGCACCTCAAGAACCACGCCAAGGACTTCCACTCACGGCGGGGCCTGCTGAAGATGGTAGGGCAGCGCCGCCGGCTGCTTGCATATCTCGAGAGAACCGACATCGCCGCCTACCGGCGAATGGTGGAGTCGCTGGACCTGCGGCGCTGACCCCGGGCCGCCCATGCGCGCACGGGACCCGGCACGACATTACCCTAGTCCGTGTAGGAAGGATGGGATACTCTTATGAACCTTGCAGCGTTGGTCCGCCGCGCTGAGGCCGAGATCGGCTCTGGTCGGATGGTGTTTGAAACCGGCTTGCTGGCGAAGCAGGCATCCGGGGCCGTCACGGTAACGTGCGGCGAGACCGTCGTGCTAGTGACCGCGACGATGTCGGAGGCCGTACGGGAAGGGATTGACTTCTTCCCGCTAACCTGCGATTTCGAGGAGAAGATGTACGCCGCCGGGAAGATCCCCGGCGGTTTCTTCAAGCGGGAGGGGCGTCCTGGCGAGAGGGCGATCTTGACCTCCCGACTGATCGACCGGCCCATCCGGCCGCTGTTCCCCAAGGGGTTTCGCAACGACGTCCAGATCGTCGCCACCGTGCTTTCCACCGACCAGGAAAACGACCCTGGCATGGCCGCGGTGAACGGCGCTTCCGCTGCGCTTGTTCTGTCGGGAATCCCGTTCGGCGGGCCCATCGGCGCGGTCAGGATGGGCTTGATCGAGGGCAATCTGGTGGTGAACCCCACCCTTCGCCAGGTGGAGGAGCAGAGCAGTCTTGACCTGGTCGTGGCCGGGACTGAGGACGCCATCATCATGGTGGAGGCGGGCGCCAACGAGGTGCCCGAATCTCAACTGATCGAGGCGATATCGCGGGCGCACGCCGAGATTCGCCGCATTGTGGCCGCGCAGCGTGAGCTGGCAGCATCTGCTGGTAAGCCTCCCCGCGCGCACTCGCTGCTCAAGTACGATCCGGAGATGGAGGACGCGGTTCGCAGCGCGGCCCTACCGCTGGTGCGCGAGGCGCTGGCCAGCCCCGAGAAGCTGGCGCGAGAGGATGCGCTGCGCGCCGTGCAGACGGAGGTGACCGCGAAGATCGCCGAGCAGTTTCCGACCTCCGCCGGCCAGATCGGCGAGATCATCGCCTCGGTCACAAAGGAAGCGGTCAGGCGCAGGATCCTCGAGGAGGGGGTCCGGCCGGACGGCCGTGGAACAAGGGAGATCCGGCCGCTGGCGTGCGTCGTGGGCCTGCTGCCCCGCGCGCACGGGTCGGGGCTGTTCCAGCGGGGGCAGACCCAGGTCCTCGCGATAGCCACGCTGGGTACAGGTGACGACAGACAGCGCCTGGACGACATAGGCATACGCGAAGAGAAGCGCTACATGCACCACTACTCGTTCCCGCCGTTCTCCGTGGGCGAGGCCCGCCCGTTGCGCGGCCCGGGCCGCCGCGAGGTTGGGCACGGCGCCCTGGCTGAGCGGGCGCTGGAACGCATGATCCCCGATCAGGAGCAGTTCCCCTACGTGATCCGGGTGGTTTCCGAGGTTCTGGAATCGAACGGGAGCACGTCCATGGCCGCGGTGTGTGCCTCCACCCTGTCGTTGATGGACGCGGGCGTTCCCATCCGTGCCGCTGTGGGCGGGATCGCCATGGGGCTCATCTCCGGGACCGATGGCAGGTATGCTGTCCTAACCGACATCCAGGGCCTCGAGGATGCCATGGGCGACATGGACTTCAAGGTTGCCGGCACGCGCGAGGGCGTAACCGCGCTCCAGATGGACGTCAAGACCTCGGGGATCTCGATGGGGATGCTGACCGAGGCGTTGGAGCAGGCCAGGGAAGCCAGGCTTACGATCCTGGAAGCCATGTCCAGCGCTCTGCCCGCTCCCCGTACCACGCTGTCGGCCCATGCTCCTCGCATCCTGACGTTGCAGATCAACCCCGAGAAGATCAGGGAGATCATAGGCCCCGGCGGCAAGGTGATCAACAAGATCACCGCGGAAACCGGAACCAAGATAGACATCGAGCAAGACGGGCGCGTGATGGTCGCCTCGGTAAACGAGGATGCCGCCCGGCGCGCCATTGCGATGATCGAGGGCATCGTCCGCGAGGTGCAGGTGGGGGAGACCTACCAGGGCCGCGTGACGAGGGTGCTGAACTTCGGCGCGTTCGTCGAGATACTGCCCGGCAAGGAAGGCCTGGTACACGTCTCCGAGCTTTCCTACACCCGTGTCAACAAGGTCGAGGACGTGGTCAAGGTGGGCGACGAGCTTCAGGTTAAGGTGAAGGAGATAGGTAGCCTGGGTCGCGTCAACCTAACGCACCGCGGCACGCAGCCGCCTCCCGAAGGATGGGAGGAAGAGGCCGACGAGCCTCAGCCAGCCGACGCGGAGCACAGGCCGCGATCACCTCGTCCGCGTCCTGGTGACGCCCGTGGCGGGCGCCCGCCGCGACGGCGCGACGGCGGCGGCAGGCCGCCGCGCAGGCCGCAGCCGTAACGGCTCCGCGGCAGGCTTCCATGGATCCGACGCACAGGTCGGTGCTCCCTAACGGCATTCGGGTTGTCACCGAGACCATGCCGCAGGTCCGCACCGCAGCGATTGGCCTGTGGATCGGGGCTGGCTCTCGGTATGAGGCCCTGGAGGTCCACGGCGTTTCTCACTTCATCGAGCACCTCTTCTTCAAGGGCACGCACGGCCGATCGGCGCTGGCAATCGCGCAGGCGGTGGACGCTCTGGGCGGCCAGATGAACGCTTTCACGGACAAGGAACACACGTGCATCCACGTGAAGGTACTGGCGAATCACCTGCCTCCGATCGTGGAGTTGGCGGCGGACATGGTGCTCAACTCCTCGTTCGACCCCGTCGCCATCGAGCGCGAGCGACAGGTCATCACCGAAGAGATCAAGATGTACGAGGACTCGCCGGACGCGATGGTGCAGGACCTGATCGCTCAGACGATCTGGGACGGGCATCCACTCGGCAGGCCGATAATCGGGACGCGCAAGACCGTTTCCCGGCTGAGGCGTGCCGACTTCGTTCGGTATGTCGAGGAGCGCTACCGGCCCGACAACATCCTCGTGGCTGTTGCCGGCGACGTCGAGCACCGGGTGGTCACGGATCTCATCGCGGAGCACCTAGGCTGGTGGGACGGACGCGCGGTCGCGCAGGAAACCCGCGCGCCCGCGCTCACGCCGGCGGTGGCCATTCGCTCGAAAGAGATCGAGCAGGTGCATCTCTGCATGGCCACGCGGGGCTGTTCGGCGGCCGACGAGGACAGGTACGTGCTGGCCGTGCTCGACAACCTGCTTGGAGGAGGGATGAGCAGCCGCCTCTTCCAGGAGATCCGGGAGAAGCGCGGGCTGGTGTACAGCATCGCCTCGTATCCGGCCTCGTATCGCGAGGGCGGGTTATCGGTCATCTACGCGGCCATGAGCCCGGAGAACGGTCCAGAGGTTGTACGCCTCATCCTGGAAGAGATCGCAGGGTTGTCCGGTCCTCTTGACGAGGCGGAGCTGCAGCGGGCAAAGGAGTCGCTCAAGGGCAGCATCATGCTCCCGCTCGAGAGCACCGGCAGCCGGATGAGCAAACTGGCGGGCTCCGAGCTCTACCACAGCCGGCAGATAGACCTGGACGAGATTCTCGGGCGCATTGACGCCGTGGACGCGGCCGCGGTGCAGCGGATGGCCGCCGAGATCTTCACGCCCGGCCAGATGGCCATGGCCGCAATCGGGCCCTTCGGGGCGCACGGCACCCCGCGCGCGCCCATCGAGCGCGCCTTCAGGCAGTCACTCGGTGTCTTGACCAGCCGGCCCGCGGTGCTATGGGACCGGTTTCACCGTGGCAAGGACGACGCGCCCACTGGGACCGCCAGGCACCACAGCGTACAGCGTCGTGGTTCCTCCCGGCCCGAAATTCCGGGCGGAGGTCTTGATGAAGAAGAACCTCGAATCGTGGCCGGGTTGGACGCCTAAGGGCTCGAACCTCCTGAACTCCACCACGTCGCCGGGCGCCGGGCGGCTGGCAGCCCTTGGGGCTATTGTGCCGAGCCCGTCAGGCCTCCAGTCTACGTAGAGCACGGCGGGCACAGGGGCCGCACCCACCGGCAGTGCCACGGATGCCCAGGCAGGGGAACTGGGAAAGGTCCCGGCAAGCAAGGCGACCATCAAGGCGGGCAGCACGACAGCTTTCCTCATCGTCTCCACCTCCGTTTCTGAAGGTCATGCCAAAGGAGCCAGGATGTGTATCGTCCCCCAGACGGGAATTCCTGCCGCTGGCGTCGAACGCCTCCCCTCATGAATATGATCCGTATCGCCGTCAGCGGTGCTGCAGGACGGATGGGTCGGACCTCGATCCGCGCCATCGCCCGCCAGCCCGACATGCTGCTGGTCGGAGCGCTCGACCGCGATCAGGCCGTTGGGCGCGACGCCGGTGAACAGGCGGGCGCCCCACGACTGGAAGTGGCGGTGACCGACAGTATGGAAGCGGTGATCACCGCCGGCCCCGAAGTGCTGGTAGAGTTCGCTCCGGGACAGGCAGCGGCCGAGCACGCCCGCGCGGCGATCGAGGCCGGCATCCGGCCGGTCGTGGGCAGCACCGGGATTCCCCAGGATGAGATCGAGCGCCTGGGCGAACTGGCCGCTCAGCGTGGAATCGGGGCCGTGGTCGCGCCCAACTTCGCGATCGGCGCGGTTTTGATGATCGAGTTTGCCCGGCTTGCCGCGCCCTACCTTCCCCACGTGGAGATCATCGAGCTGCACCACGACCGCAAGCGTGACGCGCCATCGGGCACGGCGCAGAAGACCGCGCGCGTCATTGCCTCGGCGAGGGCAGAGGTCCCAACCGCGGCAGTGGTCGAGGAAGAACTCGTTGTCGGCGCGCGGGGCGGCGTGGTCGAAGGGATCCGCGTCCACAGCGTGCGCCTGCCGGGCCTGGTCGCGCACCAGGAGGTGATCTTCGGCGGTCCGGGACAGGCGCTCACGATAAGGCACGATTCAACGAGCGAGGAGTCGTTCATGCCGGGACTGCTGCTGGCGATCCGCCGCCTGCCCGCGTTGAACGGCCTGGTCTACGGCCTGGAGCATCTGCTAGGATTGCGCTAATCGATCGGAGGGGCAGTGGTGACCGGCGGTCTTCGCGTGGCAGTGATCGGCGCCACCGGCGTGGTGGGCGGCGCAATGGTTCGGATTCTCGAGGAGCGGGGATTTCCCGCCGCCTCGCTTCGACTGTTCGCGACGGCCCGGTCCGCGGGCAGGACCCTGGTCTTTCGCGGCGGGCCGGTGCGGGTTGAGGAAACGGGCGACGGCGTGCTGGAGTCCGATCTGGTGCTGTTTGCCGGAGGCGACGACGCCAGCCGGCGGTTGGCCTGGGCGGTTGCCGAAGCCGGTGGGGTCGCCATTGACAACTCGTCCACGTGGCGGATGGATCCCCGGGTGCCCCTGGTCGTCCCGGAGGTCAACGCAGGTGCGCTGCACGGTCACCAGGGTGTGATCGCCAACCCGAACTGCGTCGCCGCGGCCCTTGTTGTGGCGCTGAAGCCGATACACGATGCGGCCGGAATCCGCCGTTGCATCGTGGCAACTTACCAATCGGTCTCGGGCGGGGGTGCGGACAACATGCGGGCGCTCCTGGCACAGAGCCGGGGGCTGCTGGAGGACTCCGACGCCCTGGAGACCGGTGACGCGGATCGCATTACCGCGGCCGCGGGAACCCCGTCACCCGTGGCCTTCAACGTCCGGCCGCAGTGGCGGTGGGAGCCGGACGGCGAAACCGAGGAAGAGAACAAGATCGTTGCGGAGACGAGGAAGATACTGGACGCCGACTTCCCGGTCAGCGTGACGGCGATGCGCGTGCCCGTGATGGTCGGGCACACGCTCGCAGTTCACCTGGACTTGGACCGGCCGCTGGCTCCTGACGCGGCCCGCGCCGCCCTGGCGGCGGCACCCGGGGTTGAGGTGGTGGACGACCCGGCCGCCGACCTCGTGCCAACACCCCTGATGGCCGCGGGCCGCGACCCGGTGTACGTGGGCCGTCTCAGGGCTGACCGCTTCGACCCGCGCGGGCTGAGCCTCGTGGTCTGTTCCGACAACCTGCGCAAGGGCGCCGCCCTTAACGCGGTGCAGATCGCCGAGTACCTGCTGGCAGCAGGCATGCTACGCGGCCGCGGGAAGACCGCGCAGCCCCAGGGGGGATGACAATGCCGTTCTTCGGTCATCTGATAACCGCAATGGTAACGCCGTTCGACGCCGACAACCGGGTTGACTACCCCAGAGCCGCGGCGCTTACCGGCCGCCTGATCGCGAACGGGAATGACAGCCTGGTGGTTGCCGGTACGACAGGGGAGTCGCCGACGCTCTCCGATGACGACAAGGTTCGGCTCTTCGGCGCGGTGAAGGAGGCCGCCGGCGACCGGGCTAAGGTAATCGCTGGAACCGGAACCTACGACACCGCGCACTCGATCCACCTGTCAAAGGAAGCGCACCGCGTTGGTGCGGACGGCCTGCTGCTGGTGAACCCTTACTACAACCGACCGTCGCAGGACGGGCTCTACGCCCACTTCCGGGCAGTTGCCGAGAGCACTCCGCTGCCGGTGATGCTGTACAACATTCCGGGACGCACCGGGGTGAACTGCGCGCCCGAGACGCTGGCCCGGCTTGCCGAGATCCCAAACATCATCGCCGTCAAGGAGGCCGCGGGAAGCCTCGACCAGGTGTCGGAGATCCGCGTGAGGACTCCTGACCGGTTCAGCATCTACAGCGGCGACGACAGCCTGACGCTGCCCAAACTGGCGGTGGGGGCAACGGGGGTGGTGAGCGTTGCAGGGAACCTGGCCGGTCTGGAGATCCAGGCGATGATTCGGGCCTTCCTCGCCGGTAAGGTGGAAGAGGCGTTGCGCCTGCACCGCCGTCTGTGGCCGCTCTTCAAGGTGCTGTTCATAACCACCAACCCGGTGCCGGTGAAGGCCGCCATGCGGCTGGTCGGCTTCGACTGCGGGCGGGTCCGGCTGCCGCTGGTGGATGCTACGCCCAAGGAGGAGGAGCAGATCCAGGCAGTGCTCCGCGCGCTGGGGCTGATGCCGGCCCAGGCGTGAACCCTGGCAGAGCATCTGTGCTCGACCTCGTGGTCCTTGGAATCGTCCAGGGGCTGACCGAGTTCCTCCCTGTTAGCAGTACCGCCCACCTGCTGTTCGCCGAGCACTACCTGGGCATGCCCAGGCCTGGGCTCGTGCTGGAGGCCGCGTTGCATCTGGGCACCGTCCTGGCAGCCTGCGTGCTGTTCTGGCCGGACGTTGTGGGGATCGTTCAGAGTCTCCCCGGGCTCCTGCGAAGGCCCGCTGGCCCGGGCGCACGGTCCTCGGATCCCGCGGCTCGAATGGCGGCGGCGATCGTGACTTCCACCGCGGTCACCGCGGTGCTTGGCCTCGTGCTTGCCGGCCCGCTGGAACGGATGTTCGAATCGGTCCGCGCCACCGCGGCGCAGCTTCTCGTCACCGGCCTGATCCTGCTCTGGAGCCGCGAGCGCGGCACGAGGTCCGCCGGGGAAGCCACGGTTAGGGATGGTGTTATACTGGGCCTGGCGCAGGCCCTGGCGATTGTGCCGGGGATCTCGCGGTCTGGGACCACGATAGTGGCCGGCCTGGCGCTAGGAATGCGGCGCACGGAGGCCGCCCGGCTTTCGTTCCTCATCTCCATCCCGGCCATCGCAGGAGCCAGCGCCTTCGCGTTGAAGGACGCTGGGATGGCCACACGCATGGGGTATGCGCCGCTGGAGCTACTGGTGGGTGCGGCCGTGGCCTGCATCTCAGGCGGGCTGGCCATTGTGTGGCTGGTTGATCTCATCAAACGCCACCGGCTGATCGCGTTCAGCGCCTATTGCTGGGTGGTCGGCCTGTTGGTCCTGTTCACGGCGAGGTAGCCAGCATGGCCCGGCGAAGGCAGTCTCGCCCGCCCTCGCACAACCGCCCGGTCGCGGCCGGAATGGTGCTTGTGCTGGTTGCGATCGTGCTAGGCCTGGCGTTCCTTCCGGGCGCGACCGGCATCCCCCTGGCGCTGGCCCGGTGGCAGCGCTTCCTGCTGGGCACGGCGGCCCCTGCGCTTCCTGCCTATGTCCTGGTGGCCGGGCTGATCCTCATGGCCGCGGGCGAACGCGCCCGTCTGAGCAGGAGGATCGTGGGGTTCCTCCTGGGGTCGGCCACGGCGTTGCTGGCACTGCACGCGTGGACCGCCGGCGCAGATCTTCTAGGCGCTGGGCTGGAAGGGAGGAGCGGAGGCGCAATTGGGGGCGGTCTCACCTGGGTCCTCGCCCGCGGGCTCGGTCGGAACGGGATGTGGGCGGCCATCGGCGTGATGGCGGTGATGAGTCTAGGCCTGCTGATGGGCGTCACGCTTGCGTCGGCTGGGGCAGGCCTCCGCGCCGCCGCGCGAGGAGGGATCCTGCTTGCGGCCGCGCTCTTCCGCCTGGCCGCACGCCTGGTTCGCCTTGTCGCGGCGGGTGTGCACGCTCTCTGGGCCGCGCTTCAGGCCCGCTTGAGCAGGCAACGCCGGGTGACGCAATCCCCGGCCCATCCTCCGGCTGCACCGGCTCCGGGTGAGCCCGTGATGGCGCCTCCGGAAGGCGTCTCACCACCAGCACCGGATGCGCAGATCCGCGCCAGGGCGCGGTCCAAGGCATCGGGCACCCAGGAACAGGTTCAGCAGGGACGGCTCGATTTCGCATCGGAGGACTACCGGCTTCCGCCTGTGTCAATGGTAGGGGAGGGTGGGGGAGCCAAGGCGCGTGGTCGGGTAGACCCGGCGGAAACGGCCCGGGCCCTCGAGCAGACGCTGGACAGCTTCGGGGTCAAGGCGCGCGTGGTGCACTGGGAGGTCGGGCCGGTGGTGACGCGCTTTGAGGTTCAGCCCGAGCCCGGGGTCAAGGTCCAGAGGATCACCAGCCTCACCAACGACATCGCCCTCAACCTGGCCGCCCAGAGCGTGCGGATTGAGGCACCAATTCCAGGGAAGTCGGCGATCGGGATCGAGCTGCCCAACCTGAAGGCAAGCTTGGTGCACCTGAGGGAGATCCTGGCGGCGGAGGTCTTCCAAAAGGCCACCTCGCCGCTTGTGGTCGCGATTGGAAAGGACATCGCAGGCCACGCAATCGTGGCCGACCTGGCTGAGATGCCCCACCTGCTTATTGCCGGTGCGACCGGGTCCGGGAAGTCGGTCGCGCTGAACGCGATGATTGCCAGCCTGCTGTTCCGCAGCACTCCCCTCCAGGTTCGGTTTGTCATGATCGATCCCAAGCGGGTGGAGCTCACGGACTACAACGAGATCCCTCACCTCTTGACGCCCGTGGTCACGAACCCCCGCCAGGCCGCCAGCGTGCTCAAGGACATGCTGCGGGTAATGGAGCAGCGCTTCGAGCTGTTCGCCGGGGCAGGCGCACGCAACATCCAGGGTTACAACCAACTCGCCGACGTCGAGCCGTTGTACTACATCGTCATCATCGTTGACGAGCTGGCCGACCTGATGATGGTGGCCCCGGCTGATTTCGAGGACATCATCTGCCGCCTGGCCCAGATGACCCGGGCCACCGGGATCCACATGGTGGTGGCGACGCAGCGGCCCTCGGTGGACGTGATAACCGGGCTGATCAAGGCCAACATCCCATCGCGCCTGGCATTCGCGGTTTCCAGCCAGGTGGACAGCCGGACGATCCTGGACGGGCCAGGAGCGGAGAAGCTGCTGGGCCGCGGTGACATGCTCTTCATGCCGCTGGGTGTCTCCCGGGCGATCCGCGCCCAAGGAGCGTACATCGCGGACGAAGAGATCCGTGCGCTCGTTGGATGGTGGAGGGGGCAAGGGACGCCGGTCTTTGACAAGGCGCTGGTGGAGGCGCAGCAATCCGCGGCCATCGAGGAATCGGCCGATGGTGAGCGGCTTCTCGAGGCCGCCCGCCTGGTCGTGCGGACCGGGTACGGCTCGGTGTCCCTGCTTCAGAGGAAGATGCGCATAGGCTATGTGACCGCGGCCAGGCTCGTGGATGAGTTGGAGGCACGCGGGATCGTGGGTCCGGTGCAGGGAAGCAACCCACGCGACGTGCTGATAGGCCTCGACGATCTCGACCGGCTCCTGCGTAAGAAGGCGCCGCCAACCTCGTAGCCGATGCCCCGGGAGCCGCCCGAAGGACTCCCCCCGGTCCGGCCAGAAGTACCACACGCACAACCAGGCAGCAGGTGAGAGAGGGGTGGTTGGGATGAAGCAAGTCGCGTTGCGCGCCGCGTCCCTGGTACTCGTGGCGCTGGCGGTACTGGTATGGTCGGCCGTTCCTCCGGCCGCGCAGGCGCAGGCCCCCAAGAAGCTGCTGATAGGAATGGTCTACGACGTGGGAGGGCGAGGAGACCTGTCCTTCAACGACATGGCCTACGCGGGTCTTGCGCGGGCGCAGAAGGAGTTTGGGGCCAAGGTCCAGACCAAAGACCTGGAGCCCGCCGCGGGCGGCGAGAACCGGGAGGAGCTACTGCGCCTCCTGGCCGGCGAGAAGTATGACCTGATCTTCGGCATTGGGTTTCTGTTCACTGACAGCATCACCCGCGTCGCCAAGGCGTTCCCCGGCGTGAAGTTCGGCATCGTGGACGGGTTCATTGACAAGGAACCCAACGTGGCCAGCCTGCTGTTCAACGAGCACGAAGGGTCCTTCTTGGTCGGCGCTGTTGCGGCGCTGAAGTCCAAGACGGGCAAGATCGGGTTCGTCGGCGGGATGAAGATCCCCCTGATCGAGAAGTTCGAGGCCGGCTACATAGCCGGCGCCAAGTTTGTCAAGCCCAACGTCCAGGTCTTCTCGGACTACGCCGGGACAACGGGCGAGGCGTTCCGCGATCCGGTGAAGGGCAAGGAACTCGCCACCGCCCAGTACGACCGCGGGGCGGACATCATCTACCATGCGTCGGGCGGCACCGGAATCGGAGTCTTCGAGGCCGCGGTGGCCAAGAAGAAGTGGGCCATCGGCGTGGATGCCGACCAGTCCCTGACTGCCAAACCCGACCAGCGCGCGCGCATCATCACCAGCATGATGAAGCGCGTGGACGTGGCGGTCTACTCAACGATCAAGGCGATCGTGGCCGGCACCTACAAGGCCGGCGTCCAGTCGTTCGGGCTGAAGGAAGGCGGCGTGGGCTACGCCGTGAACGACCACAACCGCGTGTTGATGAAGGATGTCACCCCGCGCCTGGAGGCCCTCAAGAAGGACATCATCGCCGGCAAGATCAAGGTTCCGTCCGACAAGACGCAGCTCGCGGCATTCCTGAAGGGAATCAAGCGCTAGGCCTGCTGC
>DYHL01000054.1:1518-13033 GCA_020724185.1 Candidatus Nitrosymbiomonas sp. | reverse complement strand
TCCGGGAAGGCGGGCGGACGGTGGGAGCCGGCGTCGCCGTGAAGGTGGAGGCGTAGTCCATGCCGAGGGATATCATCACGCTCGCCTGCACGGAGTGCAAGCGGCGTAACTACACGACCACGAAGAACAAGAAGAACGATCCCGACCGGATCGAGGTGTCCAAGTACTGCAGGTGGTGTCGCAAGCACACCACCCACCGCGAGACGCGCTAGTCGCGGTTGCGGCGCGGCCGGTCCCTTCCTATAATGGGAGACGGCACAGGGGCGTAGCTCCAATTGGTAGAGCGCCGGTCTCCAAAACCGGGTGTTGGGGGTTCGAATCCCTCCGCCCCTGCCAGCACCGATCAGCCGATAAACCTGTTCAGGGCCTCCTTGAGATCTCCGATTGCGGAGGAGATGTTCCCGCGGTCCTGTGCCTCCACGATGCAGTGCTCCAGGTGATCTTCCAGCAGGACGCGGGCGGCCTGGTCCAGCGCGGCACGGGCCGCGGCGATCTGGATGAGTACCTCCGGGCACGGGCGACTGTCAGCTACCATCCCCCGCATTGCGCGCCCTCCACTGTGGCCTGGCCTGCGCCCGATGGCCGTCGTGCGCAGTATAGCACCGCGCCTTGACGGCCTTCCAGCGCCGTGCTACCGTGACCCCAATCTGAACCCTGCCCGGAGATAGAGATCACTCGGAACGGAGGTCTGCTCGTGCTCTCGCCTGCGCCTCCCACCACCCTGCTTGTGCTGGCCACATACGGCCTTGAGATCGTGGAGGTGGGAGGGACGATAGCCCGCCACGTCCGCGGCGGCGGCCATGTTCATGCTGCGGTGACACTCTCTCGGCCCGAGTCTCGGCCGCAGGTCGAGCGGGCGGCCGCCATCCTGGGTGCAACCGTGCAATTCATGGACTTCGCCATGGGCCACGTGGCCCCTGACGTGGAGTCCAAGAAGCAGTTCGTCCGCCTGCTGCGTGAGGTCCGCCCTGATGTGGTCATCACGCAAGATCCCGAGCACTCGTTCCACGACCTCGATCCCGACCGGCGCCAGGCGATGATCCTCTATCTGGAGGCGATGGCGCTGGCAGGGAGGGACTTCGCCCCAGAGCAGCTTGCCGAGCTGCCACGCCATCCGATCCCCACGATCTACTACATGATGCCCGAACGGCCCAACTGCGTGGTGGACATCACCGAGGTGGTCGAGACGAAGGAGCGGGCGCTGGCAGAACTGCGCAGCCAGCACGCATTCAGCGCGCAGATGATGCGCCGGCGGCTCCCGGCAGAAGTGCTGGCGAAGATCGCGGGGGAGGAGGCCTCCGTGTCCGACGAGGCGCTGGGCTTCGCCCTCCACCGCCAGACCGACAGGGCCCTGCACCTCTACCAGGGGCTGATGAGCCACTCGGCGACGGCCGTTCTGGCCGAGCCGTTCCGGCGGGAGGGGCTGTTCACCCTCCCCTACCTGTTGCGGTAGTCGCATCCCCGCTACGGGGATTGTTCCTGTCCCCGGTCCCTGGTACATTGGCGGCAATTCGGAAGCGCTGGCGTGGAGGTGCACCCGTGCGTGTGCTGACGTTCATCCTGACCGCCGTCCTGCTAATCCTGTCCGTGAGCGTCCCATCGCCGGGTCAGACCGCCTCGCTGCGGATGGCCATCGGGCGGGACGAGGGCTCCCTCAACCCGTACACCTACCAGACCGGGTATCCCGGCTGGAACCTGATGACCCTCATCTACGAGCCGCTGTTCACTCCCGACGCCGACAACATACCGCAGCCCTGGCTTGTGCGCAGGTACTCGGTGAGCCCGGACGGCAGGACCTGGACGCTTACGCTGCATCCCAACATCAAGTGGCACGATGGACGCCCGCTGACGGCCGATGACGTGAAGTTCACGTATGAGTACGTGCGGCGCCACGCGCACTCCCGCTGGACCTCCCAGGTCCGACTGATCGATAGCATCGAGACCGCGGGCGCCACGACGCTGACCATCCGCCTGACCGCCCAGAGCGGCGGGTTTCTAATGCAGCCCCTCGCCGCCCTGCCGATTCTGCCCCGACACATCTGGGAAGGAGTCGCGGAGCCGCGGCGCTTCAACGACTCGATCGGCAGCGGTCCGTACCGGCTTGCCGAGATGAGGGACGGGCAGTTCTATCGCCTGGTCGCCAACGACGCCTACTTCGGCGGGCGGCCGAAGGTGCGCGAGCTCGTGCTCCCGATCATCCGCGATGCCACGGTGACCTTCACGGCGCTCAAGGCAGGCGAGATTGACACCACGGTCAGGGCGCTCTCTCCGGAGCTGGTCACTGAGTTCGAGAAGGCCGGGGGACTGAAGGTCGTTCGCGGCGCGGGATACGCCAGCACGATCCTCCAGTTCAACCTGGAGCACCCCATCCTCAAGGACGTGAAGCTGCGCCAGGCCATCGCCAACGCCATCAACACCCGCCTGATGGTGCGGCTGCTCCTGCTCGGCTACGGGGTCGTGGGAAGCCCGGGATACATCCACCCTGACTCGCCGTTCTACAACGCCGCGGTGACCTTCACGGCGAGCAAGTCGAGGGCAGTCCAGATCCTCAACGAGGCCGGATACGTTGACCGCGACCGCGACGGCATCCGGGACACGCCGGACGGGCGGCCGCTCCGGTTCAACCTGTTGACCCTTGCCGGCAACCCCATCCGCGTGCGCGGGGCCGACCTGATCCGCACATGGCTCCGCGACATCGGGATTGACGCGCGCGTTGTTGCGCAGGAGGACGCCAGCATCATCGCGCAGGTGTGGCCCGACTTCGACGTCTGTAAGGGGCGCAACTTCGACATGGCGGTCTTCGGATGGTCGGCGCCGGTGATGAACCGGGCCACCAGTTTGCGCGACCTGTTCCACTCGGACTGCCGGTTCGGCACGATCAACATCGGCGGGTACAAGAGCGCCGAGGTGGACAGGTTGGGCAACGAGCTGGCCGCGGCGGTGGCGCCCGCGAAGCAGAAGCAAGTCCTATTCGAGATGCAGAAGGTCATTGCGGCCGACGTGCCGGTGCACGTGCTGTTCTACCTTGACGGCATCTACGCCTACCGTCCTGACAAGCACGACGCCTGGGTCTACCAGAAGGGGCAGGGGATCGTGAACAAGCTTTCGTTCATCGATCCACCCAAGCGCTGACGCGCGCGAATCAGACGTGAGGGACTCCACCGTTTGGCGCTTCCTGGCCGGGCGGGGGGCCCAGTACCTGTTGGTGCTGGCGCTCACGGTGGCGCTCAACTTCGTCCTGCCCCGGATGATGCCCGGCAGCCCGCTGGTCTTCCTGGCCGGCGAGGACGTGGGGTTCCTCGACGCCGAGCAGCGCGCCCAGCTCTACGCGCTCTACGGCCTCGACCAGCCGCAGTGGAAGCAGTTCCTCACCTACGTTGGCAACCTGGCCCGGGGCGAACTCGGGTACTCTTTCCAGCGCGGCCGCCCGATCGCCGAGATAATCGGAGAGCGCCTTCCCTGGACCATGCTGTTGGTCGGGCTATCGCTGGTGGTAGCCACGCTGCTCGGCACGGCGCTGGGCGCCATGGCTGCATGGCGGCGCGGCTCGGCCCTGGACCTCGGCACGCTCGGCGTGGCGATGTTCTTCGAGTCGGTGCCCTCGTTCTGGTTGGGGATGATCTTCATCGCGGTCTTTGCGGCCGGACTGGGCTGGCTTCCCATTTTCGGGGCCGTCACGGCAGGCCAGACCTTCGCCGGGTGGGCCCTGTTGGTTGACCGCGCGCGCCATCTGGTGCTGCCGCTCGCCACCCTGACCCTGATCACCACCCCTGGCACCCTGTTGATAACGAGGTACTCGATGCTCTCGGTGCTGGGCGAGCAGTACATCGCCACGGCGCGGGCGAAGGGGGTGCACGAGCAGGCAGTGCTGCGCCGGCACGCCATGCGAAACGCCTTCCTGCCGGTGGCCACAGTCTTCATGCTCAACCTGGGCTTCGTGGCCAGCGGCGCCACGGTTGTGGAGACGGTCTTCTCCTACCCCGGCGTCGGCCGACTCCTCTATGAGGCGGTGCTCAACCGCGACTACCCCGTACTGCAGGGCACCTTCCTCATCATCACGGTCAGCGTGATCGCGGCGAACATCGCCTCCGACCTGCTCTACCCGCTGATAGACCCGCGGGTGCGCCGGCGTTGAGAGGCGTGGGCCCAGCGCCGGTTCCCTTCACCCCTCGCCGCCACGGGTTGGGCGCGGCCGGCTGGGCCGGGGTGCTCCTGCTGGGCGTCCTTGCATCCGCCGCGGTGCTGGCCCCGCTCGTGAGCCCGCACAACCCAGAGGAGATCGTGGCCGACCCGTTCCTGACCCCTGGCCGGGCGCATCTCCTCGGAACGAACGACATTGGGCAGGACATTCTTAGCGAGTTGATCTACGGCGCGCGCATCTCGCTGACCATAGGGTTCGTGGCGGCTGCGCTGGCAATCGGGATCGGAACGACCGTCGGCATCGTGGCCGGCTTCTTCGGCGGATGGGCGGAGGCCGTCCTGATGCGGACCGTGGACCTCGTGCTGGTGATTCCGTTCCTGCCGCTGATGATTCTTCTTGCGGCCTACCTGGGGCCGAGCTACTGGAACATCATCATCGTGATCGGGGTGCTGGTCTGGGCGCGCCCAGCGCGCGTGATCCGTTCCCAGGTGCTCCTGGTGAAATCCCTCGATTACGTCGAGGCGGCGCGGGCCCTGGGGGGCCGACCGGTGCGCGTGATGGTGCGGCACGTGCTGCCGGCGGTCCTGCCGATCGCACTGGCCCAGTTCATCCTGGCCGCCAGCAACGCCATCCTGATCGAGGCCTCCCTCGCGTTCCTCGGCCTGGGGGATCCGACCGCCAAGAGCTGGGGAATGGTGCTCTACTACGCGCAGGTCCGCAACGCGTTTCTGAGCGGCGCCTGGGTCTGGTGGGTGTTGCCGCCCGGATTGCTGATCACCGCCGCTACGCTGGGGTTTGCCTTCACGGGTTTTGCCCTGGAAGAGCGACTCAACCCGCGCATGCGCGGCGGTCGCGGCTGCTGATCCCGGGCTGCCGGCCACCCCCCTGACCGCCGGCCACCCCCCGGCCGCGGGTGCGCCGGGGTTTGACACGACATCCCCCTCCCGGTACGATGACAATGTATCCCCCCCGGGGGGATCACGGCGCATTGCGGGCCGCAAATGAGCGCCGGCCGGGAGGTGTGCCAGTGCACGAAGGCGATCACGGGATTCTCGATCACGATCACGAGCACGACCGCCGTGCCGCGGCTGTGAACGGGGGCGCGGGCGCCAGTCGCGTCGTCGCCGCCGTGGTCGTGGCCGCTTCCGTAGTACTCTTCCTGGTCTGGCGGTTCCTGTAGTACCCTCCATGGTCTCGACCGCGCGCTTCTCTACCAGCATCAAGGCGCCTGTCTCGCCGCTCCGCACCGCGTTGTGGCGCCGGGGCATGCTGCCGGCAGGGCTGCTGGCGCTGATTCTCATTGCCCTGGTCCCAGGCCTGGACGCGGCGGTCGGGTTCGATGCCGCCGTCCTGCCGATGCTGCTGGGTGGGGCGGCCATCGCGTATCCCACGCTCGTCGCGATGATTGAGCGCCGCCGGGTGACCGCGGGCACTCTGGTGGTCATAGCCGTCGCCGGCTCCGCGTACCTTGGCGAGTACATGGCCGCCGCGGTCGTTTCGTTCATGATGCTTGCCGGCGAGTTCCTCGAGGAAGTGACGCTGCAGCGCACGCGCAACGCGGTGCGCGAACTCGTGCGCCTGGCCCCGGACGTGGCATGGGCCGAGCGCGGGGGCGCCTGGGTGCAGGTGCCGCTTCGGGAGGTGGCGCCCGGAGACCGCGTCCTCGTAAGGTCCGGCGACAGGGTGCCCGTGGACGGCACCATAATCTCGGGCGAGGCGTCCCTTTCGGAAGCGACCATTACCGGCGAGGCCATGCCGGTGGACAAGAACGCGGGCGCGCACGTGTTCGCGGGAACCACCAGCCAGAGCGGCGCGGTCGTGGTGCGGGCCGACCGCGTGGGCCAGGAGACGACGCTGGGCCGGATCATCCAGGTGGTGCGGGCCGCCCAGGAGCAGAAAGGGGCGGTTCAGAAGATCGCGGACCGTTTCGCGACCTACTTCACGCCCGCGATCCTGGCGACCGGCGCCCTCGTCTGGGTGCTCACGCACGACCTGATGCGGGTGATGGCGGTTTTCGTCATCGCGTGCCCCTGCGCGCTGGTTCTTGCCACACCTACCGCGGTGGTGGCCAGCGTCGGCAACGCGGCCCGCCGCGGCGTGCTGATCAAGGGCGGGGTGGCCCTGGAGGTGGCGGGTCGCGTTACCACCGTGGCGTTTGACAAGACCGGGACGCTGACGTCGGGGAATCCGGTTGTCGTCGCGGTAGAGCCTCTGGGTGGCAGGACGGCCTCGGAGGTGCTGCGGATGGCCGGGGTGGCGGAGTTGCGCTCCGAGCACCCGCTGGGGCGGGCGATCGTTGCCCACGCGCAGGCGTCCGGGATTACCCTGGCCGATCCCGAGCGATTCACGGCGACCTTCGGCCAGGGCGTTGAGGCCCACTGGGCCGAGTCACGCATCGAGGTGGGCAACCACCGGCTGTTGGGGCCGGACGACCCCACGGCCGCCGTCCTGGCGGCGCAGGAGCAGCAGGGACGCACGGCGCTGGTCGTGCGCGTGGACGGCGTACCCTGGGGCGTGGTGTCCCTGGCAGACGCGCTGCGGCCGCGCGTGCGCGAGGCGGTTCATCGCCTCCGGGAGATGGGGATACACCGGCTCGTCATGCTGACCGGGGACCACGAGGTGACCGCCCAGGCCATCGCCCGCCAGGCAGGCATCAGCGAGGTGCGGGCTGGGCTGCTCCCGGAGCAGAAGCTCGCCGTGGTGCGGGACCTGCAGGCAGGCGGCAGCATCGTGGCCATGATAGGCGATGGGGTGAACGACGCGCCGGCGCTCGTGCTGGCCGACGTCGGCGTCGCAATGGGGGCCGCGGGGACCGACGTGGCCCTGGAATCGGCCGACATCGCGCTGATGGGCGATGATCTGGCCCTGCTGCCCGAGGTGCTGGCGCTTTCCCGGCGGGCGCTCGTCGTCATTCGCCAGAACATCTGGGGCTTCGCGGTGGCGGTGAACATCGTTGGGATCGTGCTGGCCGGCAGCGGTTTCCTGTCGCCAATAGGTGCCGCGGTGGTGCACAACGTGGCGTCGCTCTTTGTGGTCGCAAACTCCGGAAGGCTACTCACCCACCGGACCCGCGCCGTCGCCCGCCGCGTCGCAGCGTCTGCCGTGGCCGCCGCGGCCCTGGCCGCGGCAGGGCTGGGCACTGCCTCCGTCGCAGCAGCCGCAAGGCCTCCGGATCTGACCCAAGTCAGGATCCTGGCTATCGCGCCGCTGGCTGACGAGGCTCCTCTCTCGCGGGCGATGGCGGAGCAGGCCTCGGCCCATCTCAGCGACCTGGCCAGGCGCGGTCCGTTCCAGGTGATCCCGGCATCGCGGGTCTTGCACGAGATGCGGCTCCTCGGATGGGTACCGGCCGACCTGATCAGCCCCGCGCGGACCGCAGCGCTCGGCGCCCGGGTGGGGGCCGACGCCGTGCTCACCGGACGCATCATCGAGGTCCTCCAGGAGGTCGAGAGGGAGCGCCCGGGCCCACGCGTGGCGACGATCTACAGCCGCGTGGTGGTGGATGTCCGGATCCTGGAGGTCGTCTCCCGGCGCATCCTCTGGCAGGAGGAGGTCGCCTGCGAGCAGGCGGCTCCCGCCCTGGCCGCGATGGACTGCGTTGTGCGCACGATCGCGTCCCGCCTGGGCGCGCTGATTTGACAGGTCCGGCCGCCGTGGTATACTCAGGGTTGCAACGGTCCGGCCGCAGGTTCTTTTTTTTTGCGTCGGAGAGCACGAGGGAGGGCAGCGATGGCCCGCACGACAGACGTGAAACTGGCATCACGCCCGGCCCAGCGGCAAGTTCGCGCCGCGGCGCCGCGGCGGTGGCCGGCGTTCGTCGAGCGCATCATCGGGTACCTGAGGGAAGTATGGGTGGAGTTGAACCGCGTAGATTGGCCGTCCCGCCGGGAACTGATCAGCATGACCATCGTGGTCGTGGTGGTCCTGATGGTGATGGCCGTCTACCTGGGCGTCTTCGACTACATCTACACGGTCCTGGTCAAGCGCGTGCTGCTCCCCCCGTCGCCGCGGTAGCGCCAATGTCGAAGACTGACGATCCCCTGAAGGGCCTGTTTGCCGATGAGCCGGTCGAGCCGGTCGTAGAGGCCGTCGAGCCGGAAGAGACCGTGGCGCGGGACCCCCGGCTGAAGTGGTACGTCATTCACACCTACTCCGGTTACGAGGCGAAGGTGAAGTCCAACCTGGAACGCCGCATCGCCACGATGAACATGAAGGACAAGATCTTCCAGGTGCTGATCCCAACCGAGAAGGAGAAGGAAATCAAGGGGGGCAAGCGCCGGGAGGTAGACCGCAAGATCTTCCCCGGATATGTGCTGGTTGAAGTGCGCGTGGACGAGAAGGGCGAGCTGGAAAACGATACCTGGTACGTGGTCCGGAACACGCCCGGCGTGACCGGCTTCGTCGGGTCGGGCAACCGGCCCATCCCGCTCGATGACCGCGAGGTCCGGACCTTGCTGCGGCAGTTGAAGGACGAGACCCCGAAGTATCGCATCACCTACCAGAAGGGGTCGCCGGTGAGGATCACCTCGGGGCCGTTCATGGACTTCACCGGTCTGGTGGACGATCTCATGGCGGAGAAGGAAAAGGTTCGGGTTCTCGTCTCGATCTTTGGCCGCGAGACCCCGGTCGAGTTGGACTTCGGTCAGGTAGAGAAGCTGTAGGAGGTAGAGATGGCCAAGAGAATCGTGGCGATGGTCAAGCTGCAGATCCAGGCCGGGAAGGCAACGCCGGCGCCGCCGGTCGGTCCGGCGCTGGGCCAGCACGGCGTCAACATCATGGAGTTCTGCAAGTCCTACAACGAGCGGACCGCCAAGCTCACGGGGACGATCGTGCCCGCAGAGATCACCGTCTACGCGGATCGCACCTTCACGTTCGTCACCAAGACCCCCCCGGCGTCCGTGCTGCTGCGGCAGGCTGCAGGCCTGGACAAGGGCTCCGGCCAGCCCAACAAGACCAAGGTGGGATCCGTGACGCTCAAGCAGGTGCGGGAGATCGCGGAGCGCAAGATGCCAGACCTGAACGCCGCCACGGTAGAGGCGGCGATGAGGATGATCGAGGGCACCGCCCGGTCCATGGGCATCGAGGTCGTCGGGTAGGCGCAGGCACCACGCGCGGGAGGGGCAATGCCCCGTTCGCACCGCAGGGAGGTTCTACGATGGGACGTCACGGCAAGCGATACCTCACGGCCGCCAAGCAGGTGGAAGCCCGACAGCTCCATACTCCCGAGGAGGCCGTCCGCCTGGTCCGGGAGACCTCCACGGCGAAGTTCGAGGAGACGATCGAGGCCCACGTCCGCCTGGGTGTGGACCCCAAGCAGGCCGATCAGCAGGTGCGCGGCACGGTGGTGCTGCCTCACGGTACGGGCAAGTCGGTACGGGTCCTGGTCTTCGCCAAGGGCGAGAAGGCCCGGGAGGCCGAGGCCGCGGGCGCGGACGTTGTCGGCGCCGAGGACCTGATCGAGAAGATCCAGGGTGGATGGCTGGAGTTCGACGTCGCGGTGGCCACCCCGGACGTCATGAGCCTTGTGAGCCGGTTGGGGCGTCTGCTGGGCCCACGGGGGCTGATGCCCAATCCCAAGGCGGGAACCGTGACCATGGATCTGGCCCGCGCCGTGCGGGAGATCAAGGCCGGCAAGATCGAGTTCCGGCTCGACAAGGCGGGCATCATTCACGTGCCGCTGGGCAAGGCGAAGTTCCCAGAGGGACAGCTTCTGGAGAACCTGGTGGCCCTGATGGACGCTGTGTCCCGGGCCCGACCGGCCGCCGCCAAGGGGCAGTATCTGCGGTCGCTTGTGATCGCGCCCACAATGGGACCTGGGATACGGATAGATCCGGCCAAGGCCCTGGACGTCACCCGCCCGCAGTAGCGGGCGACCAAGCGCGCCCCAGGGGCCGGCAGGTTTGACGGTGGCTAGGGGCCGTGCTACAATCGCGCGGGCTCGATGCCCGTGCGGGAAGTGCATACAGGGCCGCCTGCGGGCGGCCGCGCACCAGAGACAGCAGGTGCCCGCCTTGCGGGCCTAAGGACACAGATCGCCTGCCGAGGAGCGGATCGGGTGTGGACCCGTCTGCCTGCGGCGGGTCCATTATGTTGCAGGAGGGTGAGGGCCCGATGGCTCGACCCGAGAAGGTAGAAGAGGTCGCACAGCTCAAGGCTCGCCTGGACAAATCCGCGGCGGTGATTCTCACGGACTTCCGGGGGCTAACCGTCGGGGAGATCACGGTGTTGCGGGGCCGGCTGCGCAGCGTTGGCGCGGAGTATCGGGTGGTGAAGAACCGCCTCTTGAGGATCGCCGCTGACGCGGCTGGCATCGAGGGCCTGGAGCATCAGCTGGAAGGCCCCACCGCGGCGGCTTTTGCCTCAGGTGATCCGGTGCCGGTTGCCAAGGTGATCCAGGAGTTCAGCCGGCAGTCCCGCAAGTTGACGATCAAAGGGGGCATCCTGGCCGGCGCCGTCATTGACGACGCTCGGACGAGGGTACTTGCAGATCTTCCGAGCAGCAAGGAGCTCCTTGCCCTGGTCGTGGGCGGCATCGCGGCGCCCCTGAGCGGTTTGGCCGGGGTTCTGTCCGGCCTTCCGCGCAAGCTCGTTCGCGCACTGGACCAGATTCGAGAACAGCGCGCCGCCGCCTAGCCGGCGCGCCGAGAGACAGTCGCCAGAACAGGACCATACTGACCATACTGAACGAAACCGACGGGAGGGACTACCGTGGCAGCAAAGCTTGGCAAGGAAGAGATCATCGAGGCGATCAGCGGTCTGACGGTGCTGGAACTGGCCGAACTGGTCAAGGCGCTCGAGGAGAAGTTTGGTGTTTCAGCGGCAGCGCCCGTTGCCATCGCCGCGATGCCGGGGGCGGCTGCTGCCTCGGCGGTCGAGGAGCAGACCGAGTTTGACGCGATCCTGGCGGCCGTGGGAGAGAAGAAGATCCAGGTGATCAAGGTGGTGCGCGAACTCACCGGACTGGGCCTCAAGGAGGCAAAGGAGTTGGTGGACGGCGCGCCGAAGCCCGTCAAGGAAAAGGTCAGCCGCCAGGAGGCCGAGGCCGTCAAGACCAAGCTCGAGGCCGAGGGCGCGACAGTCACAATCAAGTAGCCGGACCACCGGCGGTACCGCAAGGGCTCTTGACAGGCCAAGGGCCCAAGCGGTATCTTTGTGTGCACGGCTCTTCGGCACGACGACGGGGCGTGGTGGGCACGCGAACCTGTGCAAGTGACCAACGCGAAGGCGAGGCAGGGAGAACCGGCCCCGCTTTCGTGTTTACGTGACCAGGCGGCCCCGCCATTCTGATCCGCGAAGACCGAACCTCTCTGACCTAGGCCTGGCAATACCCACCGTGCCTCCCGGCGCGGTGCCCACTTCTCGCGGAGGCGACAC
>DYHL01000054.1:0-1508 GCA_020724185.1 Candidatus Nitrosymbiomonas sp. | reverse complement strand
TGAAGACGAAAACTCGGCTGGAAGAAGGTAGACCTACCCGAGCCCGGTTGGCCATTGAGGGCACCCGCCAGGTACGCCGAGGGCGTCGCGCTCGGGTCAGCTTCGCGAAGTTTCCCGAGATCCTGGAAATGCCCGACCTCGTTGAGGTCCAGCGTCGCTCCTTCGACTGGTTCCTGCGCGAGGCGATCCGCGAGGTCTTCGATGAGATCTCGCCGATCCAGGATTTCACGGGCAACCTGGAGCTGCGCTTCGCCGTCGAGGGTGGGCGGCGCAAGCCGGCGCCGCCAGGGAGCATCTTCGACGGTGCGGGCGTGCTGGACTTCGGCGGGTACCGGTTCGAGCGGCTCAAGTACTCCGAGGAGGAGTGCCGGGACCGGGACTACAACTACAGCGCCTCGCTCAAGGTGAAGGTCCAACTGGTCATCAAGGAGACCGGGGAGATCAAAGAACAGGAAGTGTTCATGGGCGACTTCCCCCTGATGACCCGGCGTGGAACGTTCATCATCAACGGCGCGGAGCGGGTGGTGGTGAGCCAGCTTGTCCGCTCTCCAGGCGCCTACTTCAGCTTTGCCCCGGACAGCGCGGGCCGATCCCTTCCCACGGCGGTCGTGATCCCGCACCGGGGAGCCTGGCTGGAGCTCGAGGTGGATGCCGGAGGAACCGTTCACGCCAGGATTGACCGCACGCGGAAGCTGCCGGTGACGGCGCTGCTCCGGGCCGTGGGATACGAGACCGACGAGAAACTGTACAAGCTCTATGGCGACGACCGGTTCCTGCAGGCCACGCTGGAGAAGGATCCCACGCGCTCTCGCGAAGAGGCGCTGATCGAGATCTACCGGCGGCTGCGTCCAGGAGATCCTCCTACGGTGGAGAGCGCGCGGACGCTGCTGCAGACGCTGTTCTTCGAGCCGCGCCGCTACGATCTGGGCCGGGTCGGCCGTCACAAGCTCAACAAGAAGCTCGGGCTCAAGGTGGACGCCGGTCAGCGCATTCTGACCCAGGAGGACATCGTCGAGATCGTCCGATACCTCATGCGCCTGGCCGCCGGCGACGGCGATGCCGTCGTGGACGACATTGACCACCTCGGCAACCGGCGGGTCCGGTCGGTGGGCGAGCTGCTCCAGAACCAGTTCCGCATCGG
This sequence comes from Candidatus Nitrosymbiomonas sp., assembly GCA_020724185.1. GTDB lineage: Bacteria > Sysuimicrobiota > Sysuimicrobiia > Sysuimicrobiales > Humicultoraceae > VGFA01. The sequence goes on along the minus strand of DYHL01000054.1, from coordinate 367 downwards.
AATGCTGAGGATGGAGCGCGTCATCCGCGAGCGGATGACGATCCAAGACCCCGGTCAGGTCACCGCCCAGCAGTTGATCAACATCCGGCCGGTGGTGGCGGCGATCAAGGAGTTCTTCGGCTCCAGCCAGCTCTCGCAGTTCATGGACCAGACCAACCCCCTGTCCGAGGTCACCCACAAGCGCCGGCTCTCGGCGCTGGGCCCGGGCGGGCTTTCCAGGGAGCGCGCGGGCTTCGAGGTCCGCGACGTGCACACTTCCCACTACGGCCGCATGTGCCCCATCGAGACGCCGGAGGGCCCAAACATCGGGCTGATCTCGTCGCTGGCGACCTTCGCCGCGGTTAACGACCTGGGGTTCATTGAGACC
>DYHL01000053.1 GCA_020724185.1 Candidatus Nitrosymbiomonas sp. | reverse complement strand
TGGCGGAAGCGGCCTGCGCGGGTGTAGTTGACGCGCACCAGGATGCGCGCGAGTTTACGCAGCGTGGCGTTGGCCGCGCGCACCGCGGGATCCGACGCCGAACGGACAGCAAGGCCCTCGCGCTCCGAGTACCACCGCTCGAGATCGACGCGCAGCGCCTGCGCTTCATCCCGCGGCAGACTCAGGTCGAACGCCCCGCCGGTAGCGTCTTGGTATGCCTGCAGCGTGCCCACCAGTTCATCGGCCAGGGCGCGGAAGTCGAGCGGGTGCAGCGTGGCGTTGGCGGTGCGGTACGCGGCCACCAGGTACACCTTCGTGTCGCGTAGCAGGTTGTCGCGGTCGGCGATCTCCAGCGTGTCGTCCTCGGTGTGCCAGGCTATGTTGGCCCCGCAGCCACCCACGGGATAGTAGCCCTTCTCCTCCAGCAGCGGCTTCGGCATCGTGGATGAAAGCATGTAGAACGTCGAGACGCCGATGTTCGAGAACGAACAGTCACCCGCGCGCAGCGGCCTGCCGCCGGTGGCGCTGAGTCCGGTCACGTTCTTGATGACCGCTTTCCCGATCCCCTCGGCCTCGCTCATCCAGAAAACGTCCTCGTACACCGTGGCCCATCGGCAGCCGGGCGAGTCGCAGTTGACGTGCGCGATGCAGTGGGCGTCAATGTCCAGCCCAAAGGCATCGGCGTACCAGACCGAGCCGGCGTAGCGGCCGTGGGAGTGGCCGGACCACCAGGCGATGCGCACCGTGCGCGCCAGCCTGTCCCGGTGCTTCCAGAGGACGCGCGCGAGTTCCAGCAGGGTGGCGTTGCCCGTGGCGTTATCGCCTATGCCCTGGTGCCAGCCGTCCACGTGGCCGTGCACCAGCACGAACTCCTCGGGAACCTCTTGTCCTGGGATCTCGGCCACGCACACCGGGCACTCGACCCATCCCTCGTCCAGCTTAGTTGAGAGGCGGGCCTTGACGCCGCCGTGCTGCGCCATCTCACGCAGCCAGGCGCCGTCGGTCTTGCTGATCGAGACCACCGGGATGGTCGGCTTGCGCTCCCAGGAGTCCAGGTCAGGCGATCCCCATATCGTGGTGCAGATGCCCTCGTGGATGCGCTCGCCAGGGCTGATGAAGATGGCGCCGGTCGCGCCGCCCTTTGCGAAGTCGGCCACCTTGCCTGGCGAGGCGTAGCCCTCGGTCAGGACGATCCTTCCTGCGATCCCGGTCAGCTCCCGACCGACGCCCTCGAACAGCCCGCGGATGTCGCCCATGTGCTGGGTGGAGACATAGACGATCTCGCCCCTCTTCCACCGGCCGCCGGCAGAGAATGACATCGCCGGCGTCTTGGCGGCCACCAGCCGGCGCTCGGGTGCCAGGATCTCCAGGCGCGCCCGCCGTGGCACGCTGATCAGCAGCGTCGGTGTATGGATCGCGTGGGGCACGCCGTGCTTCTTGAGGCGCCTGCTCAGGTAGTCGAAAGCCCGCTTCTCCTGCTTCGAGCCGGACTCCCGGACGAGACCGGCGTACTTCTCGACGAGCGCCCACGGCTCATCCACCGACACCTCGTTGATGAGCAACTGCTCGTCGGTTTCGTTGCGCCAGGTGCTGACCGTGCTCATGCCTCGTGCGCCTCCTTGACCTGGGCCTGCCGGCCTGCTGCCTCGCCACACCGGAGTGCCCGGCGGTTCAGTTCCTCCGAGCCCTTCGGGACCCGTCCCATTACGGCCCGCTCGAGTGCCTCCATGGGGACCACCTGCGATAGCGCCGCCAGGACGCCCAGGGCGACGATGTTGGCGACGATCTCTCGCCCCAGTTCCTCCCTGGCAATGCGCGTGATGGGCACGCGCACGATCCGATAGGGACCGGCTTGGACCTCTCCCACAAGATCCGAGTCGGCCACCAGCAGGCCTCCCTGCTTGAGCTTGTTTCCGTACCGCCGGTAGGCCTCGGAGGTCAGCACCAGCACTACGTCGGCGTTGGTCACCTTTGGGTAGTCAATCTCGCCGTCGGCGATCACCACTTCCGCCCGCGTGGCGCCGCCCCGCGACTCCGGCCCGTACGACTGGGTCTGCACAGCGTTGAGCCCGGCCATCACCGCGGCCTCGGCTAGGATAATCCCGGCCGTGATCATGCCCTGACCGCCGGCCCCGCCCAGACGCGCCTCCCATCGGCTACCGTGCACCTTGGTCACCACCTTCGGCCAGGCGGGCGATCATCTCGCGGTACGAGCGGGCGTACTCGGGCACCTCCGTGGTCCTGTGGAACTCACCAAGGACCACCCGGCCGCGCAGCTCTTCCGGAGTCATTCTGGCGGCCTGCCCTGCTTGGACCGCGCTGTCGTGCAACCATTTCATCATGGTGACGGGATCACCCATTCGGTTGTGCCGCCCGAAGTAGGTTGGGCATGGCGAGAACACCTCCACGAAGGAGAACCCGTCGTGGGCCAGGGCCCGTTCCACGTACGTGACGGTCTGGTGCACGTGGTAGACCGTGCTCCGCGCGACGTAGGTAGCCCCGGCGGCCTGCACGAGACGGCACAGGTCGAAATCGCGCTCCAGGTGTCCGAACGGCGAGGTGGTGGTGCGATAGCCCGCCGGCGTCAGCGGCGAGTACTGGCCGCTCGTCATCCCGTAGATCCCGTTGTTGAAGCACACGGTGGTAATCCCAATGTTGCGCCGGGCGGCATGGATCAGGTGGTTGCCGCCTATGGCCGCGAGGTCGCCGTCTCCGGCCAGCACCGCCACCCGGAGGTCGGGACGGGCCAGCTTGACCCCGGTGGCAAAGGCCAGGGCCCGGCCGTGGGTCGTGTGCAGGGCGTCCATGTTCAGGTACCCGACCGCGCGGGACGAACAGCCGATGCCGGAGACCACCACCGTGCGATCCTGGTCCACGCCGGCCCGATCCATGGCCCGGATGACCGCGCCCAGGACGATCCCGTGGCCGCACCCGACGCACCAGATGTGCGGCAGGTGTTCGCGGCGCAGGAAGCGCATCTCCTCCACCGCTACACCCCCTCCAGCACAGGGAGCAGTTCTTCAGGCCGGATGAGTTCCGTATCCACCCGGCTGTACCCAATCACCTTGCAACGGCCGCGGACCGCCCGCTCCACCTCGCCCACCATCTGGCCGAGGTTCATCTCCGGAACCACGATGCGGTCCGCCCGTTCCGCGAGCGCCTCGATCTCGTGACCGGGGAACGGCCAGAGGCAGGCCAGGCGTAACATGCCCACGCGGTGCCCCCGCTCGCGGGCCAGGCGCATGGCCCGCTGGGCCGAGCGGGCCACGCACCCGTACGCCACCACGACGACCTGCGCATCGTCCAGATGCCAGCGGTCAACCATGGTCAACTGCTCCTGCCTGCTCTCTACCTTGCCGGCCAGCCGCCTGACTAGGCGGTCGGCTTCCTCCGGACTCTCAGACCAGAAGCCGGTAGAGTCGCGGTATAGCCCGGTGACCAACACTCTCCGGCCTTCCCCGAAGTGGACCATAGGCGGGATGTCCGGAGGTGCTGCTCCCTCCAGCGGACGGTGGGGTCTCGGGAGGGTTCCAGGATCAGGCAGGACCACCCGCTCCCGCATGTGGCCCGTGATCTCGTCGGTCAGCAGGATCACCGGCACGCGCAGTTCGTCGGCGACCGCAAAGGCCTTCGCGGTGAGCACGTACGTCTCCATGACAGAAGATGGCGAGAGCACTACCACCGGATGGTCGCCGTGTGTGCCCCACCGGGACTGCATGACGTCGCCCTGCGCCGGTGAGGTCGGCATCCCCGTGGAGGGGCCCACACGCTGGACGTTCACCACCACGCAGGGCGTCTCGGTGAGGGCCGCGTAGCCCAGGTTTTCCTGCTTGAGCGAGAAGCCCGGGCCCGAGGTGGCGGTCATTGCCCGCATCCCTGCCAGCGACGCGCCGATAACCGCGGCCATGCTGGCGATCTCGTCTTCCATTTGAATGAACACGCCGCCGGCTCTGGGCAGGCGCTCGGCCAGCATCTCCGCGATCTCCGTGGACGGCGTGATCGGGTACCCGGCGAAGAACTGCAGCCCTGCCTCCAGCGCTCCCTCCACGCAGGCTTCGTTACCCTGCATGAGTCGCGGCTGTGACATCGCGCGATGCGACCTCCTTGTCCTCAACGACCTCGACGGCGAAGTCAGGGCAACGCAACACGCAGAGCACGCAGAACGTGCACGCCCGCAGATCTACAACCCGGGGAATCCCGCCTTCGCCCTCTGCCAGCACATCCCGCGGGCAGAACGCGACGCAGATCCCGCACCGCTTGCACCATGCCTCGTTTATCCTGATCTCGCTGGCACTTCTTTTCGCCACGCGACCATCTCCCAGGAGGCCCATCCGCCGGTTTGCTGCCAGCATCAAATGTACGGACTACGGGAATCCCCAGGCATCGGTGGATGAACGGATTCCTCATAGGTCCGCGTCTTCTGACAAACAGCAGGAAAGGAGGGTACCCCTTCCCGAATTCTGGCAGGAAGGGGGACATCCTGCCATGCGACAGAGCCGGCGAAGGTTCCTGAAGACAGCGGCAACCGTCGGAGGCGCGCTCGTGCTGCGGACGTGGCCTGCTCGCGTCTGGGCTTCCGAGGCAGCCCGGGTGTCGTTGGTGAAGACCGACAACCATAGGGACGGCGTGCTGCGCGCGCTCCGCCTCCTCGCCCCGGTCCAGATGGCCGGCCGGTCGGTGGTCATCAAACCCAACCTGAACAGCGCCCACGCCTTCCCGGCCTCGACCCACGAGGAGACCCTGCGCACGCTCATAGAGGTCTGCAAGGCCGGCGGCGCGCGTGAGATAACGGTTGCCGACCGCGCCGGCATGGGCGACACACCCCGGGTCATACGCGAGAAAGGTCTGGACGTGATGGGCCGCGACCTTGGGGTGCGGGTCGTGCCGCTGGAGACTCTCCCGGCATCTGAATGGCTGCCACGCTCCATTCCCAGGGGGCAGTGGCAGCGCGGCGTCCTCTTTCCAGCGCTGTTCGAACAGGCCGACCTTATCATCTCTACCTGCTGCCTGAAGACCCACCGCTTTGGCGGCCAGTTCACAATGGCGCTGAAGAACTCCGTCGGGATGGTGGCACGGACCGGCCCGGACGGCTACGAATACATGCGCGAGTTGCACGGCTCCCCGCGGCAGCGCTCGCTCATCGCCGAGCTGAACCTGCTCTACCGGCCGGCGATGGTAGTGCTGGACGGCATCCTGGCGTTCGTGGACGCCGGCCCAGAGGCCGGCCGGCTGGCACGGCCCGGGGTGGTGCTCGCCGGCACCGACCGCGTGGCGCTCGACGCCGCGGGCGTGGCGCTGCTCCGCATGCACGGGGTGGGCAGCCCCGTGGCGGACGGCCGCATATTCGATCAGGAGCAGATCAGGCGCGCGGTCGAGCTGGGGTTGGGCGTCTCATCGCCGGGCGCGATCGAGTTCGTCACGGACAACGACGAGGGCCGCGCCGTGATCGCTTCGATCAGGACTGAGCTGGCCCGCGGTTAGCGCCAGTCCATCACGACGATCTGCGTCGTGGCCGGAAGCTGGTCGCGCGCGATGGTCAGCGTGTGGCTGCCTAGCCGCCGGACGTTGGGCTTTCCCTCCAGGAACGGTCGCTCGTCGGTCCCGGGCCAGTCAGGCCTGGCCGCGGTCCTGTAGTGCATTGGGACGACCAGCCTGGGCCGGATCTGCGCCGCGATCTCCGTGGCCTCGCGGGCGCCGATCGTGAACGGCGCTCCACCGACCGGGATCATCAGGACGTCCACCCGGCCGATGGCGCGCAGCACCCCATCGCTCAGACGTGGCTGCCCCAGATCGCCGAGGTGTGCGATTCGGAGGCCGCCCGTTTCGATGACGAAGATGCTGTTCAGGCCGCGGGCCGTTCCGGACTGGTCGTCGTGGAACGAGGGCACGGCATAGAGGAGCGTCCCTTCGATGCGTTCGTAGATCTTGGCCCAGTCGCGTCCGCCCTCGGTGAGCCCGCGCAGGACCCGACGCGCACCGCCCACCAGGCCGACGTTGTTGTGGTCCCGATGCTCGTGCGTGACCAGCACCACGTCGCCTTCAACGGTGGGAAGTGGGTACCCGATCTCGCCGTAGGGATCAATCGCGATGCGCAGCCCGCCGGTCGTGAGCAGGAAGAACGAGTGCCCATAGTACCGGAGTGAAACCGGCGATTCCTGCGCCACGGCTACCGGCGCGGTGACGGACGCGGCGATCAGGACGGCGAGCAGCGCCCATCGGATGATCATCACTGTGCCCCACCTCCGGGATGGTAGAGTCCGGTTGGTTTCTCTGGAGTCTCCCCCTAGGATACCAGGTGCCTCCTGGTCAGCGGGAGGTTCACCCGGCCGGAAGCCTCGGGCTTGGCGAGCAGTGTCTGGAAGACGCTGAGGCTGGCGGTGGCGAATCCGTGCGCCGATCCCGACATGAAGAGCCGCCAGACGCGGTAGACCTCATTGCCCGCAAGCCTTGCAGCCTCGTCTCTTTGGGCCTCGAGGCGGCGCACCCAGTGACGCAGGGTCAGCGCGTAGTGCTCGCGTAGGCTCTCGACATCGCGGACCTCGAATCCTGCGCGTTCGGCGTCCACGAGGGCATCGCTGATCGGGACAAGTTCGCCATCAGGGAACACGTACCGCTGGACGAATGATTCGCCGCGTCGCCAGGGGAGTGGGCGGGATGCCCGCATCTCCCGGGTCGCGATCCCGTGATTCAGGAAGAGCCCGCCCGGCTGGAGAAGTGCCCACGCGGCGGAGAAGTACTCCGGCAGCCTCTTGCGCCCCACGTGCTCGAACATCCCGATGCTGGCGATCTTGTCGAACCGCTCCCTGCGAATCTCGCGGTAGTCCATCGCCAGCACCCGGCATCGGTCCCCGAGCCCCGCCGCGGCGATGGCCTCGCGGGCATAGGCGGTCTGGGGCTGGCTGAGGGTTACGCCGAAGGCGTTCACGCCGTACCGCTCCGCTGCGTACATGACGAGCGACCCCCAGCCGCAGCCGATGTCCAGTAATCGCTCGCCGGGCTGTAGTCTCAGCTTGCGGCAGATGAGGTCGAGCTTGGCTTCCTGCGCCAGGTCGAGGGTCTGCTCCGCGGTCTCGAAGTACGCGCACGAGTAGGTCAGGCGGCGGTCGAGCCACAACCGGAAGAACTCGTTGCCCACATCGTAGTGGTGCGCAATCGCCTGGCGGTTGCGGGCGATGGAGTGGCGCCGGCCCTGGAGGGCCGCGCGGCGCGGCGGCTGCCACCCTCGGCCGGCTGCCCGGGGGAGGGATGCCAGCAAGCGGGCCAGGGCGAGCCGGTCCCGCGCCGTCGTGACCTGTGCAGCAACGGCCTCGCCGAGCCCGATGGCGGCTTCGAGGCTTCCCTCCACATCGAAGTCGCGGCGCAGGAAGGCCTCGCCTACGGCAAGATCTGTGGGCGGGAGGAGCATCCTGCGTAGCGCGCCCGGATGGTTCAGCACGAGCGTGAAGCGAGGTGATCCGGCCGACGGGATCACCGTGCCGTTCCAGAGCCGCACCGCGAAGTCTGGGGGCTTCTCGCCAAACAGCCGGGTTAGGATCTCGACAGTCAACGACGCGGCCAGGGCATCGTGCCGGTTGTCGGCGGCGTGTTCCTCGGTTAGGTCCATCGCCCTCACCTCCGGGGCTGCACCGGGAAGGTTCGAGGGTGTCGCGCAGGGTTTCCTGTCTCCCTGCCTGCGTCGGGCATCGTGTGGCATTCTCGGAGGACACAGGAGCACGCCGTCCCTGGCGGCGAATCCTGCAATGAGCGCATATGGCCGATTATCTCGCCGCAGTAGACCAGGGAACAACGGGCACGCGCTGCATAGTGTTCGATCTCGGCGGGCGCGCGGTCGCCTCCGCCTATCGGGAGCACCGGCAGATCTACCCGCAACCCGGGTGGGTGGAGCACGATCCGATTGAGATCTGGGCGCGCACTCAGGAGGTCGTGCGCGAGGCGGTCGCCGCTGCGCAGCGCGGCCGCATCCTGGCCGTGGGGATTACCAACCAGCGCGAGACCGTGGTCGCCTGGGACGCACGCACAGGTCGTCCGGCCTACAACGCGATCGTCTGGCAAGATACCCGGACCGAACCCGACTGCCGCGCTTTGATCGAGGCCGGATGGGAAGAAGATGTGCGCGCGCGCACAGGGCTGCCGATCAGCACCTACTTCTCCGCGACGAAGATCCGCTGGCTGCTGGCGAACGTGCCCGAGGTGCGGGAACTGGCCGCGGACGGGCGCCTCCGCCTCGGCACGGTTGACACCTGGGTGATCTGGAACCTGACTGGCGGGTCGTCCGGCGGAGCGCACGTTACTGACCCCACCAACGCTTCGCGGACGCTGCTGTGCGGCCTCGACGACATGGCCTGGGATCCGGTGCTCCTGGACCGGTTTGGAATCCCGGACCGAGCCCTGGCCGCAATCCGGCCCTCTGCCTCGTTCGAGCCGTACGGCCACACGCTGACCGGCGGCCCGTTCAGCGAGGCGATCCCGGTGTGCGGTGATCTCGGCGACCAGCAGGCCGCGCTGGTGGGACAGGCGTGCTTCGCGCCCGGCGAGGCCAAGAACACCTACGGCACGGGTTCGTTTCTGCTTCAGCACGCCGGCGCGGCGCCGGTTCGCAGCACGCGCGGGCTGCTCGGTACCGTCGCGTACGATCTGGTTGGAGGACAGGCCTACGCGCTGGAAGGATCGGTGGCAATCACCGGTGCGGCGGTGCAGTGGCTGCGCGATAACCTGGGCCTGATCTCCAGCGCCGCCGAGACCGAGGCGATCGCGGCGCAGGTGCCCGACGCCGGCGGGATATACTTCGTTCCGGCGTTCTCCGGGCTTTTTGCGCCGCACTGGGACATGAGCGCGCGCGGCGCCATCGTTGGGCTGACGCGGTTCGTGACGAAGGCGCACCTGGTCCGCGCGACGCTGGAGGCGATCTGCTTCCAGAGCCGCGAGGTGCTCGACGCGATGGTCGCGGACAGCGGGCACGCTGTGAGCGTCCTGAAAGTGGACGGCGGGGCCACGGGCAACGACCTGCTCATGCAGCTTCAGGCGGACATATTGGGCGTGCCGGTGGTGCGTCCCGCGGTGCGCGAGACAACCGCACTTGGTGCGGCCTACGCCGCCGGCCTGGCGTCAGGCGCGTTCACTTCCACGGAAGAGCTGCGCGCCCAATGGCAGGCAGAGCGGACCTTTGAGCCGGTCTGGGACGAAGATCGCCGCGAGTCGGCGTTGCACGGATGGAAGCGTGCCGTGGAGCGTACGCGGGGGTGGTTAGAACCGTAGGCGGCACCCGGCCGCCCTACTGCAGCCGTCAGCCACCTGTGCCGCACCCTGGCGTCGCCGCAGGGCAGGACGCGCCGATCGCACCGCCGGCGCCGCCCGAGCGGCCAACGCCGAAGGTGGACATCACCTTGCGCGCGTTGCGCTCGCCGCAGGATGGGCAGGTGATCTCTTCCGCGGCCGTGCCGCTCCAGACCAACTGCTCGAACTTCCGGCCGCACTGGTTGCACACGTACTCGTAGATCGGCATTGCAGGACGAACCTCCGGGAACCCTCTCGAACGAGGAGATCAACGCACATTATCATATAACGGCGCCGGCCGCCGCTATATGCCCCCTCCGGCGCGCGCGGTAAGCCCCGTCCGCTGCCCGGGTGAGCCCCTGGTGATATGCTGGGTGTTGACATGATCCGCATCAGCCGCCGGCGGTTCGAGCAACTCGTGGCCGACGCCCTGCGCGGAATTCCCCCGGACCTGCGCGGCGCCCTGGACAACATCGAGGTCACGGTGGACGACTGGCCGACCGAGGAGCATCTCGCCGACGCCGGGATGGAACCGGACGACTTGCTGTTCGGTCTCTACCATGGGACGCCGCTTCCCGATCGGAGCCCCATGCTGCCCTACACCCTGCCCGACGTCATCACCATATTCCAGGGGCCGCTCGAGGAGGAGTGCGATACCGAGGACGAAATCCGCGAGGAGATCAGGCGCACGGTCGTGCACGAGATCGCGCACTACTTCGGGTTCGACGAGGATCGGTTGGCTGAGCTGGGCTACGGCTGACCGATCTGGGCTACGGTTTAGCAGCCGCGGCTGACCCGGCGCGCTATCCAGCGGCTGCGATCCGCTGCGCCACGCGAAGGGCCATCGCCATGATGGCAATCATCGGGTTCACGCCGGGCGCGGAGGGAAAGAGGCTCGCGTCGGCCACGAACAGGTTACGCACCCCGTAGAGCCCGCCCGACGGATCCACGGCTGCGCGGCGCGAATCCGCGCCCATCGGCAGGCCGCCCATCAGGTGCGCGCTGAACAACGCGAGCGCGTTGGGCTGGACCCCTTCGCGCCGGACTCCCATCACGAACCGGGCCGCGGCGCCGGGCTCTTCGTGGCGCACGCGCACTCCCCGGGTGTGCAGGCTGGATACCTCCAACGCACCGGCGGCCAGGTGGATCTTACCCATCTCTTCCAACCCCTGGAGCATCAGCGACCTGTCCTGCGCGTTCAGCGCGTAGCGCACAACAGGATTCCCGTCAGGGGCGAGCGCAATCGTGCCGCTGCCGCTGTCGCGCACGAGCACGATGAGCGCGGCGGTGTGCGCCAGGCGCGCCATCTGGCGCTTGTGCTCTTCCCCGCCCCCCCAGGGCACGGCCATCGCCGATAACCCCGGGTGGCCCGGAGAAGCCTCGATCCAGAACCCGTGCGTCCCGCGCACCCGGCTGAACTCGGTGCAGGTGGCGGTCTGGGCGGCTCCCGACCAGATCCTGACCGGATCAGGATAGACGCCCAGGCAGGCGGTCACCGGATGCAGGCGCAGCCCGCGGCCCACCAGCGCGTTGCCCAATCCTGAGCGCAGCAGCAGCGCCGGCGAGAAGATGGCTCCGCCGGAGACCACCACGGTCCGGCAGCGGATCGTGACGCGGTGCTGTTGCCCAGATGAGGGATCGGTCGCGACCGCCTCGACCCCGGTCACCTCGCCGCCCCTGGCGAGCACGCGCTCCGCGCGGCAGCGGACCAGCACGCGGGCGCCTGCCTCGCAAGCGTCCCTGATGTACGTTACGAGCGCATCTTGCTTGGCGCCTCGCGCGCAGCCGTAGACGCACGGGCCGCAATCGTCACAGCCCCGTACGTTGCGCGGGATCGTCTCGACCTGGTATCCAAGTGCTTGGGCCCCGTCCACCAGGACCTGGTTGTTGGGATTGTGCCCGCTCTCCAGGGTGTTCACGTTCAGCCGGCCCTCGACGGCTTCTATCGCTGCGCGGAACTCGTGTCCGGACGCGCCGTCAATCCCGTGCTCGCGCTCCCACTCGTCCAGCACGTCTTTGGAGGGTCGCAGGCTCGTGCACCAGTTGACCACGGTGCTGCCACCCAGGCACGTTGACGCGAGCAGCCCGAAGGCGTTGTCAGCCGTGCCGAACAGCCCTTTGCCCAGTGAGAGCCGCCGCAGCATCTCGTACTCGTCGCCGTTGTAGTCGCTCTGGCTGTAGTAACCTCCGCGCTCGACCAACAGCACCTGGCGACCTGCCCGGCTCAACTCGGCCGCGGCCACGCTTCCTCCGGCGCCTGACCCGATGACGCAGACATCGGTTTCCAGCGCTGTGTCAGAAGTAATGGCCAGCGGCGCTATGCGCGGGGCTGGCCCAGGCGTCACAGGAGGGTGACCGGGAAACCCGATGGCGGCCCAGTTGGGATTGGGTTCCCCGGGCGGATGCGCGGCATAGAACAGGAAGGTGATTACCTGCTTGAGGGCCTGGAACGCAGCGCGCTTGAGCGGCATGCGGCTGGTGCCCCACGACCGGAGGTAGGCCTCTGCCGCGGACGCAGACATCGTTGCCACGCCACGCGGTCTGGCAGCCAGCAACAGGTTCGCGACCGGGTTTCCCATTACGCGAAGGAGCCGGCGCAGTTGCGCACGCAGGTGCTCCGGGGCCTCGGCCAATCCCTCCTCGATCAACGCCGGCAGGCCGAGATCCGATCCGCGCCGCCCGAGGAAGCCGTGGGGATCTCCGGCCCGGTCCAGTGCAGGCACGATCGCATCGCACAGCGCGCGCAGGGTACGGCGTTCAGAATCCGTCAGCATCCCGACACTCCTCAGGGTCCTGCCACCGGCGCGTCAGCGCCACGGCCGCCTGGTATTGTTCGACCTGAACCTGCACCTGTGCCTCAGTCCATCCGAGCACCGGCGCCATGAGACGCGCTGCCTCTGGGGCGAAGGCCAGTCCCTGGTCTGGCAGTTCGTGGATGAGGTGGAGCCGGCGGATGAGGCAGTCGCACAGCGTCACCGCCATCTCATGCCTTGCCGCGCGCGCAACGAGACCGACGAGGTCTGGCGGGCCTTCCGCCGGAGGCGCGGGTACCTCATCCGACATCCAGCCCGGCGGCTCGACCGGCACCCTGGCGGTCAGGCACCGCTGCTGCGCCGTAGCGCCGCCGATGGACCTGGCGGCCGCATCCACCGCGTCCTGCGCCATGCGCCTGAAGGTCGTGAGCTTGCCTCCTGCCACTGAGATGAGACCTGGAGGGCCCTCGACTACCCGATAGTCGCGCGGGACGCGATAGGCCGCGAGCCCAGGACGGTCCAGCAGTGGGCGCACGCCCGCGAAGGTGCTGACGATGTCCTTGGGGCCTAACTCCGCCCCTGGAAATGTGGCCTGGATCGCTTCCAGGAGGTAGGCCACGTCCTGTGCGGTCGCACAGACCGCTTCGGGATCGCCGGTGTGATCGGTCTCAGTGGTGCCGACGATGGAGTGCTGATCCCACGGCACGAGATAGAGGTTCCGGCGGTCGCGCGGTGAGGAAAAGATGATCGCCCGATGGGTTTCCAGGCGCGCGCGCGGGACCACGATGTGGGATCCCCTGGTTGGGCGCAGGCGCAGGGCGTGCCCCTCGGCCATCGCCGAGATCTTCTCGGTCCATGGACCCGTGGCGTTGATCACGGCGCGGGCCCGCACCTCGAAGTCCCCTCCGGTGAGGGCGTCACGCACCGCCGCCCCGGCGACGCGGTCGCCAGCCCGCAGCAGGCCCACGACAGGCGCGTGGTTGAGCGCGGCCGCGCCGCGCCGATGCGCGTCGAGGACCAGCGCCAGCACCAGGCGCGCGTCGTCCGCCAGGCAGTCCCAGTAGAT
>DYHL01000052.1 GCA_020724185.1 Candidatus Nitrosymbiomonas sp. | reverse complement strand
ACCGCCAGCAGCGGTCCGCGCTGGGCCGGCTCGCCGCCGGACAGGTAGTGGTCTCAGACTATATGTTTGCCAAGGACCGGCTGTTCGCCTCACTTACGCTGGACGCCAATGAACTCGCGCTGTACGAGACCGTGTACGAGCTCATTGCCCCGCAGGTGCCGGAACCCGACGTGGTGGTCTACCTGAGGGCTGCGCAGGACACGCTGCTTCGGCGCATCGCTGCCCGGGGCCGGCCCTTCGAGCGCGCTCTCGGTCCTGCCTACCTGGCACGCCTGGCCGAGGCGTACGACGCATACTTCGAGCGATTCGACGTGGCGCCGGTGATTACGGTGGACACCGATGCCCTGGATCTGCTGCACGAGACCGGGCTGGCGCGGGTCGTCGGCGCCGTGGCCGAGGTGCGGGCGTGAAGTGGTTCGTGGCGATGAGCGGCAACATCGGTTCTGGGAAATCCACCCTGACCACGCTGCTCTGCCAGCGGCTGGGATGGCAACCCTACTACGAGGTGGTGGACGAAAACCCGTACCTGCCGGACTTCTACGCCGACATGGCCCGGTGGAGCTTCCACCTTCAAGTGTTCTTCCTGTCGCGCCGGTTCCGGCACCACCAGGAGATCCTGGCGGCCGGGCACGCGGTGATCCAGGACCGCACGATCTACGAGGACGTGGAGATCTTCGCCCGCAACCTCTATCTTCTAGGGCTAATGGACGAGCGCGATTTCCGCGCCTACCACGACCTGTTCCAGACAATGGTGGGGTTCCTCCGGCCGCCTGACCTGGTGATCTACCTGCGCGCGCCGGTGGAGGTGCTGCTGGAGCGCATCAGGGCCCGCTCGCGCGACTACGAGCGGCAGATCCCGGCCGACTACCTGGCCCAGCTCAACGAGCGCTACGAGGAGTGGGTCGCGCGCTTCACCCTGTGTCCGGTGCTGGAGGTGGACGCCGCCTCGATCGCCCTGGACCGGCTCGACGGACTGATCGTCCAGATGCAGGAGCGGCTCTCTTCGCTCTTCCCCCTGGGCGAAACGCGGCCGTGACCGCCGGCTCCGCCGCAGGGCAGGCCGCCTGCCTCGGAAGGCCCCTAGTATGGGTCGGCGAACTGGGTTCCACCAACGACCTGGCGCGGATGCTGGTGGCCGCCGGGTCTCAGGAAGGCGCCGTCGTGGTGGCGGACCGCCAGACGCGCGGACGCGGTCGCCAGGGGCGGGTCTGGGCCTCGCCCGCGGGCGGGCTGTGGTGCTCGGTGATCCTGTACCCGTCCGCGGACTCGCCGCAGGGCCTCCTCAGTCTGGCCGTGGCCGTGGCGGTTGCCGAGACGGTCGAGCAGTTCGTCGCGGAGCCGGCCGGAATCCGGTGGCCCAACGACGTCGAGATCGCGGGCAGGAAGGTGGCGGGGATCCTGATCGAGGCCACCGGCGCAGCCGTGGTGGTCGGCGTTGGAATCAATGTGGGGGTCGAGTTGCAGGCGATGCCCCCGGATGTGGCCGTACGCGCCGGGTCACTCCACCTGATCGCTGGGCGTCCCATCGAGAGGCGCGCGGTGCTCGAGGCGCTGCTAGCCCGCCTGGCAGACCGCTACGCCGCGTGGGCCGCAGGGGGGAACGCCGTGGTTAACGCCTGGGGCTCCCGCGACCTGCTGCGCGGGAAGCCCGTTACCGTAGTGCATTCGGATCCGGCGGTCGAGGGCGTCGCGGAAGGGATTGACCAGGAGGGCGCCTTGCGGATACGCACGGCCTCCGGCGCCATCCGGCAGGTGGTGGCCGGCGACGTGTCCAATCACTCCTTCTCATGAAGTCCGAACGGCACGTGGTCAGCATTAGCCTGGGTTCCAGCAGCGGGGATCATCGGGTTGAGACCGTGCTCCTGGGCCACCCGTTCGTCATCGAACGAATCGGCACGAACGGCGACTACCGGCTCTTCTGCAAGAAGATCCGCGAGCTGGACGGCAAGGTGGATGCCATCGGCATTGGTGGGATTGACCTGGCCCTCGTGGCCGGCCGCCGCAAGTACTACATCCGCGACGCGGTGCGCGCGGTCGCAGGGATGCGCACGCCGGTGGTGGACGGGGGAGGCATCAAGGACAGTTGGGAGCGCCACCTGATCCGCCACGTCCTGCCCGAGGAGATCGGGATTACGCTGCGGGGCCGGCGCGTGCTCCTGGTGGCTTCCGTGGATCGGTACGGCATGGCGGAGGCGTTTGTGGAGGCCGGGGCAGACCTGGTTCTGGGTGATTTGATGTTTGGATTGGGTGTCCCCATCGGACTGCGCGGGCTGGCGACCGTCAGGGTGCTGGCAGCGATCCTGCTACCCGTGCTGTCCCGCGGACCTTTTACCTGGCTCTATCCAACGGGCAAGAAGCAGGATCAGGTGACACCCAAGTTCGGACGGGCCTACCGGTGGGCCGAGGTCATCGCAGGGGACTCTCACCTCATCCAGCGGTTCATGCCAGAGGACCTGACCGGAAAGACGATCATCACCAACACCATCACCACAGCAGGCGTCGAGGCGTTCCGCCAAAGGCGCGCCGCGCTGCTGGTGACCACGACGCCCGAGATGGACGGGCGTTCCTTCGCCACCAACGTCCTGGAGGCGGTGGTGGTCGCGCTGTCTGGCCTACGCCCCGAACGGCTAGGCCCGGCAGACTACCTTGAGTGGATCCGGCGTGCAGGGTTCAGGCCCCGCGTCGAGCGGCTGACCTGAGGGGCCTGACGCCGAACATGGTCAGCGAAACCCGACGCTTCGCCTTCGTAGTCCATCCCCTGGTGGCGCGCGACTTCGTCCGGAAGTACCCGGTTGCCCGCCTGGTGCCCGATTCGCTGCTGGAGCGGATCGGCGGCTGGATGAAGCCGCTGGTCGCATCGCACATCACCGGCGTACGCTCCACCACCGGGGTCGAGGCAGAGGGATGGTTTATCGGCCTCCCTATGACCTCAGCGCTGCTGTTGCGCACAGACCCCGAGGTTATCTACCGCAAGCTGGTGGCCTGCGGCCACCTGGCCGAGTCGCTGGGCGCGGGCATCATGGGTCTGGGAGCATACACCAAGGTCATCGGGGACCGCGGGGTGACGGTGGCCGAGCGCCTGGAGCTGCCGGTGACGACGGGCAACAGCTACACGGCGGCCACCGCGGTGGAGAGCTCGATGCTGGCCGCGCAGGAGATGGGGAAGGCACCCGGCGATCTGCACGCCGTGGTAGTGGGCGCCACCGGCTCGATCGGCGCGGTTTGCAGCCGGATACTGGCCCGGCACGTGGGTTCCCTGTTGCTGGTGGCCCGCAATCATGACCTGCTCAACGGGCTGGCCGACCGCATCCGTGCCGAGTCTGGGACGGACGTTGGGGTTACCACCGACGTCCACTTTGCGGTGCGGCAGGCCGACCTGCTCGTGGCGGTGTCCGGCTCGCCGGAGGGACTGATCGAGCCCGAGGACCTGCGCCCTGGGGCGGTTGTGTGCGATGTGGCCCGGCCCAGGAACGTTTCGCGGAAGGTCTGCGAGCGGCGCGACGACGTGCTGGTGTTCGACGGCGGCGTGATAAAGATCCCGGGCGAGCCCGACTTTGGCATTGACTTCGGGTTCCCCCCTGGGCTGGGCGAGGCGTGCATGGCCGAAACGATGCTGCTGGCCCTAGAGGGCCGGTTTGAGGACTATACACTGGGCCGCGACCTCTCCTACGAGCAGGTGGATGAGATCGCGGCCATGGCGCGCAGGCATGGGTTTTCGATAGCGGGGTTCAGGCGCTTCGAGCGGGCGATCTCGCCGGAGGAGATCGCTTCCATCAGGGGTGCTGCGGCGAAGCGCGCCACGGTCGCTTGACCGGCGGCACCCCCGGGAGTATGCTTCAGGTTAGAAGCCTCCGACCGCCGGGCAGCCGCCCGGCGGTTGGTGTCAGTTGTAGCGGCAGATTGTTCGGGTGAGCCGAGATGAAGAGCAACAGAAGCGCCCGACCCAACAACGTTGAGAAAGAGACCATCCTCACGGCCTCAGGGCTCCGCAGGCTCGAGGAGGAACTCGAGCAGTTGAGGGGGCCCCGTCGCAAGGAGATCGCGGAGCGCATCAGGCTGGCAAAAGAGTTCGGCGATCTCTCGGAGAACGCGGAGTACGATGACGCCAAGAACGAGCAGGCCTTTGTCGAGGGGCGCATACTCCAGCTTGATCAGATGCTTCGCAGCGCGCGCGTGATTGACAACAGCGCCGCATCCGGCGACGCGGTGTCGGTGGGCGCCACGGTGCGTCTCCAAGATCTTGCCACGCGGGGCGAGCTCAGATATACGATCGTCGGCTCCCCAGAGGCCGACCCCCTGCTCGACCTCATCAGCAACGAATCGCCTGTGGGCCAGGCGCTCATCGGGCGCAAGAAGGGCGAGACAGTGAAGATCCGGGTCCCTGCCGGAGAGATCAGGTACAAGATACTCGAGATCGTTCAGTAGCCCGACCGGGGGAAGGCCTGGCAGGAGCAGGACCGGGCCGGACAGAAGAGTTGTAGCAAGGCATGCGGGGTTCCTCTCACCCTCCGAAGAGAGGGGAGTGCGGTGGCAATGTTTGAACGGTTCACGGAGCGCGCTCGCCGCGTTATCATCCTCGCCCAGGAAGAGGCCAAGCGCCTCAACCACAGCGCTGTGGGGACCGAGCACATTCTACTGGGCATCATCCGAGAGGGCGAGGGGGTGGCCAGCAAGGTCCTGGAGAGTCTGAACATCAGCCCCGAGCGGGTGCGCTCCGAGGTCGAGGGCGCCATCGGGCGCGGGGATCGCTCGCCTCACGAGGAAGTCGCGTTCACCCCACGGGCCAAGAAGGTGCTTGAACTGGCGCTGGACGAGGCCAGGCGCCTCGGCCACAACTACATTGGCACCGAGCATCTCCTGTTGGGCCTGATCCGCGAGGGAGAAGGGGTGGCCGCCCGCGTGCTTGAAGCGATGGGCGCTGACCTGGACCGCATCCGCGCGCAGGTGGTCTATCTCCTGGGCGAGGAGGGTACCACCTCCTACGCCAAGCAGGCGAGCAAGACACCCACGCTGGACGAGTTCGGCCGCGACCTCACCAAGCTTGCCCGGGAGGGTAAGCTCGACCCGGTCATCGGGCGCGAGCGTGAGATCGAGCGTGTCATCCAGGTGCTCTCCCGCCGCACAAAGAACAACCCCGCTCTCATTGGGGAGCCCGGTGTTGGCAAGACCTCCAGCACCGAAGGGCTGGCCCAGCGGATCGTGAGCGGGGACGTGCCCGACGTGTTGCGTGGGAAGCGCACCGTTCAACTTGACCTGGCGGCACTGGTTGCGGGCACCAAGTACCGCGGCGAGTTCGAAGAGCGCATGAAGAAGGTAATGGAAGAGATCCGCAAGGCGCAGGGCGAGGTGGTGCTGTTCGTTGACGAGCTGCACACCCTGGTTGGCGCCGGCGCCGCCGAGGGCGCCATTGACGCCAGCAACATCCTCAAGCCCGCGCTGTCGCGCGGGGAGCTGCAGTGCATAGGCGCCACCACGCTGGACGAGTACCGGAAGTACGTCGAGCGTGACTCAGGGCTGGAGCGCCGCTTCCAGCCGATCCTCGTCTCTGAGCCAAACGTCGAGCAGACCATCGAGATCCTCCGCGGCCTGCGCGGACGGTACGAGGCGCACCACGGGGTCAGGATCAGCGACGAGGCCCTGGTGGCCGCGGCGACGCTTGCCGAGAAGTACATCTCGGACAGGTTCCTGCCGGACAAGGCGATTGACCTGATGGACGAGGCCTCGTCCAAGATCCGCCTGCAGGCTTCGTTCCTGCCCCAGGAAGTGCGTCAGGCGATGGAGCGGGTGGAGCGGGCCAAGCGCGAGAAGGAAGAGGCCAGCCAGGCCGAGGATTTCGAGCGCGCCGCGCAACTGCGCGACCGTGAGCGGGTCCTGCGACAGAAGATGGACGAGATGGAAGGATCAGTCAGTCGCGACAAGCGCAAGGCGGACCCCAGCGTCGTGAGTGGAGATGACATAGCCGACGTCGTGAGCTCCTGGACCGGCATCCCGGTTACGCGCCTGGTCGAGGAGGAGTCGCACAAGCTGTTGCGCATGGAAGAGACGTTGCACGAGCGGATCGTGGGCCAGGACGACGCGGTGCGGGCGGTGAGCAAGGCGGTGCGGCGGGCCCGGGCCGGCCTGAAGGATCCCCGCCGGCCCATCGGTTCGTTCATCTTCCTGGGACCCACCGGGGTCGGCAAGACCGAGCTTGCCCGGGCGCTGGCCGAGTTCCTGTTCGGGGACGAGGGCGCGCTCATTCGCATTGACATGTCGGAATACACCGAGCGGCACACCGTCAGCCGCCTGGTCGGCTCGCCGCCCGGTTACGTGGGCTACGACGAGGGCGGCCAGCTTACCGAGGCTGTACGCCGCCGGCCCTTCTCGGTAGTGCTCTTCGACGAGATCGAGAAGGCCCATCCCGAGATCTTCAACGTGCTACTGCAGATTCTGGATGACGGCCGCCTGACCGACGCCCAGGGGCGCGCCGTGGACTTCAAGAACGCGGTCATCATCATGACGAGCAACGTGGGCGCCCCGCAGCTCGACAAGGAGATAGGGATCGGCTTTCGGGCCTCGGGACACGACGATACGGTGGACCGCGAGCGCGCCTACCAGCGCATGCGGGACCACGTAATGGAGGAACTGCGCCGGACGTTCCGGCCTGAGTTCCTCAACCGTCTGGACGAAATGATCGTGTTCAGGCCGCTAACCAGCGCGCAGATAGTTGAGATCGTGGGGATCATGGTGGAACGGGTGCGGCGCGAGCTGCGCAGCCAGAAGATGGACATGGAGCTGACTCCCGCCGCCCGCGAGGTCCTCGCGCGTGAAGGGTTCGACCCGACCTTCGGGGCCAGGCCGCTGCGCCGCGCCATCCAGCGCCTGGTGGAGGACCCCCTCAGCGATGAACTCCTCCGTGGCCAGTTCACCAGCGGCGACATGCTGGTGGTGGACGCCCGGGACGGACAGATTGTCTTCGAGCGCAAGCGGGAGCCTGCGCTCGCCGAGTAGCCCCTGACGGACCGCACGCGCATCAGGTACGTCTGCCAGAGCTGCGGGCACGCCGCACCCAAGTGGCTGGGGCGTTGCCCGGCGTGCGGAGAATGGAATTCCATCTCGGAAGAGATAGAGCACCCTCACGCCGCGCCCGCGCGCCATGCCCCGGCCGCGGAGCCCGTGTCCGTGGCCGATGTGGTGGCGTCGGCGGAGACCCGCCTGCCGACTGGGTCCGCGGAGTTCGACCGGGTTCTGGGCGGCGGCGCGGTGCCGGGTTCCGTGGTGCTGGTCGCCGGGGATCCGGGCATAGGCAAATCCACCCTGTTGCTGCAGACCGCCGAGCGGGCGGCGCGCGCTGGCGGCAGGGTCCTCTACGTCAGTGCCGAGGAGTCGGTGCCCCAGATCAAGCTCCGCGCGGAGCGCCTGGGCGCCGCTTCCCCGCTGCTCTACCTGCTCGCTGAGGTCAACCTGGAGGCGATCCTCCAGGCTACCGGCCGGCTTAGGCCTGCGATGCTCATCGTGGATTCGATCCAGACCGTCCACACCGACGACGTGTCCTCTGCGTCCGGAAGCGTGGCGCAGGTTCGAGAGTGCGCGTCCGCGCTCATCCGGCTGGCCAAGGATCAGGGAGTTGCCACGTTCATCGTGGGACACGTCACCAAGGAAGGCGCGCTCGCCGGGCCGCGGGTCCTGGAACACCTGGTTGACACGGTGCTCGCCTTTGAGGGCGACCGTCACCACGCCTACCGCATCCTCCGCGCCACCAAGAACCGGTTCGGCTCCACCAACGAGATCGGGGTTTTTGAGATGGCCGGCGGGGGACTTGTCGAGGTTCCAAACCCGTCGGCCGCGTTCCTCTCAGAACGCCCGGAGGCGGCGCCGGGTTCGGCGGTGGTGTGCGCAATCGAGGGGACGCGGTCCCTGCTTGTGGAGGTGCAGGCCCTCACCATCCCCACCTCGTTCGGCATGCCCAGGCGAACCGCGGCAGGAGTGGACTACAACCGGCTTTTGGTGCTCCTCGCGGTCCTAGAGCGCCGAGGCGGCCTGCAGCTCTCGGGCCAGGACGTGTACGCGAGCGTTGCGGGCGGGATCTCGGTGGACGAGCCGGCCGCGGACCTCGGCATCGCCGCGGCCGTGGCCAGCAGCCTGCGCAACCGCCCGGTGGATTCCAGGACCGTGGTTGTGGGCGAGGTGGGTCTTGCCGGAGAGGTGCGCGCCGTCCCCCAGGTGGAGAAACGGCTCGCGGAGGCCGCCCGGTTGGGGTTTGGCCGCGCCGTGGTGCCACGGATCGAGTCCCTCAAGGGACCTGCTGGTCTGGAGCTGGTGCGGGTGGGCGACCTAACCGAGGCGCTGCGGGCGCTGCTCTAGTCGTTCAGGTCAGGCGGAAGACCCCCAGCGAGACGGCCCGGCCGTGTTCCTTCCGGAGGATCTCGCCGAAATCCAGGTTGAGCAGGTTGCATGTCGCGGCCATGTAGAATAGCGCCATTCCGATCTCGGTATCGAGGACTTCCCGGCACCGCTCGCACAGGGTTCCGTCCAGGTGGGTCTGCATGGCATTGCGCATTTCCCCCATGCTCAGGTCCGCGGGAAAATGCTGTCGGCCGGCCTGAATCCTGATACAGCCACAGGTCGTGACCGATTTTGCAACGGCGCGGTTCACGCGGGCGACAGCTTCGGAGAGCTTGCTCTGCACGTCCAGGATGCTGCGGTGGCGGATCAAGTACTCTGCGACGGCGTTCTGGAAGGTGCTTTCGCTGATCTTCGCCATTCGCGCCACCTCGCGGCCCTTGAAACTTCAGTGCAGGACAACGCAACTATGATTATAGGGATCGGCCGTCGGCACTGTCAATTTTCGCGCGCCGCTCGGCTTCTCGGGGCGTAACCTCGTGTGGTATACTCGGGCGCGTAGACTGGTCGCACCCGCTCTTCCGGGTAGTGAGTTCTCATCATGCGCGATTCGTTTGTGCGTTTCGCCGGGGTTCTCGTCGGCGGTCTTGCCGGCTACCAAGCTGTGATGCTCGCGTACATGTGGGTTCCGGCCGCTCCCAGCCTGGGATTCCTGGACGAGGCAGCCGGTGTGGTTCTCGGTGGGTTGATCGGCTTTCTGCTCGGACCTCCCTTGGCCAGGGCGTTCGTCAGCGCGATGGAGTGGGTCCTGCGCGGCCTCTCGCACCTCTCCCTCCACGATCTACTCCTGGCGGCGCTAGGCCTGACCTCAGGCCTGGTCCTGGCGTTCTTCGTAGGGTACCTGCTGGAAGGGCTGCCGCTGATTGGACCCTACGTCCGGCTGGTGGCGGGCGTCGTCCTTGGGTATCTCGGGCTGCACGTTGCCCTCCGGCGGCGCGACGAGATCGCCGGCGCGCTATCCCCTCAGGGCCACCAATCAGTCCGGGGCCGCCCCACGCCGCAGGCGAGCCCCAAGCTCCTCGACACCAGCGTCATCATAGACGGCCGCATCGCGGAGATATGCCTGAGCGGGTTCCTCGAGGGCCCGCTTGTCGTGCCCCGCTCTGTGCTCACCGAGTTGCAGCGCATCGCGGACTCGCCGGATGCGCTCCGGCGCAACCGGGGTAGGAGAGGCCTGGACATCCTCAATCGTCTAAGGCGCGAGCTGGCGACGGTGCAGATCCTGGACGAGGAGGCCCCATCGGGACAGGACGTGGACGCGCGGCTGGTGACGCTGGCCCGGCTGCACCGTGCCGCCATCGTGACCACCGACTTCAACCTCAGCAAGGTGGCCGAGCTGGAGGGCGTGCGCGTTCTCAACGTAAACCAGATGGCCCAGGCGCTGCGGCCGGCCGTGCTGCCGGGGGAGGAGCTCTCGGTCCACGTCGTCCGCGACGGAAAGGAGGCCGGTCAGGGCGTGGCCTACCTGGAGGATGGGACGATGATCGTTGTCGAGGGCGGCCGGCGCTACATCGGCGAGACCTTCGACGTTATCGTCACCAGCTCGCTTCAGACCTCTGCCGGACGGATGATATTCGCGCGTCCCAAGCTGAACGGACCTGCTGAGCAGCCCGAATCGGAGCGACGGTGAGGTGAACGCCGGTGACCGCGGGCTGACAGGCGCGGTTATCGTGGCCGCCGGCAGCGGTACCCGTCTGCCAGGGCCCGTGCCCAAGCCGCTGCTGCGGCTGGGACCCACCACGATCCTGGAGCGGACGCTTCAGGTCTTCGAGCACTGCCCCGCGGTTGATCGGATCGCTGTCGTGGTGGGCGCCGACCATGTGACCTCGCTGTCCGGACGACTGGCAGGCAAGGTGGTGGCGGTCGTCCCCGGCGCTCCCGACCGCCGGGGATCGGTGGCCGCAGGGATTGACGCGCTGCCCGAGGCGAAGTGGCTGGTGGTCCACGACGGCGTTCGTCCCTTCGTGACCCAGGTCTTGATCGAGCACGTGCTGGAGGCCGCGATGCGATGGGGCGCCGCCACCGCTGGGATTCCGGTTGTTGACACCCTTAAGGAGGTGGACCAGAACCTGGTCCTCCGGACGGTGGACCGCGCCGGACTCTTCGCGGTGCAGACGCCGCAGGCGTTTGCCGCCGGACTCCTGCGCGAGGCGCACCTCCGGGCTCCCCTCACGGTTCGGGCCACCGACCACAACGGGCTCATCTAGGCCATGGGGGAGCCGGTAGCCGTGGTCCTGGGTGATCCTGCCAACATCAAGATCACCACCGAGGCCGACCTGGAGCTGGCGCGCCTGCGGGTTGCCGACGAGACCGGGTTGGGACTGCGCGTGGGCACCGGAAGTGATCTTCACCGGCTGGTACCCGACCGGGCGTTGGTGCTGGGTGGTGTCCGCGTTCCCCATTCGCGGGGCCTTGCCGGGCATTCCGACGCCGACGTCCTCACCCACGCCATCATGGACGCGCTGCTGGGCGCAGCCGGGAAGCGCGACATCGGTCACCACTTCCCGCCCGGGGATCCCGCGTTTCGCGACGCCGACAGCACCGGGCTCGCCGCTGCGGTTGCGGGCATGCTGCGCGCGGCGGGTTGGTCCATCGTCAACGTGGACACCGTCGTGTTGGCCGAGGCGCCCCATCTGGCGCCATACATTGAGGCGATGCGGGCACGATTGGCCAAGGCGATGGGAATCGAGCCGGATCAGATAGGGATCAAGGCCAGTACTGCCGAAGGCATGGGGCCTGTTGGCCGCGGTGAGGGGATAGAAGCCCGCGCCGTGGCGCTGCTGCGGAAGGTGGAGTAGCATGGGCCGCCGCCAGAGGACGGGGACGGCTCCCCCGCCAGAGATGCTGTTCATCGGGCGTGCCGTGGTCGCCGACCCAATCGCGGTCGAGGTTGACAGGCCCCTGGCGTTCCGACCCCGCCTGGTGGGGTTCTGGCGGGACAACCAGTTCTACCTGATCGAACGGGTGGTCGCCACGCGCCGCGAGTACGATGCCACCTACCACCGCGTGCTGACCGACCGGGGCGCGTTCGACCTGCGTTCCGTCCGGCGTGCCGAGGCGGTGACGCTGCGTTCCCGCCACTGCTGGGAGGTCTGCGCCGAGCTCGACGCCATTCCCCTTGCTCGCCTGCCGTAGCGGGCGCCTCCCCTTGTGGCCCCTGCAACGCTCCGATAGACTTGACAGTCGAGGTGGCGCCATGGGCCTGGAGATGCACAACTCACTATCCCGGCGAAGGGAGCCGTTCGTCACGCTGGTCCCGGGCTCGGTTAGCATGTACGTCTGCGGCCCAAACCTGTACGGCCCGGCGCACGTGGGGCATGCGCTTTCGTACATCTTCTTCGACGTGGTGAGGCGCTACCTCGAGTACAAGGGCTTTCAGGTCCGCCACGTTCAGAACTTCACCGACATCGAAGACCGCATCGTGGCGCGCGCGCAGGAAGAAGGCAGGAGCATCTTCGCGATAGCCCAGGAGTACATCGAGCGGTTCCTTCGCGAGATGGACGCCCTCCGCGTGCAGCGCGCCCATCACTACCCGCGGGCGACCGAGGTCATCCCCAAGATGATCGAGATCATCTTGGGGCTGATCGCCAGAGGGTATGCCTACGAGGTGGACGGGGACGTGTACTTCCGCGTCACTTCCTTCTCGAGATATGGTCTGCTATCCGGCCGATCGCTGGACCAGATGCAGGCCGGCGCCCGCATCGAAGTGGACGAGCGCAAGGAGCACCCGATGGACTTCGCGCTTTGGAAGGCGTCCAGGTCCGGGGAGCCGTCGTGGGAGAGCCCCTGGGGTCCGGGACGACCTGGCTGGCACATCGAGTGCTCGGCCATGTCCATGCAGTTCCTCGGGGAGCAGATTGACCTGCACGGCGGCGGGGACGACGTGCGGTTCCCGCATCACGAGAACGAGATAGCTCAGTCCGAGGCCTACACGGGCAAGGCGCCCTTCGCGCGCTTCTGGGTGCACAACGCGCTGATGAAGCCGCCGGTTGGCGATGAGATGCACCGGCACCTGGGCAACTTCGTGGCGATCCGGGACGCGCTGGCGCGGTATGAGCCGGACGTCATTCGCCTGTTCGTCCTCTCGGCGCACTACCGGACACCATCGCGCTGGACGGACGAAGCAGTGGACGCCGCCGGAAGAGGCCTCGACCGGTTGCGGGCCGCCCTGGCCAACGCCGACACGGTGCTGGGATCGGACCCGCTACCGCTACAGGACGGCCCCCTCGCAACGAAGGCGTCAGAGAGCCGGACGGCGTTCGAGCGGGCGATGGACGATGATTTCGGCACTCCAGCGGCGATTGCGGTCCTGTTCGACCTCGCGGCAGAGATCAACCGCGCATCCGGCTCTGCCATGGGCGGGAACGTTGAGCCCGCCGGCGGGATGGTCCATGCCGCGGCCGCCCTCCGGACCCTGGCCGGCGTTCTGGGGCTGCGGGTGGTCCCGGACGCGATTCCCCCGGGGGCCGCGGCGGCTGTCCTCCAGATATTGGACGAGATGCGGGCGGCGGATCCCGCGTTGTTCCCGGGCGAGGG
Source organism: Candidatus Nitrosymbiomonas sp. (assembly GCA_020724185.1). Taxonomy (GTDB): domain Bacteria; phylum Sysuimicrobiota; class Sysuimicrobiia; order Sysuimicrobiales; family Humicultoraceae; genus VGFA01. The sequence continues at coordinate 294 of DYHL01000052.1, read as the reverse complement.
AGGTCAGCACAATGCCGGAGAGGCGATAGCGCTGCTGCTATCAGGCCGCGGCCGGGCCCGCGAAGCAAGGCGCTTCGACCTGGCCGACCGAGTGCGGGCCCGCCTGGGCGAGGCGGGCATCGTAGTCGAAGACCTGCCCGGAGGTAGCCGTTGGCGCCTGGTGTCGCGCCGCGACGCGCGGGCTTGACGCCGACTGAGGCGCAGATCGAGGGCAGGCACCCGGTCCTGGAGGCGCTGCGCGCGGGCAGGCCGCTTCGGAAGCTGCTGGTGGCCAGGGGCAGCGCCGCTGAGCGG
>DYHL01000051.1 GCA_020724185.1 Candidatus Nitrosymbiomonas sp. | reverse complement strand
AATACCACGCGCACCTGCATCTGGTCGAGGCCGGAGGCGCGCCACCACGCCAGTTCACATCTGGCGAGCACCGTGATCGCCAGCCGGTCTGGTCGCCGGATGGGGAGCGGTTGCTATTCGTCTCCGACCGGGGGCCTGCGCCCAAGCCCGGCGCGACGCGGCCGAAGCACCTGTGGGTGATCCCACTTGCGGGCGGAGAGGCCGTCCGCATCACCCAGGAGGATCACGGCCCCTCCGAGGCCGTCTGGTCCCCTGACGGCACGCAGATCGCGTTCACCGGCAAGCCGCCTGTGAAGGAGAAGCCTGCCAGCGACGTCAAGGTGATCTCACGCATGAAGCACAAGGCCGATGGCGAGGGCTTCTGGGACAATCGGTACAAGCACCTCTTCGCCGTGCCCTCTGGTGGCGGACCGGCCAGGCAGGTGACCGACGGCGAGTTCGACCACCGTGAACCGGCATGGGGCCCTGATGGGACGCGGCTCGCGTTCGTTGCCAACCGGTCCGAGGACGCCGACTACACCAACATCGCTGACGTCTGGACGATCGCGCTCTCCACCGGTGAGACGCAGCGACTGACCCGCGGCGTTGGGCCTGTCCTCATGCCGGCCTGGTCGCCCGACGGCACCACGATTGCGTACCTGGGGCATGAGAACGCGTGCATGGGCGCCTCGAACACGATGCTCTGGGTAGTAGCCGCCGATGGCAGCGACGAGCCCCGCTGCCTGACCCGGCACTTCGATCGCACGCTGGCCCACCACATCATCACCGACATGCGGGCGCACCCCCACGCAGGGCAGCCGGTTTGGTCGCCCGACGGCCGGTTCATCTTTGTCATGGTGGCAGAGGGCGGGACCACCCAACTGGCCGCGGTCGAGGTCGCCACAGGCGCCGTGGGACTGATGACCACGGGGAGCCGCGAGATCTACGGCGAATCCTACGATGCCTCCTGCCGGCGCGTCGCGCTGGCTATCTCCGACCCGGCCGCACCCGGGGACATCTGGGTGGCAGAGGTGGAAGGTCTGGCCGAGGGGCGGCCGGAGATTCCCGCGTCCCGAGAAAGGCGGTTGACCGAGGCCAACAAGGCACTGCTCGATCAGGTGGCGCTCAGCCGGCCCGAGCGGTTCGCGTACCGGGGCTCCGACGACTGGACGATCGAGGGATGGGTGTTCCCTCCCGCGGACCTTGAGCCCGACCGCCGGTATCCCGCGATCCTGACCATCCACGGTGGGCCGCACGGGGCCTACGGCGAGGCGTTCTTCCACGAGTTCCAGATGCTGGCCGCGCTCGGGTACGCGGTGATCCTGACCAACCCGCGCGGCAGCCAGGGCTACGGACAGGTCTTCACCTCCGCGACAAAGCATGACTGGGGTGGTGAGGACTACGCCGACATCATGGCCGGGCTCGACGCCGCTCTGGCGCGGTTCCCCTACATGGATCCTGACCGCCTGGGCGTGCAGGGCGGCTCCTACGGCGGTTACATGACCAACTGGGTCATCGGGCACACCAACCGGTTCAAGGCAGCGGTGACGATGCGGTCCATCTCCAACTGCCTGAGCCAGTGGGGGATGAGCGACCTGGCGTACTTCAAGGGCTACTGGGAGTTCCCCGGAGAACCCTGGGACAGTCCCCTGTTCTATTGGGAGCGGTCCCCGCTGGCCTACGTGAAGAACATCACCACGCCGCTGCTGATCCTGCACAGCGAGAACGACCTGCGCTGTCCCATCGGAGAGGGCGAGCAGCTCTTCGCGGCGCTCAAGAAGCTGGGTCGCGAGGTTGTCTTCGCGCGCTTTCCAAATGAGAGCCACGACCTCTCGCGCAACGGCCAGCCGCAGCACCGGATCGAGCGTCTGCGGCTGATCTCGGACTGGTTTACGAAGCACATACCGGTGACGGCCCATGACGAGGATCTACACAAAGACGGGTGACCGCGGGGAGACAGGCCTGATCGGAGGAGGCCGCGTGCCCAAAGACGACCTCCGGGTCGAGGCGTACGGCGCGCTCGACGAGGCCAGCAGCGCGCTGGGGCTGTTTGCCGTGCACCTGGACCCAGGCCTGACCGCGGTGATCCAGGAGGTCCAGCGCACCCTGTTCGAGATAGGATCCGAACTGGCCACCCCTGACGCCGGAGGCGTGCCCGTTCTGGGCGCCGGCGCCGTCGAAGCCCTAGAGCGCCTGATAGACGATTGGGAAGCCGAGCTGCCGCCCCAGCACGCGTTCATCCTACCCGGGGGCAGCCCGCCGGCGGCAATTTGCCACCTGGCCCGCGCGCTGGTCCGCCGTGCGGAGCGACGCGCGGTGGCGCTGGCGCGGTCTGTCGAGATCAACCCCGAGATCCTGCGCTACCTCAACCGGCTTTCCGACTGCCTGTTCGTGCTGGCCCGGCTGCTCAACCACCGCCGCGGGGTGCCTGATTTGCCCTGGGAGGGCAGGCCCCGCTCACCTTAGATACGGATCAGGAGGAGCCATGAGCCGCTTGCCGGATTCATCACGCTTCAACGCGCTCTTTGCCGCCCTTACGGTGACGCTGGGCCTGCAGACGTTCAGGGCATTCTTCCCGCTGATCCTCTACGTCTACGGTACGCGCCCCGGGGTCAGCTCGGTTGACATGGGCCTACTGGCCATAGGCGTCTTCCTGATCGCCTGGCTGGCCGCGGTGCCACTGCGCCTGTTTGGTCCGGCCGGCGCTGTGCGGCTCGCCGCGACGGTGCTCGCCCTGACGCGGCTGCTCTCGCAGTTCTCAGACCCCGGCCGCGCGCTCTGGCTCTCTGCCCTGGGGACGGCCGCGTTCCTCTGGGTCGTCCCGGGCCTGCTCGCCTTCGCGCGGGGTAGCACGCCCGAAGGCAGCGTCCGCCTGACCCAGGGGATGCTGTTCGGGCTGGCGCTGGACGTGGCAATCGCCGGCGCCTTCTGGACGTGGGACCCAATTTGGCAGCGAACCGCGGCGGCAGGGGTGGTGATCGTTGCGCTCGTCCTGGTCTACCTGGCGCTGCTGAGCGGCTTCCGGCGCGCGGACGTGAACCCGGCGCGCACCGATGCCCCGTTGGGCACGGCGTGGACGCTCGTCGGCCTGGGGCCCATCCTGTTGCTCCACGTGCTCCTGTTCCAGAACGTGGCGCGGCTGACGGCGGTCACAGGCTGGCCGCTCCCCCGGGCTCTGCTGTTCATCCTGGCGGTGGATGTGATCGCGGTCGGCGCGGCGGCAGGCGTGCGCCGCTGGGCGCTGGCCCTTCTTGCCGCGGTGGTGCTGATTCCCGCGGCGTCCCTGGCGCACGGCACCGGCGCCGGCTCGGCCCTGGGCCTGGCGGCCGGCAGCGTCGCCGCAGCAGTGATGACCGCTGCGATCATAGGCGCGCAGGGCCGGCGCGCCCTGCGGGGCGGCCTGGCCCGCACCGCGGTCGGCTGGGGGCTGGGGATGTTCCTGTTCGTGGTGCCCGCGTTCCTCTACTATGTCGGCTACGATCTCAAGTTGCCGTTCGACAATCGGCTCCTGCCGCCCATCCTGGCAGCGGTTGCGGCAGTGGCAGCGCTGGGCCCTGCGCTGGCCATCGGCGCAGTCCCGGTGCCGCGGCGCGCGCCCGGCTTTGCGTTCCTGGTTTTGCTGCTGGTCCCCCTGGTGATGTGGGCAGGCAGCAGGCCGCCGCAGGCACAGGCCGCATCTGGCTGGCCGGTCCGCGTGATGTCCTACAACCTGCACCAGGGCTATGGGATCTCGGGCGCGCAGGATCTCGAGGCGCTTGCCCGGGCAATCGAGGAGGCGGGCGCCGAGATCGTCGCGCTCCAGGAGGTCTCCCGCGGTTGGGTTGTCAACGGCTCGACCGAGATGCTGACGTGGCTCTCGCGCCGGCTGAAGATGCCCTATGTCTGGGGGCCGGCCGCCGACGCGATCTGGGGCAACGCGATTCTCTCGCGGCGGCCCATCCTGGCGTCGGGCAACGCCGAGCTGCCGCGCGGCGGCGCACCCATGCGCAGGGCGGTGATGTGGGCAGAAGTGGACCTGGGCGGCGGGGAGCGAATGCTGGTGATCGCCACGCACTTCCACCACGTGGAAGGCCAGGGGCAGATCCGCGAACCCCAGGCCGCGGCAGCCGTTTCCCTGTGGAACAGGCGGGGCCGGACGGTGCTGATGGGCGACCTGAACGCGCTTCCAGATGCCAGGGAGATCGCGGTCATTCGCCACGCAGGCCTGCGCGACGCCTTCGCGCTTGCCGGGCAGGGCGACGGGTTTACCTACAGATCGGACAGGCCATACGAGCGGATTGACTATGTCTGGGTTTCGCCGGACCTCGCGGCCCGCGAATTCAGGGTGCTGCCCGGGCAGGCATCAGACCACCTGGGGATCGCGGTGACGGTGGCTAGGTAGAGGCGGGCATCCAGCCCGCGAGCGCTTCCAGCAACCGGCCTACCTCGCCGACGGTTCGCACCAGGTATCGCGCGGCGGTCGGCTGCGGATACTGGGTCACCCGGACGGTGATCCCGGTGCCCGCGAGCGCCACGAACGCGTCTTCGTCGGTGCTGTCGTCGCCGGCATAGACGACCGTGCACCGCGCTTCCCAGCCGTCACCCAGGGCGTGTTCGAGCAGCCAGCGCGCGGCTCTTCCCTTGTCCCAGTCCAGCACCGGCAGTATCTCGAGGACCATCTTCCCTTGCCGGGCCTCAAGGCGTCCCGGCGGAACCCGGCCCAGCTCCTCGAGGACGATCCGCCGCACTGTTTCGATCTCTCCGCGGGGAACCAGGCGGAAGTGCACGCTGGCGGAGAGGCCCTTGTTTTCCACAAGGGCGTCACGAACGTCGCGCAGGCGAAGAGAGAGGCGGTCACAACACGCGGCGACGAGGCCCCGGGCCTCCACGGCATCATCGCGTGCCACCCTCCACCCGGGCCCTGCGAGCTCCAAGCCGTGGTTGCCTGCGTACAGGATGTGTTCCAGCCCGACGCGCCGCCGGATATCTTCGAGGGTCCGTCCGCTGATGACCGCCACGAGGACCCGAGGGTTGTGGCCCAGGCGCTCCAGTAGGCCGCGAAGCCGAGGGTCCAGTTGCACATCGTCGGGTCGGTCGGCGATCTCGGCAAGCGTGCCATCGAAATCCAGCAGGACCGCCAGGTGGTCGCGCCCGGCAACGGCGTTCCTGATGGGCTCAAGGTCGGCAAAGACCCAGTGCGTCCTCTCCTGCGTGTCGAGCAGACGCGCAGCGGCGCGGAAGCTCTGCTCCATCCAATGGTAGATGTCGTGCCGCGCCAGATGGCTGCGCATCTGGACCATGCGCTGGCGTCGCTCCTGCTCGGGCATGCTGAGCGCCTGACGCACGGCCTCGGCGACCCCCTCGGTGTCGTACGGGTTGATGGCGATTGACCAGGGGGAGGCCTCGATCGCCCCGGCGAGCGAGCTGAGGACCAACACGCCGCGCTCGTCTTGCTGTGACGCCACGAACTCCTTGCCCACCAGGTTCATTCCGTCCTGGAGTGAGGTAACCAGGCACACGTCCGCCAACCGGTAGAGCGCCGCCATGCCAACGACAGGGATGGGCCTGGGTATGTAGACGATGGGCTGCCAGTGGGGAGTCCCATAGACCGCGTTGATCCTTGTGATCTCAGCTTCCACCTGTTGCTGTAACTGCCGGTAGGCCAGGATCCGCGTCCGGCTGGGAGCCGCCTTCTGCACGTAAACGAAGCGATCGCGCAACTCAGGCACCCGCTGGAGCAGGAGCTCGATGGCTCGCAGCCGTTCGAGGATTCCCTTTGTGTAGTCCAGCCGGTCAACCCCCAGGCAGACCTGCCGGTCGTCCAGGCGAAGCCGGCGACGCAGCCTGGCCATCCACCGCTCGCAATCCCGGGAAGATGCGATCCGCCCCCATGCTCCGACGTCAATGCTGATTGGGAAAGCCCGGACCAGCGTGCAGCGGCCTCCGTGCCGAATGAAGCCCTGCTGCCGGTCAACCTCCGCGCCCAGTTCGTGCGCGGCACAATCCATGAAGTTGGCCACGTGTCTAGGGAGGTGAAACCCCAGCAGATCGTTGGCGAGCAGCCCCTCGATCAACTCGGCGCTCTGCGGGCACATCCTGTACACGTCCCATGCCGGCCAGGGGATGTGCCAGAACTGCATGATGAACAGGTCGGGCTTGAGTTCACGGAGATACCGCGGGCAGAGGGCCAGGTGATAGTCGTGGATCCACACCACGGGATTCTGCCCGAGCATCTCGAAGGTCGTCTCCGCGAACCTATGGTTCACCATCTGGTAGGCGGCCCAGTAGCGGCGTGCGAACCGCGCTTTGTCCATGGCCATGTGGAAAAGCGGCCACAGCGACTGGTTGGCGTAGCCGTGATAAAACCGTTCCACCTCGCGCCTGCTCAGGCGCAGGCGGCGCAGCGTGTACCTGGGCGCCTCGGGAGGTACCTGCACGCAACCCCGCTCATCTACCACATCGAAGTCAGCCTCGCCGCTTCCCCAGGCCACCCAGAGTCCGCCGGTCTCTTGCATCACGGGATCCAATGCGGCCACGAGACCCCCGGTGGGTCGTTCAATCAGGGTGCTGTGGACGTAGGGTTCGCGGTTCGTCACGACGACCAGGGAGCGTCCTGGCAGGAGGTCGCGAACCGTACCGGGACCCGGAGGTGGCTGGGCGCTTGTTGACACCATGGGTCCCCTCTCTCGATGCCTACGAGGTTAGCTGACGGGCTGGGGTTGAGAGATTTCCCCCGTCGCGCGTGCGCGACGTTCGCCCCGCATTCTGGGTCCCCCGCTCCCTGCGCGAGGCAGGGATTAGGCACGATCACGCGGGCAAGGCTCTTATAAGGATTCTACCACATGCCTGAGGCTCCTCACGGCCCGGACAGACGAAACCAGTAGAAACTATGGGGTCCGAGGGTGAGGAAGTACGGGAGCTCACCTATCGGCGGGAACATGGTGTTGCCGAAGAGTTCGACCGGCTTCCGCCCGCTGAAGCGCCGGAGGTCAAGCTCGCATGGCTGCGCGTAGCGCGAGAGGTTGACGACGCACAGGATCGTAGTCTCGGGGTCCGTCCGCAGGTAGGCGAGTACCTTCAGGTTGGCCGGCTCGAGGAATTCGACCGCGCCCCGCCCCAATACGGGGAACCGCTGTCGGATGCCGATCACCCGTCTCATCCAGTTCAGCAGCGATGCCGGATTACGCTGCTGCGCCTCGACGTTCACCGCCTCGTAGTGGAACTCCGGATCAACCACCACCGGCAGAAAGAGTTGCTGGCGGTTCGCCGATGAGAACCCGGCGTTGCGGTCCGAGTTCCACTGCATGGGCGTACGCACGCCGAGGCGATCGCCCAGGTAGAAGTTATCCCCCATGCCGATCTCATCGCCGTAGTAGATGCTCGGGGTGCCTGGCAGCGAGAGGAGCAGGCTGTTCAGCACCTCGATCCTCCGGCGACTGTTATCGAGCAGTGGGGCCAACCGCCTGCGGATGCCCAGGTGCAGCCGCATGCGCGGCTCTCGGGCATACTCGGCCTGCATGTACGCGCGCTCCTCCTCGGTGACCATCTCGAGGGTGAGCTCGTCGTGGTTGCGGAGGAAGATGACCCACTGGCAGGTGGAAGGTGCCTGTGGGGTTTGTATGACGGCGTCCACTATCGGCTGCCTGTCCTCGCGCCGGATCGCCATGAACATCCTGGGCATCAGCGTGAAGTGAAAAGCCGCGTGGAACTCGTCGCCTTCCCCGAAGTACGCGCAGAGATCCTCGGGCCGCTGGTTGGCTTCGGCCAGGAGCATCCTGTCACCGTAGCGCTCGTCCATGAAGCGCCGGAGCCGCCGGACGAAGGCGTGTGTCTCCGGGAGGTTCTCGCAGGAGGTCCCCTCGCGCTCGAACAGATATGGAACGGCGTCGAGCCGGAGCCCATCTACACCGCGGTCCAGCCAGAACCTAGCCACGTCCAGGATCGCTTCTTGTACGCTGGGATTGTCATAGTTCAGGTCGGGCTGGTGGCTGAAGAACCGGTGCCAGTAGTAGGCGTCTGCCGCGGGGTCCCATGTCCAGTTGGAGACCTCGGTGTCCAGGAAGATGACCCGGGCCTGCCGGTATCGGTTGTGGGTGGTGCTCCAGACGTACCAGTCGCGGCAAGACGACTCGGGTGACTGCCGGGAGTCGCGGAACCACGGGTGCTGGTCTGAGGTGTGGTTGAGCACGAGCTCGGTGATGACGCGCATCCCGCGCCTGTGGGCTTCATTCAGGAACTCCTGGAAGTCACCCAGTGTGCCGTAGTCGGGATGGACGGCGCAGTAGTCGGAGATGTCATATCCGTCGTCCTTGAGCGGGGAAGGGTAGAACGGCATCAACCACAGGCAGTTGACGCCGAGTTCCTGAATGTAATCCAGTTTCTCCAACATGCCGCGGAAGTCTCCGGTGCCGCTGCCATCCGAGTCGCGGAAGGCCCGTACGTGCAACTGATAAATGATGGCATCCTTGTACCAGTCGCTCATGGCAGTCCCCCGGCGGTTTCTACTACCGATCCACCTCGCGATGCCTGAAGCACCGCACCACGTGGTCGTTCACCAGGCCGGCCGCCTGCATGAACGCGTAGCAGATCGTCGAGCCCACGAACTTGAAGCCGCGGGCCCGGAGGTCGCGGCTCATCGCGTCGGACTGCCTGCTCATCGCCGGGATCTGCGAATCCGAGCGGAACCGGTGCACGATCGTCCGGCCGCCGACGAACTGCCAGATGTAGCGGTCGAACGACCCAAACTCGGCCTGGGCTTCCAGGAACAGCCGAGCGTTGTGGACCGTGGCGTCAATCTTCTGCCGGTTGCGAATGATACCGGGGTCATTCAGCAGCCGGGCGAGGTCGCGTGCGGTGTACCGGGCGATCTGCGCCGGGTCGAAGTCGTGCAGCGCGCGGCGGAACTGCTCGCGCTTCTTGAGAATGATCGCCCAGCTCAGCCCGGCCTGGAACGCGTCGAGCACCAGGAACTCGAACAGCTTGCGGTCGTCGTGTACGGGCACGCCCCACTCGGTGTCGTGGTACGCGATCATCAGGGGATCGGTATTCGGCCATGCGCACCGCTTCAGCGCCATGTTTCCTCCACGGCCGCGCAGATGGCGTGGCCGATGGCGATGTGTGCTTCCTGGATCAGCGCGGTCTCCGCCGAAGGCACCCGAACCGCCACGTCGGCCAGCGCCGCGAGCGCGCCGCCGTCCTGGCCGGTCAACGCGATGACGCGAGCTCCGACGCGCCGGGCGGCCTCGGCACCCTCGACGGTGTTCTCCGAGGCGCCGCTGGTGGAGATCGCGATCACCACATCGCCCGCGCGGACCAACGCCTCGACCTGGCGGGCAAAGACCTGGCCGTACCCGAAGTCGTTGGCGATGGCGGTGATCACCGAGGTGTCCGTCGTGAGGGCGACCGCCGGGATCGGCGCCCTGGGGCAGGAGAACCTCCCGACGAACTCGGCCGCCAGGTGCTGGGCGTCGGCGGCCGAGCCCCCGTTGCCGAACAGGAAGATCCTGCCGCCGCTGGTGACGGTCTCGATGACCAAGCACGCCGCGGATGCGATGTCCCACGATGCGTCAAGGCATGCCCTCTTGACGGCGATGCCTTCTTCCAGATGTTCGCTCACCGCCTGGACAAGCGGTGCGATGGATTGCCCCCAATCATCGTCTCCGCGTCTCATCATGGTGCATTGTTCGCCACGGCCGGGGTTGCTCCTAGTCGCGTTGCGGGCCTAGCCCCGCCGGGCCATGCCTCGCTCCTCATCGGTCCCCAAACCCCGTTGGAGCCCGAAGGGTTCTCTGCTTGCAAGCCGGTGGCATCAGGTACCAGGTGAAGCCCTCCGGGTTCCTGGCAGGATTGGCTCCAGACAGGCGGAATTCCGCGGTGCAGGAGGGACAGAGTGGCGACCAACCCCAGGCTTCTTGATGTTTCCGTCCTTGAGTCGTGGCTCTGGGAAGCGGCCTGCGTCATCCGTGGGTCGGTCGACGCCCCCAAGTTCAAGGACTACATCCTTCCGCTCATCTTTCTAAAGCGCCTGTCCGACGTCTTCGAGGACGAGGTTGCACACCTCGCTCGCGAGTTCGGCGGCGCCGCAAGGGCAGCGAAACTGGTGGAGAAAGACCACCGGCTGGTGCGCTTCTACATCCCGTCCGAATCCCGATGGCCGGCGATCGCGAAGGCTACTACAGGGCTCGGCCAGTACCTGACGGACGCCGCGCGCGCCGTGGCCCGAGAGAACGCCCGGTTGCAGGGCGTCATTGACGTTGTGGACTTCAACGCCACCGCGGCAGGTCAGCGCATCCTCGACGAGGAGCCGCTTTCGGCGCTCATCCAGGTCCTCGGTAAACACCGGCTGGGGCTGGACGATGTCGAGCCGGACATCCTGGGCCGCGCCTACGAGTACCTCCTGCGGAAGTTCGCGGAAGGCCAGGGCCAGAGCGCCGGCGAGTTCTACACGCCCCGTGAGGTGGCGATCCTGATGGCCCGCATCCTCGAACCGCAGCCCGGGATGGAGGTCTACGACCCCTGCTGCGGCTCCGGCGGACTGCTCATCAAGTGCCACCTGCGGCTGCTGGAGACCCACGGGGAGCGCCGGAACGGCCGGCTGCGGCTTCCCGAGCAAACCCCACCCCTGCGCCTGTACGGTCAAGAGATCAATTCGACCACGTTTGCGATGGCTCGGATGAACGCGTTCCTGCACGACCTCCAGGCCGATATCATGCCCGGAGACACCATGCGCAGGCCGGTTTTCACCGATGCCGACGGGAGACTGCGCCAGTTCGACATGGTCACCGCGAATCCCATGTGGAACCAGAACTTCCCGGCCGGCACCTACGAGCACGATGTCTACGATCGTTTCCGCCTCGGCACCCCGCCGTCATCCAGCGCAGATTGGGGTTGGATCCAGCACATGTACGGGTCGCTGGAGGACGGCGGGCGCATGGCGGTCGTGCTGGACACAGGAGCGGTCAGCCGCGGCAGCGGTAACCAGGGATCGAATCGCGAGCGAGACATCCGGCGTGCCTTTGTGGAGGCAGATCTGGTCGAGACCGTGGTCCTGCTGCCCGAAAACCTGTTCTACAACACCACCGCGCCCGGGATCATCCTCGTGGTCAACAAGGCCAAGCGGCACCCCGGCCAGATTCTCCTCGTCAACGCCAGCAAGCAGTTCACCAAGGGGCGTCCCAAGAACTTCCTGGCGGAGGAACACATCACCCGCGTCGCCGACCTGCACGACGGCTGGCAGGCCGGAGATGCCGTTTCAGCAATCATCAGCAAGGACGAGGTCGCGCGGAACGACTACAACCTCTCGCCGGGCCGCTACGTGGCTATGGGTGAGAAGGACGACATACTGCCGCTGGAAGAGGCGGCCGTGCTGTTGCGCGAAGCCGAGGAGGAACGGGCCGAGGCCGACCGTAAGCTTGCGGACGTATTGAAGCAGCTTGGTTTGGACAGTCACCTCGCTCAGTAAGGGTGCAGCAGCCATCGCGGGCGCTTTTTGTAGGGTGGGGAGGAGCCATGGGGCAACGCCTCCTCGACTCATATCTGTGCCCACCCCCCTTCTCTGAGCCTCCTGCCTGGGGCTGGAATCGGCCCCTTGCTCGCGACCTTCGTCGGTTTACAAGATACCAGATGTTTGATATTCTGTAAACCGCGAGGAGTGCCCAGGGAGGAGGTGTGACTCGTGGTTATTGGAGAGCGCATCAAACGTGCGCGGTTGATGACATGCCTGAGCCAGCGGGAACTTGCCCAGAAGGTGGGCGTCAGCGCGATGGCGATCTCCAAGTACGAGCGAGGCCTTGACATCCCCGGATCGCGCGTCCTGATCAACCTCGCGCGGACCGCCGGGGTCGGGGTGGACTACTTCGTCCGCCCTACCAAGATTGGCGAGTTTGTGCCAGCGTACCGGAAGCACACCACGCTGCCAAGGCGGCAAGAGGAGGCAATCCTGGGGCGGGTTCGAGACTGGCTAGAGCGCTATGTGGAAACGGAGACCCTAGTCCAGGGATCTCCGCGGAGGTTCGAGTGTCCGGACGGCTTTCCTTGCCCGATTCGCCGTATCGAGGACGTCGAGACCGCGGCACTGGGGTTGCGAAGGTCTTGGGATCTCGGCGTGGATCCTATCGGCAACCTGATCGAGGTGCTGGAAGACAAGAGCATCAAGGTAGACCTGTTGCCCGCTGGGCCGGGCTTCGACGCCCTTGCATTCACGGCACGCGAAGACGGGGGGCTCGCGGTCATTGCAGTCCGGGAGGACCTTCCTGGCGACAGGCAGAGGTACAATCTGGCTCACGAACTGGGCCACCTGCTGCTGCGTCCAGGGCCCGCGGTGGGTCCGGAGAAGTCCGCACACCGATTCGCTGGCGCGTTCATCGTGCCGGAAGAAGTAGTACGGTACGAGCTCGGTGACCGCCGCCGTCTGTTCAGTCTCTACGAGCTGCACACGCTCAAGCACAAGTACGGCCTAAGCATGCACGCGTGGATCTACCGGGCAAGGGACCTCAGGATCATTTCTGAAACGGACGCGGCACGACTGTTCAAGGAGTTCAAGAGGAAGGATTGGTATAGGAAAGAGCCCGGCGATCAGATACCGGCAGAGCGGCCAACGCGGATGGAACGCCTCATTCTCCATGCTCTGGAAGAGGAGATCATCTCGGCGCCCCGGGCCGCGGAACTGCTGGGTATGCCGCTGAGCGACTTCTTCCAGAAAGTCCGGGAGGAGCACAGTGACCTTCCCGTCGGAGTGCGTAACTGACGCCAACTTCTGGATAGACCTGCACGCGGGGGGTCTTCTCGACGAAGTATTCCGTCTGCCCTGCCGGTGGGTCATTCCGGATGTCGTCCTCGGCGAACTCCAGCAGCCGGATCGCAGGGCTCTCCACAGCCGCGGGTTGAACGAGGTTGGTCTCAGCGGGGAACAGGTTGCTGAAGTGCCTGAGTTGGCAGGACGCTATCCCAGACCGTCACGCAAGGACCTGTTTGCGCTGGTCCTTGCGAAGACAACGGGCACCACCCTCATCACTGGTGACCGCGACCTTCGCACTGCCGCGGAACAGGAAGGGATGGAGGTTCACGGAACTCTATGGGTACTCGACGAGATGGTGAAAGGCAAGATCATCAAGCCCCAGCGAGCAGCAGAGGCGTTGGAGCGCATGGTCCGGCACGGGCGGCGCCTCCCCAGGGAGGAAACGGAGGAGAGGCTGCAAAGGTGGCGCCGCGCAGCGAGGTGAATTTGTAGCAGGGATCCGGTTCGAAGCGATTTGAACTGCTTTTCGCGAAGCAGCA
>DYHL01000050.1 GCA_020724185.1 Candidatus Nitrosymbiomonas sp. | reverse complement strand
CCACGGTATCGCCGCGATCGCGCCCGTCGCCATCTCCGCAACCGACAAGATCGCCGCGATGCGCGCTCCGGCCAGGCCGATCCCGGTCGTGTTGATCCCGGGCACGCACGATCCCCTGGTCCCGTGGGACGGGGGAAACCTGGGGTTCCCCGGCGGCCGCGCCGTCGGGAGGGTGTTGTCGGTGGCCGACACGGTACGGCACTGGGTCACCCACAACCGCTGTGCGCCGTCCCCAACCGTCACCCTCGAGCCCGACCGGGATCCCAACGACGGCACGCGCGTGCGCCGCGAGGCTTACGGTGGGTGCAGCGAGGGCGCCGAGGTGGTCGTGTACGCGGTCGAGGGCGGCGGGCATACCTGGCCCGGAGGGTTTCAGTATCTCCCGGAGCGCGTGATCGGCAGAACGAGCAGGGACATCTACGCCAACGAGGTCATCTGGGATTTCTTCAGGCGACACTCCATCAGGCGATGATTCGGGAACCGTCTACGGCAGGGCGTTGCTCCTGCTGATCTCCCCGTACAGCGCTGCGCTGGGCCTGGCCGTCCGCACCTGCGTCGCCGGATCCAACGCGTAGAGGCCGAAGCGCAGACTCCACCCGTCGGCCCACTCAAAGTTGTCCACCAGCGACCAGTGATAGTAGCCGCGCACCGGGCATCCTTCATCCACTGCCTGGGCCACCCGGCGCAGGTGCTCGACGATGAACCCGGGCCGGAGGTCGTCATCGGCGTCGGGCAGGCCGTTCTCGGTGATGTACACCGGCAAGCCGTACCGGCGGACGGCCCCGAGCACGGCCAGGAGCCCGTCAGGATAGATCTCGCTGTAGCCGCCGTCGCTGATCACCGCGCCTGATGGCGGCTCGTCGCGCACGAACAGGTGGCCGGGCCGGCGCAGATCGAACGCGACGCGGCTGCGGGTGTAGTAGTTCACCCCCAGGAAGTCCATTGTGCCGGATGCCTGTGGTACCCGGAAACGCACTCCAAACGGTCCTGCTAGCCTTCCCGTCGCAAGCGCGTCGAGATACATCCAGTTGACGATGTGGTCGAGCCGGCGCGCCACCCAACGGTCGAGCGGGGAACGCGGGTTGGCCGGCACGGCCGGCCGCAGGTACGCTGCCAGACCCACCCGGGCCGCGGGCTGCGCCTCGTGGACGGCATGGTAAGCTACCGCGTGGGCCTGCACCGACCGCACCAGCGCCCGGGTGAAGGCGGCGAGGCCGGCCCGCCCTGGTGCAAACCGTCCCAGGATGTAGGCGCTGATGAGATGACCGACCGGCTCGTTGATCGTAATCCAGAAGTCAACGAGCGGCGCGCCGCCGGAGGCTGCGCGGCCCGCAGCCCGGGCGAACCGACCCGCAAACGCGCCAAACGCCGGCACGATCCCATCCCACAGCCATCCACCCCGTTCCGCCACCCACCGCGGCAGGGTGAAGTGGTTCAGCGTAACCAGCGGCTCGATTCCCCGATCCCGCAGACCGCGCAGCATCTCGAGATAGCGCTCCTCAGCGGGCCGGTCCCACCGACCCTCTTCGGGTTCGAGCCGGCCCCACTCGACCGATAGCCGCAGGGCGTTCTGATGGAGCGCGACCATCAGGTCGAAATCCGCTTCGGCGTGGCGCCACCAGTCGCAGGCCAAGCCTGACCGATCGCCGTTCAGGATGCGTCCGGGCTGCTGCTCCCATGCCCACCAGTCGCTGGAGGTATTGCCGCCCTCGAACTGGTAGGCGCTGGCCGCGGTGCCCCACAGGAAACCGTCTGGAAACCGCGTGGGCAAAGGGGTCCTCCTCCGTGTGTGGAACTCCGCGGGTAGAATCCGGCTCTAGGGTCGCTTCCTGGCAAGCCGCAAAGCTTCCTGCCGGGGGTGAGTGATGGAACCGCGACGGCGCATGACCGCCGGCGATCTACTCTCGATCAGCCTCTACTGGTTCGGGCTCAACTTCCATTGGGGCGCGTTGCTCGCCATTGTGATCCCTGCCGAGGTGCTGCGGTTCGTCCCGGACGCGGAGAAGGGCCGTGCCCTCTCCCTTGTTTTCGCAGGCGGGGCGGCCATCGCCATGATCGTGATGCCCCTCGCCGGCGCGCTGTCCGATCGCAGCCGCGCCGCGATGGGCCGGCGGCGACCGTTCATGCTCGCGGGCGGCATCCTGAACGTGGCCGCCCTCGCGTTCATGGGCGCGTCCCCAACCCTCATGGCCTTCGTGGCCGCCTACTGGCTGGTGCAGTTTTCCAACAATCTGGGCGGATCGGCCTACAGCGGCCTCATCCCCGACCTGGTCCCCGATGATCAGCGCGGCGTGGCATCGGGGTGGATGGGGCTAATGACCATGCTCGGCACGATTGCCGCAGCGGTGGCTGCCGGCGTGCTGTTGGAGCGCGGCTACCGGCTCCAGGTCTACTGGCTGATCGCGGCGGTGCTCGTCGTGACGCTGGCGATCACGGTTTGGCGCGTGCGCGAGCCCCGGCCCCAACCCTCCGGTCCGTTCGATCTCGGGAAGTTCCTGCGGGGGTTCTGGGTGGACCCGCGCCGGCACCCGGATTTCGCCTGGCTGTTCGTCTCACGCCTGTTCGTCTTGATGGGCTTCTATACCGTGTTCAACTTCCTCCAGTACTTCCTCAAGGACTTCATGGGCATCGCCCGCTTCAAGGAGGCGACCGGGACCGTGAGCGCCGTCGTGGTGATAGGCGCGCTGGCCAGCGCGCTGCTCGCCGGCTGGCTCTCTGACCGCGTGGGCAGGCGGGGCATCGTGTCCGCTTCCGCGGTGATGATGGCCGCGCCATGCCTGTTGTTCCTCACCGCGCCCAGCTTCCCGCTGCTGCTGGGCCTCTCGGTGGTGTTCGGCCTGGGCTACGGGGCGTTCATCAGCGTGGACTGGGCGCTGGCGACCGACGTGCTGCCGTCGCGGGAGACCGCGGCCGCCAAGGACATGGGGATCTGGGGCATCGCCACCACGCTTCCGCAAGTACTGGCGCCGCTGGCCGGCGGGCCGATGCTCGATGCGTTCAATATTCGGGAACCCAACCTGGGTTATGTGGTGCTGTTGGTTGCCGGCGCGGTCTACCTGTTGATAGGCTCGGCGCTGATCTGGCGCATCCGGGGGGCGCGGTGAGCAGCGCCTCGACCATCCGTTGCGCCGCGGTGCAACTCGATGCCGGAGGCCTTGGCACAGCCAGGGCCGTGCTGACCGCCACGGCCCGGTTCGTCGAGGAGGCCGCCGGTGGCGGCGCGCGGCTGGTGATCTTCCCTGCGCACACCGGCACGTTCTATGTGATCGCCTCGCTGGGCCTGGCTGTTCCCTTTGCGGAGCCCTGGCCGCAGGAGCGCGCGGCGGAAGCGGCCAGTGTCGCGGCAGAGTGGCTGCAGGCCGCGCGCCGCCTGGCGCAGGGATATCGCGTGACGCTGCTCCCAGGCACGGTGGTGTGGCCAGCCAGCGTACCGGCCCCTGGCGGAGAAGGCAGCACCGGGCCGCCCGGCGCCTGGCACCACGTGGCGCCCCTCATCACGCCCGAGGGTATGGTCGTGCGCTGGCAGGTGCAGACGCACCTGACGGCGACCGAGCGGCGGATGGGATGGGTGCCAGGGGACGATCTGCGACCCGCCGACACCCCGGCCGGCCGCATTGGGATCCTCATCGGGACCGATCTGTGGTACCCGGAAGCGGCGCGGATCCTGGCGCTGCAGGATGCCGTTGCCCTGGCCTGTCCGGTCGCGGTCCCACATCCCTACGCGGCACGGCACCAGTGGCGGGGCCTCTGGCAGCAGGTGCAGCAGAACCAGGTCTTCGGGATCGAGGTCGGCCTGTGCGGTGCCGCATCCGGTGGTCACTGGCAGTCCCGCACCGTGGCGGTCGCGCCGGTGGAGATGACCGATGGCGAGACCGGCTGGCTGTCGGTCCTGGACAGCGACGGGGACTGCCTGCTCACCGCGGACCTCGACCTGGCGGCGCTGCAGGAGGTCGTGCG
The DNA here is from genome assembly GCA_020724185.1 of Candidatus Nitrosymbiomonas sp. GTDB lineage: Bacteria > Sysuimicrobiota > Sysuimicrobiia > Sysuimicrobiales > Humicultoraceae > VGFA01. The sequence goes on along the minus strand of DYHL01000050.1, from coordinate 9,643 downwards.
CGCCTACGACATCTTCTCTCAGCTCAACCCTACGCTGTACGCCCGCTACCTGCCGGAGATCTACGAGCGGTGGCGTGGCGGCCCGGCGGTGGCCAATGATGGGCCTTAGCGCGCGGTTGCGCGAAGCCGCCTTCCGGCACTGGCTTGGATGGCGCACCCGGCCCGGCCTCATCCGCGCTGCGCTCGACCGCATGCGGATCGAGCGTACGCACAACTGCGCGTCGCTGCCATCGCCCCAGGTACGGGTTGCCGCGGTGCAAATGCGGCTGCGGCTCATCGGCGACGCAACCGAATACGCGCAGATGATCGCGTCGCACGCGCGCGACGCCGCGGCCCTGGGCGCGCAGTTGATCGTCTTCCCAGAGGACAGCGGCACTCACCTCGCAGGGCTCCTGCCCGGGCTCGACGGTCTGCCCGACGATGTCTCGCTCGCACAGGCCACCGGAGCGGTAGCCGGTCCGAGCGTCAGGCCGGCGGAGATCCTGCGCTTCATCGGCCCGGCGGTCCGCGCGGCCTACGAGACGACCTTCTCAGAGGTGGCCCGGCGGCTCGGCGTCTACATCGCCAGCGGGAGCGCGATGCTGCCGGACGAGCGCGGGGCCGTGCTTAACGTTGGCTACCTCTTCGGCCCGGACGGCGCGCTGCTGGGACGGCAGGCGAAGTGCCACCTGCTGCCGCTCGAAGCATCGTGGGGACTGGAGGCAGGCGACGATCTGCGCGTTGTGCGCACGCCGGCGGGCGCCCTGGGGTTCCCAATCTGCATGGACGCCACGTACTTCGAGACCTCGCGCATCCTGGCAGGTCTGGGAGCAGAGGTGATCCTGATCCCGGCGTGCGACGTGCAGGAGGACCGCTACAACCCCTGGAAGGCGCTGCGCGGGCTGTGGCCGCGCGTGCAGGAAAGTCTTACCTACGGGGTCCACGCCGCGATGGTAGGCCGGGTTCTGGGGATGACGATCACCGGCCGGAGCGCGATCTTGGCACCGGTCGAGTTGACCCCGGACGGTTCCGGCATCTTGACCCAGGCGGCGTCGTGGGACCAGGAGGAGATCGTGGTCGCCGACCTTGACTACGAGGCGCTCCATGCACTGTGGCGCACCTCGGACGTCGCTGAGGGATTCAACCTGGCCCTCTACCGGAAGTACTTCCCGGGCGCCTACGAGGAATACCGGCAGCGCCATCCAGGCGGCAGGAGGTTCCCGTTACCGCCCGGGGCGGCCTAGCGCGCGGCAGCGACAACGCGGCGACAATGAGACGAAAGGAGGATCAACGATGGAGGTCGTGGGCCTGCGTGGTGAGAAGGTGCGGCTGGTCCCCGTTGACCGCTCGCTGCACTTCGACAATGCGCTGCGGTGGATGAACGACCCGGAGGTCACGCGGTATCTCAACCTCTCAACCGGCGTGACCCCGGGCATGGAGGAAGAGTGGTTCCAGAAGGTGCAGAAGCGGGATACCGACTACGCTTGGGCGATCCATGACGAGCGCAACCGGCACATCGGCTTCACCGGCCTCCACGCCATAGACTGGAGGCAGCGGCGGGCCACCAGCGGTATCGTCATCGGAGAAAAGGATGCCTGGGGGCGGGGCTACGCCACCGACACGATGCGGGTGCGCACGAAGTTCGCCTTCGAGACCCTCAACCTGCACCGGATTGAATCCGAGGCTCTCGCGGAGAACACGGCCAGCCAGCAGGCACTGGAGAGGGTGGGCTACAGGCGCGAGGGCGTCTTCCGCAAGCGGATCTGGGCAGAGGGCCGGTGGCACGACACGGTCCGGTACGCGATCCTCGACGAGGACTACTTCGCCGCTCGGAGCGACACGCCGGATCGGGCAGGGTAGCGGCCGGTCAGGCCTCCCGCGGGCGCGCCCGCAGCTCCTGCGCGCTCGTTGCCAAAAGGCACACATCGTGTTACGATGCAGGAGTGAAGTACTTCACATGGGACTGGGAGAAGAACGAGAAGCTGAAGGCGCAACGAGGTGTGTCTTTTGAGGAGATCATCTTCCATATCGAGCGTGGCGCTATCCTCGATATCTTGGAGCATCCGAACCAGGAACTGTACGGGGGCCAACGCATCTTCGTCGTCCAACGCGAGGACTACGCCTACCTAGTACCGTTCGTAGAGGAGAAGGAGCAAGTCGTGCTCAAGACGATCATCCCGAGCCGTAAGGCGACAAAGAAGTACTTGGGCAAGGAGACCGCAGATGACGAAGCTTGATTCGAAGGAGAAGGAACTTCTTTACTCCGTAGAGCGAGGTGAGTGGCGATCGGTCCGGGGTCTGAAGGGTGAGCGGAGGCGTTATGGCCGCTATGCGGCCGCGACCTTTCGGAAGGACCGACGGATCAATATCCGCATCTCGACCAAGGATCTAGAGACGATCCAGCAGCGAGCGCTCGAAGAGGGCCTCCCGTATCAGACCCTGATCTCGAGCCTCCTTCACAAATATGTTGCTGGGCGTTTGCGGGGGGCCTAACCAGCGGCTAGAACCCGTGCCCCACGCCCTTGTGGCACGCGAAGCACAACTTCGACGGCTGCGCGCCGTGCGGCTCGACGAGCGCGACCATCCGCTCGTGGCAGGACTGGCAGTTCGCCTCGAGAACCCGCTGGTTCGACGGCCTGATCCGGATCACCTGGACGTCCTTGAACGTGAAGGCGTACGAGTGCAGGAAGCCGTTCCTGGCCTTGGACAGGTACTTGGCCGCGACCGATTTAGGAACGTGGCACTGGTTGCATGTGACGGTACGGTGCGTCGCGACCGCCCAGGCGTCGTAGTTGTCGCGCATGATGTGGCAGTTGACGCAGGCGGCGGGATCGTCCAGCAGGTATGAGTAGCCCTTGCCGTAGACGAACGTGTAGGCGCCCAGGCCGAGCACGAAGCCGACCAGAAGGGCCAGCGCGAGACCGATGGCGCTCCCGTAACGCACGGGTTCCCCCTACCGCTTCGGTCGGGGCGCTTTAAGCGCGGCGATCTCGGCCTGCCTGGCGCGGTCAATCGCGTCGCCCAGGACCCGGACGGCCTCCTGCGGGCTGTGGAAGCCCATGCTGTTCTCTGCGCTGATGAAGTCCCATCGGATCTGCGCCTTGCGGTGCAAGCCGCGGGCTTCGGCCAGCGCCTGATCGGTGACGCCCTCGGCCATAGCCTTCTCTATCGCGGCCATGGCATCAACGATCGCCCGTTCCGCCTGCGTCAACAACTGGTAGGTCCGGTCTTGGGCCTCCAGGACGCGCGCGCGCATCTCGGCTTCGGACTGGCGGTGGCAGGTCGTGCAGACGTTCTGCACGTTGAGCAGGGGCGAGCGGATCCAGTGGTCGGTGATCTTGACCGCCCCCACCCTCTTGTATGGCATGTGGCAGTCCGCGCAGCCGACGCCGGAGCGGGCGTGGTTCCCGCTGGACCACAGCTCGAACTCGGGGTGCTGGACCTTGACCATCGGCGCCCTGGTGATCTTGTGCTCCCAATCGGAGAACTTGATCTCGTCGTAGTAGGCCTCAATGTTCTCGATCTTCAAGCCCTTGGCCCAGGGAAACACCAGGTACTTCTCGGTCATACCCCGGAAGTAGTACTCCACGTGGCACTGTGCACACACATAGGTCCGCATCTCCTGCCTGGAAGCCGCGCCCACGTCAATCCCCCGGACCTTCATCGCCTCGATGAACGCCGGTCGGGTCACGCGCAAAGCCATCGTCTTGGCGTCGTGGCAGTCGGCGCAGGAGATAGGGTGCTTGATATTGTTCTTCTCAACCAGCTCCTTCATGGGGGTGGCGTAGAACTGGGCCGCGCCGAGCGACTTCATCAGGCGGGGCACGTCGCTTGACTTACAGGTCATGCAGGTGCCCGGCTTCGCATCGCCGAGCCGCTTCGTCTCCAGCACCGCCTTCATCGCCTGGAGGTGCCCCTGCTCCTCGCGGTACTCAACGCTGAATGCGTTTCCGGCAAAGATCCTAACAAGATCAGGGTACTTGTCGATCTTCGAGAACGCCTCTGATCCACCGTATCGCCCGTAGGCGCTGTACTTGACAAGCTCGGAGGTCCGCACCGTCTTGAGGTACGCCTCGTACTGGTCGGGGAAGTTGCGGCCCCAGACCGCGGGATCCGGCTCGTTCTCCGCCACGTCCACAACCCTAAAGTACGTGAGGCGGGATTCTTGCTGCCGGATGACGATCGTCACCAGCAGCGCGGCGATCCCCGCGGCAAGGACAACCCCCAGGGCCATGATCGCCAGGTAGCGGTTGCGCATCACCGATCGCCCCCTTCCAGCGGATGGCGGTCCAGGTACACCGTTCTTCCGCGGAGGCGGATTACCTCCCTAACCGACTACGCTCTTGGAGGAATCGAGCGACACCCCGGGAAGGAATCCCGTAGCGACGATGTCCAGCCACTTCACCGCCATCGGCTTCCCAGTGCGCGAGGTGCGCGAGTACTGGGCTCTTGCGCAGCGGGCTGCGCAGGCCGGCAGCCGCATCGCAAGCGAGGGCGGGCATACGCTGGTGCGATGGGCTCCTGGCGGGGGACCCGAGATCTGGGTGCAGACCAAGGAGGCGGGCGAAGCGCTGAGCGCCACGCCTTTCTTCGCCACCGACGACAGTTGTCGCATCGCGCTGACCGGCGCCGGTCCTTCTGACCACGACGGCTTCGAAGGATGGATTGATGGGTGGCTCAATCCCACCGAAGAAGACGAGCCGTACTCCGGGGTCTTCCCGCTGCGGGTTGACCTGGTGAACTACCTTGCCGTCAAGCAGCGACTGCGCCCGGGGCTGGTGATCACGGTGCGCCTGGCGGTGATACTGCACGAGGCCACGCTGTACGCGGACGCGCGCGCCTATGAGGTGGTAACGGATCTATCGTACCGCCCTCCGGTCCAATCGTTCGCATCGAGCATCCACCATGGGGCGGACGAGCCCTCCGGCGATGCCGACGCGACGGCTCTGGTCACGGGGTACGTCGCCGAATCACACGAACTGACCAACGTGACCACCGGCGCCCGGTTCTGGTGGATGCGCATCGCCACGGCCGGGGCCACGCTCTCGCTGGTGGCCGATCGTGGGGTCCTGCCGTCCGACCCACGGGCCGGCGAGGTGCTCTCAGGCAGCGGATGGGTACTGGGTGAAGCGCTACCCTAGGATGATCTCCTCGTCCACCCTCCGGTAGTCGTACAGCTCCTGGGGAGAGAACCACATCTCGATCTCGGCCTCGGCTTCATCGAGCGTCCCCGAGGCGTGTACCAGGTTGCGCACCGGGCGCTTTTGGAGGTTCGCAACAGCAGGGGAGTCGGCGGACAGATCGCCCCTGATAGTTCCCGGCGCGGCCCGATAGGGTAGCGTGTCGCCGACTATCTTCCGGGTCACCGAGACGGCGTGCGTACCCTGCAGCACGAACGCGACCACCGGAGCGGACGCGACGAACTCAATCAGCCACTGCCGCACCCTCTGTCCAATGGCCAGGGGATCGTCGGTGCCCGCTTCGCGGCGGACGTCCAGGCCCGCGGCCTCAAACGCCTCGCGCGTCTTGCCGCCAATGGTGCGCAGGAATCCCTCATCCGATGGATAGTGGCGCTCCAGCAGCTCGGGCGTCGCCCGCATCATCTTCAGGCCAATCACCTTCAACCCCGCCTGCTCGAACCGCCCCACGATCTTCCCGATCAGCCCACGTTGGACACCGTCCGGCTTGAGGAAGACGAGGGTGCGTTCGTATCGTGCATCTGGCATACTCCACCTCCATGCGGTCGCGGCGGGGCTCCCCCACCGCTATAATGTTACTCACCCGTGGGCCTCAAGCAAAGAGCGGCAATCTGGTCGGTGACCGTGGCGGTGGTACTCGCCGCTGGAATGCTCGCGTGGCGTGACACGGGTCCCCAAGGGGGGCAGGCCGCTCACGAGGCGCCGGCGTCGCCCGAAGTAGAGCGCGTGCTCATCCCCGGCGCCGACGGGGAAACGCCGTTCTTGGTCGTGATCGAAAACACCCCGCAGGCCCGGCCGCAGTCAGGGCTGGCCGACGCGTGCCTGGTCTACGCGCTTCCAACCGAGGCGCGCATCACGCGCTTTCTTGCCTCTTACTGCGGGGACGCTCCCACGGCGATCGGCCCGGTACGCAGCGCGCGGATGTACATGCTGGAGATCGCCTCGGACCTGGGCGCGATTCTGGTACACGCCGGCCACAGCGCGGAAGCGCTGGCTTCAATACGGGCGCGGAAGCTCCCGGTCATCAACGAGTTCTGGGCCTCGGGGCCGTTCTGGCGCGACCCCACGCGCAAGATGCCCCACAACCTCTACACGCGGACCGACCGCCTGCGCGCCGAACTACGAAAGAAGCCGCTGAACGTGCGGATGGGTAGCGTGCCCTACTCAATGGAGCCCGCTGCGCGGATGGTGGTGCTCGACGCCATGCCTTCTGAGACGGTCGTGCTCGACTACGGCCCGCTTTACGCGGTCCGCTACCGCTACGACGCCGGGCAGCGCCGGTATCTCCGCGACCAGGACGGCCGCCCGCACCTGGACGCGGACGGCAGGCAAATCGCGCCGGCATCGGTACTGATCGCGTTCGTGCAGTGGCGCGACGTACTGGAGCAGGGAGCCCCGAGCAGCAAGATCAACCTGATCGGCGGAGGACGCCTCGCAATCATCACCGAAGGCCGCATCGTCGAGGGGACCTGGCGAAGGTCCAAGGACAGGCCCCTGGCGCTGCAGACCGCAACCGGCGGTCCCGTCGCGCTACCCCGGGGGCCGGTGTGGATAGAGCTGTTTCCCGTGGACCGGCCCTTTGCTGCTAGCGCGGGACCACCGGGGGCTGGACCCAGGCCCAGATAGCCTCCAGCAGCGCATGTAGCTCGGCCACATTGCTGACGGCATACCTGGCAGCGGTAGGATAGGGACTGGCGCCCACCTTGACGGTGACGCCATCATCTGCAAAGGCCAGGAATGCGTCCTCGTCCGTACGGTCATCCCCCGCGTACAGCACGGCGCATCGCCTGCGCCAATCCTTGCCCAGGACGTGCTCCAACAGCCACAGGGCAGCCTGCCCCTTGTCCCAATCGATCGCTGGCCGGATCTCCAGCATCGTCTTCCCCCGCCGGATCGCGAGCTTCCCGGGAGGCACACGCCCGACCTCCTCCAGCACGGCCTGGCGGATGGTCTCGACCTGGTCGCGCTGGACCATCCGGTGGTGAACGGTGGTGGTGAGGCCCCTGTCCTCAACGGTGGCGCCTTGCACGTCCCGCAGCCGGCTCCTCAGGCGCTGACTACAGGCCGCGATGAGGGCCCGGACTTCCGCCGCCTGCCGCCGCTCGGATCCCCAGCCCGGTCCGGCGATCTCGAAGCCGTGGCTGCCCACGTACGTGACGCCCGGCAGGCCCACCCGCTGCCTCAGGTCATCCAGGGCGCGATCGCTGATGACGGCCACTAGGCACCTCGGACGACGGGCCAGACGTGCCAGGACCGCGCGCGCCAGCGGAGGCGGGTTCGCATCATCCGGTGGATCTGAGATCGGGGCAAGGGTCCCGTCGAAGTCCACGAGCACCGCCAGGTGATCGCGTGCCGTGACTTGCTGCCGGATCTCCTCCATGTCTGTGAACACGGATCTGGTTGCCGTCCTTGTGGCCAGCAAGCGCGCCGCGGCACGGAAGTGCTGCTCCATCCAGTGGTAGATGTCGTGCTGTTGCAGGTGGCCCCGCATGTGCTGCATGCGTTCCCGGCGCTCCGCAGGTGGCATGCGTAGTGCCCGTTGCAGTGTTTCGGCGACGCTCTCGGAATCGAACGGGTTGATGGTAAGCGACCAGGGCGCCTCGTCGGCGGCTCCGGCCAGTTCGCTGAGAACAAGTACCCCGCGGCCATCAACCTGTGAAGCTATGAACTCCTTGGCGACCAGGTTCATCCCATCCTGGAGGGAGGTCACAAGGCAGACATCGGCCATCCGGTAAAGCGCTGCCATCCCCGCGGGGGGCAGAGGGCGGGGGATGTAGACTACCGGCTGCCAGGTCTCTGTTCCGTAGAACGCGTTGATCCGCTCGATCTCGGCCTCAACGTGGCTCTGCAGGTCGCGGTAGGCTTTGATCCGCGTCCGGCTGGGCTCGGACTTCTGAATGAAGACGAACCGGCCACGAACACCCGGTGCCTGCTGGAAGAGCACCTCTATGGCACGGAGCCGCTCGGGGATTCCCTTGGAGTAGTCAAGACGATCAACACCGACCCCGATGGACCGATCGGCCAGGCGGAAGCGATGGCGCAACCGGGCCATCCACCGCTCACATTCCTGCGATTCCGCCGTCCGTTCCCATCTGTCCTGGTCTATGCTGATGGGAAACGCCTGCACTCGGGTGTAACGCCCGTGGTACTCGACAAGACCTTCCTCTCGGCTTACCTCGGCACCCATCTCGCGCTCGGCACAGTCGAGGAAGTTGTCCGCGTGGCGCCGGAGATGAAACCCCAACAGGTCGTTGGCGAGCAGGCCCTCGATGAGCTCGGCGCTCTGAGGGCAGATCCGGAACACGTCCCAGGCCGGCCAAGGAATGTGCCAGAAGTGCGACAGGAAGAGGTCGGGCCGGTCCTGGCGCAGGTAGAGAGGGCAAAGAGCGAGGTGGTAATCGTGAATCCAGACTACGGCGTCACCGGACACCATGCTCAAGGTCGCGTCTGCGAAGTGCCGGTTGACGGTCTGGTACCCTGTCCAGTTCCGGCGAACGAACCGGGCCTTGTCCACGGCCAGATGGAAGAGTGGCCAAAGGGACTGATTCGCGTAGCCGCGGTAATACTGCTCCACCTCGTCGCTGGTCAGGCGCACTCGCCGCAGGGCGTAGCTCGGCGCCTCGGGTGGAACCCGAATGCAATCGTGGGCGTCAACGACCTCGAAGTCAGCCTCCCCGCTCCCCCAGGCCACCCACACGCCGCCGGTGGCCTGCAGGACCGGATCGAGCGCGGCCACGAGCCCTCCGACCGGGCTTTCCACCTCAAGGCCCCGCCTGCCCCGGCGATGAGCGTACGGCTCCCGATTGCTGACAACGATCAGTTGCCGCCCGCCTAGTAGTTCTCGCATGGCGCGTTGGGCCTGAGTGGTTCTTGAGGCCCTCTCGACCATGACCCCTATTCACCTCCGGGATGTGGGGGCGCCAAGCACCGAGCGATCTCCGCACCGATCAGCAGGATCATCGCCGTGACGTACGTCCACAGGACGAAGACGACGATGCCGGCCATGGAGCCGTACACGAGCTGGTATTGGGCAAACCGTGCAAGGCCCCAGAAGGCGGCGTGTCGCGCCGCCTCAAACAGAAGGGCGGCGACGAGTGCGCCGGGGCCACAGCCACTGCAGGCGAAGCGGCCTGTTGGGAAGCATGCCGTAGACGAGGAGGAACGCCACGAACGCAAGCACAACCGTACCTGCCGCCCGAACCGGGCCATCCAGCACTAGGTCGCGGAACGGTCCCGAGAGAGGGATCCGCCACCCGAGCTCCGCCAGGATGGACAGGCCCACTGAGATGATAACCAGAGCGGCCAGGATTCCGGCAAGCATGAGGGTCGTCCCGACCTCGAGCAGCTTTCTCCGCCAGAACGGGCGGCTCCGTTTCACGTCCCAGATCCGGTTGAGGCTGTGGCGCACCGCGCCGACCGCCGCGGATGACGACCACAGATAGACGACAACCGCCGCTACCCCGACC
>DYHL01000049.1 GCA_020724185.1 Candidatus Nitrosymbiomonas sp. | reverse complement strand
GGGGACAACCGGCGGGGGGGCGAACCGAAGCATCTCCTGCCTTGCCCGCGGGCCCGGCTCCGGCAGAACGTCGGCGCGCGGGAAAACCTTGTCCGGCCGGAACCCGTCGCCGTAGAGCGCCCGGCCCAGCGCCAGCGCCACCGCTTGCGCGATCGTGGAGACGCGCACCACCGTGCCGTCCGCGGACCGGTCAAACGCCACCTCGGTGCTCTGGACGCGCCAGAGCTGCTCGATCACCTCCCGGGCGTCAATCCCTCCGCGCAGCGCAAGCGAGGCCATGCGACCTATTGCCTCTGCCTCGACGTCGAGCGAGTGCACGAACACCTCGCAGATACCCAGCTCATCCTCGTTGATGACCACGTAGATGCGACCCCGAGGCGTCTCGATGCGCTCGGTCCTTCCGGAAGTCACCTTGGGCCTTGCGCGGGGCGCGGCTCGTGACGGCGCGGCCGGCGCCGCTGCCGCGGGCAGCACCCCTGTCACGGACTCGCCTCCAGCCGCCTGCTGGCGTTGGGCCTGCCCCTCGGTCATGAGGATGCCGTCCCGGCTCCCTTCCCGGTAGACGGTGATGCCCTTGCACCCCGACTTCCAGGCCAGGAAGTAGACCTTCTCAACCTCCTCGTGTTGCGCGTCCGCCGGCAGATTGACCGTGGACGAGATCGCGTGGTCAATGTGGCGCTGGATCGCGGCCTGCATCCGGACGCGCATCTCGGGACGGATCTGGTGCGCGGTAACGAAGCAGTCGGGCAGGTCGCTCTGGCGGTCTATCCCGAAGCGGGCCATGAACTCCTGGACGAGAGGGTGGTAGACGGTGAAGAACTCCTGCGAAAGGGACTCCGACCGCCGGACGTACGACAGGTCAAAGATGGGCTCGATGCCGCTGGTGACGCCTGCCAGCGCCGCCCCGCTTCCCACGGGAGGAACGGTCAGCAGGGCTACGTTGCGCAACCCATGGTGATGGATTCGCTCCTGAACCTGGGGGCACAGCGTCCGAACGAACGCCTGGCTCGTGTGGGACCGTGCGTCGTACCCAGGAAACTGGCCCTTCTCAACGGCCAGGTTGACGCTCTCGTCGTAGACGACGTTCTTGATCCGCTCGAAGATCCCGTCCGCAAATGCGATGGCGGGCTCGGAGTCATACCTCAACCGCAGCATGACCAGCATGTCGCCCAACCCGGTGAAGCCCACGCCGATGCGGCGCGAGTAGAGACTCGCCTCCCGGTGCTGGGGCAGGGGGTGCTTGTCGGCGTTGTAATCGAGCACGTTGTCGAGAAAGCGCACGGCGTACCGCAGCGCCCGATCCAGTTGCTCCCAGTCCACGCGCGACGACGAGGTGAACTCGTCACGCACGAAACGGGCGAGGTTCAGGCTGCCAAGGCAGCAGTTTCCATAGGGTTCAAGGGGTATCTCTGAACAGGGGTTCGTGGTGATCACGCCCATGCCGTTGTACTCGGAGGTGGACCAGCGCTTGACCGCGTCCCAGAAGATCACGCCTGGCTCCGCGAAATCGCGGGCGCCGCTGATCAGATCCCGCCACACCTCCCGGGCCTTCACTGTTCGCCGCATGGTGGCGCGCTCGTTCTCGAAAACGAGGTCGTAGGTACCGTCCTCCTCCACCGCGCGCATGAACGCATCGGAGATCCGAACGCTGAGGTTGGCGTACCGGACCTTCTCCAGATTGCGCTTCACCTTGATGAAGTCCAGCACGTCGGGGTGGTTGTCGGCGATGGTGATCATCAGCGCCCCGCGCCTTCCCGACTGCCCGATCGTACCCGTGGTCAGCGAGAAGAGCTCCATGAACGACACCGATCCCGTGCTGCTGCGGGCGGCGTTGTTCACCGGCGCGCCGCGCGGCCGCAGCACGGAGATGTCGGTGCCCACGCCGCCGCCCAGACTGTAGGTGCGGGCCGCCTGCTTCATCCAGTCGAAGATGGACTCGATCGAGTCGTCCTTGACCGGAATGACGTAGCAGTTGAGCGCGGTGACGCGCCGCGAGTTGCCCGCGGCGTGCATGATCCTACCGCCGGGTATGAAGCGGAACTCGCCTAGCAGCCAGTTAAAGTTCTCAGTCCACTCCGCCCGGCGGTCCGGGTGCTCAACCGATGCGATCTCCCGCGCGATGCGGTGCCACATCTGGTCGGGCGTACGCTCCACGACACCTCCGTCGCGGTCCCGCAGGGCATACTTGTCATGGAACACGCGGGCGCGTAGCTCGTCACCCCCAAAGGCGGCAAGCGTTTCGGCGGAGATCTCTGGAGCTGCGGGCGGCCCAGGGAGATCGCGGGACAGGGCCAGGGGCTGGGTCGAAGAGGACGATGCGCCTTCCATGCAGGTCACCCCCGGGGGAGCGTGGTGTCATCGAGCGATTTGTGAGTCGGTGAGCGAGATAAGGGGAACCTGATCGCGTAGAGCGTTCTCCCGGCGCTTGCGCTCCTTGAGGGTCTCTATCTCCTCCGCTATCGAGTCCACGTCGCGGAACCGGCGGTATTCAGAGGCGAACCTGACGTAGGCGACATCATCGAGCCGGCGCAGGCGTTCCATAACAAGGTCTCCAATCGTAGCGGTCGCCACCTCGGGACTACCGGGCTGGCGGACCTCGCGTTCCACCTCTTCCACCAGCGCATCCATGGCCTCCACCGAAACGGGCCTCTTCCCGCAGGCGCGTATGACGCCCCCCAGCACCTTGGACCGATCAAATGGCTCGCGCCGCCCATCGCGCTTCACTACCATCAGTGGGGAGGGATCGGCCCGTTCGTAGGTGGTGAACCTCCTGCTGCAACCCAGACACTCCCGCCGCCGGCGTATGGATCTACCTTCCAGCATGGGACGGGAGTCAAGGACCTTACTGTCTTCGTGGCCACAGAGCGGGCAGCGCATTACGACACCACCAGTAGAGGCACGGTGATTCTAGATTCCCACATCTAGCGTGTCAATGCCCGGGGCAGCCGCCTTGCTCACGCGCACGCTCACAAGCGACCGCTTGCTCCCCCGCGGGTGCCCGCTCATCGAATCCGCATTTCGGGACCGGCCAGCGTCCGGGTCCCCAGCCACAGGAGAGGCACGGTGAGGGCCGCCAGCGAGCCGGCGGTCCAGGCCAGGGCCGAGGCAGGGGGGGCCCCCACCAGGATGCCCCGGAAGACCGCCACAGCGTTCACCACGGGCACGAACACCACCCAAGGCTGCTCGACACTTCCCAGGAAGGGAATCAGCATCACGGGCAGCGCAACGGCCAGGTAGAGCGCGGTGAACCCCTGCTGGGCCTCGCGCAGCGACCTGGCCCGGAGGCTGATCCAGAGCTGGCAGGCCGATAGGAACCCGCCCAGCATGGTCGCCACCAGCAGGAGCTTGAGCGCGGTCCCGGCCGGGAGGGAGACCTCAACCGGGCTGGGTGTGAGCAGGGCAGAGCCGAACCGGAGCGTGGCGACGCCTGCGGCCAGCATGAGTCCCACCGCCATCACCGCAGGAGCCAGCACGGCCAGGAACTTGCCGGCAACAACCGCCGACCGCGGCGCCGGTGCGGTCAGCAAGGCGTCCATGCTACCGCGCTCCCGCTCCCCTACGCCCACGTCGAGGGCGGCGTACTGCCCTCCCAGGAGCAGCCACACAGCCAGGAAGAACGGCAGGGCTGTGGCCAGCAGCGCGCCTCCCATCCGCTGCGGCGAGGCCGTGTTTTGGGGTTCGACCACCAACGGCGCGAGCGCCGCCGGGTCCGTGCCCCTGGCCTGCGCGGCACGAGCCGCCCCGCCATCTGTGCAACGCGCTGGACCGCGGCACGGGAGGCAGGCCTGGACTCGTCGTACAGCGCGGCCACGACCCGGGGGCTGCTGCCGGCCGGCCCCTGGTCCACCAGGACTGCCTCGATCTCGCCCCGGAGCAGCGCCGCCTTGGGATCGGGCACCGACATCACGCGGAATGCCCCCTCCCTGGAACCGAGCGCGGCCAGCCCACCGGCATCCCCGCCTTGCAGGGCGATGCGCACTGGTTGGTCGCGCAGGGCTTCCTGCTGGCGAGTTGCCAGGACCGGCATCACCAGCACCACCAGGGGCATGGTCAGTACCGGTAGCAGCACCGCGGCCAACAGGGTCCGGCGGTCGCGCAGCGTCTCGGCCGCCTCCTTGCGGAAGACGGCCAGTGCGGCGCGCCGCCACAGGCCAGGGCGGGCAGCGGGCAGTCGGGAAGTAGAGGCGCCGGGCAAGTCCACGGGCCGGCGCTAGAAGGGCGGCGGAAAGACGACGGCGCTCAGCAGGAAGACGGCGATCAGGACCGCACCGATCAGCCGGCGGGAGGAACTCAACGGGGACAGATCATCGAGCGGTCCCACGTGCCCCCGGCGCATCAGCAGCGCTATGAGGATTGCCATGGGGTAGAACCCCATCAGCACGGCAATGGCCACGCCCGCGTACGAAAGCAGGGAGTGGGCGCGGGAGCCAAATGCCGCCCGCACCGCGTGCCCTCCGTCGAGCATCCCGGCCGGCAGCAGGTTGATGCTGGTTACGACCAGTCCAATCCACCCGGCGAACAGCACCGGATGCCCCAGCACAGCGTGGCCGGATGGGGGGTCGAGGATCAGGCGGATCATGGCCTTGATCAGCAGCGGGTCAGGTATGGAGAAGACCGCCCCGAGGCGCTCAGGGAGCACGACGAACGACCGGCTGACCCCGTAGAGCAGCACCGGGATTGCGACCAGGAATCCGGCAATGGGACCCGAGGCGCCCAGGTCCATCAGGCTGTCCCTGTTGGGCGCCGGGGTGCGCGTCACGATTACGGCGCCCATTGTGCCTATTGGGGGCGCCATTGGAAGGAAGTACGGCAGGCTGGCGTCAATGCCGCGGTAGATGGCCACGAGCTTGTGACCCATCTCGTGGGCTCCGAGGATCACCAGCACGGACAGCGAGAACGCGGCCCCGCCGGCCACCGCGCTGTCCAGAAAGCCGGCCCTAACCAGCGTCGCCGACTGCACGTAGCCCGCGTAGAAGGTCGTGGCAACGGTGGCGAGGAGGAGTAGCAGGCTAGTCTGCCAACCCCACCGGCCCGGCGGAGGAGTGGGCACGAGCACGAGCGCCGGGCGGCCTGCCCGAGTGCGCAGCATGGGGGTCAGTCCAAGCGGCGCAAGCCGGTCCCGCAGGACCATGAAGCGCCCACCGAGCCCTGTGGACGCTGGGAGCAGGTAGAGCGACTGCGGCCCCTCGGCCGCGGTCGCCCCGGGTAGAAGCGTCTCTACGTGCCGACGGGCAAGGTCCAGCCGGGCGTCGAGGTCGGCCGGTTCAGGCAGCGATGCCCCCGGCGGGCGGTCGTATCCCACGCCGGGGTCGCCCTACCTTCTCCGTAGAAAGGCCGGAATGTCGAGGTCGTCAATCAGTCTGACCGGTTCCCTGCTCCGGTCGTCCTGCATTGCTTCGACCGTCTCGACCCGGCGCGCAGCCTCGAATCCGGTGGCTATCACGGTGATGCGAACCTCGTCGTGCGCCTTCTCGTCAATCACCGCGCCAAAGAAGATGTTGGCGTCCGGATCGGCCGCGTCGCGCACGATCTGGGCGGCCTCGCTCACTTCCAGCAGGCCCAGGTCGAGCCCGCCGGTGACGTTGATGAGCACCCCGCGCGCGCCGTCCATCGAGGCCTCCAGGAGCGGGCTGTTGATCGCGAATTGCGCCGCGCGGGTCGCCCGATCGTCACCCGAGGCGACCCCGATTCCGATGAGCGCGCTGCCGGCCTCGGTCATGATGGTCCGCACATCGGCGAAGTCCAGGTTGATCAACCCGGGGATCGTGATCAGGTCGGCGATCCCCTGCACGCCCTGGCGCAGCACGTCGTCGGCTGTGCGGAACGCCTCCACCACGGTGGCCTGCCGGTCAATGATCTGCAATAGCCGGTCGTTGGGAATCGTTATCAGGGTGTTGACCTTCTGCTTGAGCGTACGGACGCCTTCGTCAGCGGTGGCGGCGCGCCGCTTGCCTTCAAACCCAAAGGGACGCGTCACAACCCCGACGGTCAGCGAGCCCAGCTCGCGCGCCAACTCGGCAATCACCGGCGCGCCCCCGGTGCCGGTCCCGCCGCCCATGCCGGCGGTGATGAATACCATGTCGGCGCCGGTGAGGGCCTCACGGAGCTCCTCCTTGCCCTCCTCGGCGGCCTGGCGGCCCACCGCGGGATCGCCGCCGGCACCCAACCCCTTGGTGGTCTTCGCGCCGATGTGGATCTTCTTGTCCGCGGAAGACAGGGCCAGCGCCTGGACGTCGGTGTTGACCGTGATGAACTCCACCCCACGCAGCCCGGCGGAGATCATGCGGTTGACGGCGTTGTTGCCCCCGCCTCCCATCCCGATGACCTTGATCGCCGCATACCGTCGAAGGTCCCGCTCCATTTTGGTCATCACCGCTCCTCCCTACCTAGCGTGGCATGCCCGGCTCCTGCCTCACCCACCCTGCAGCAGATCGCGAACCCACGCGCGCGTCCGATCCCAGAACGAACTCGTGCCGTTCCGTTGGGCGGCGCCCGCTCTTGTCCGGCCCCGCGCTCCAAACAGCGCGAGCCCAACGCCCGTGCTGAACGCCGGGCTCCGGACCGTCTCCACCAAGCCGGTGATCTGATCGGGCGCGCCGAGCCGGGCAGGGAGTCCCAGCCGGACCTCGGCGTGCTCTATCAGTCCATCCAGCAGGGCGGTCCCGCCCGTCACAACTACGCCCGCCGGCACGCGGTGCGTGTAACCGCTGCGGCGGATCTGGGCCTGAACGAGCGAGAAGATCTCGTCCAGCCGCGGCTCGATGAACTCCGCCAGTATCCGGCGTGGCATCACGCGGGGCTCGCGCCCTCCCACGTTGAACACCTCGATCATCTCGCCCTCGGATACGGCCATGGGCGAGGCCGCGCCCCAGCGAACCTTCAGCTTCTCCGCCTCGGTCATCGGAGTCCGCATCCCGACCGCGATGTCGTTCGTAATGTGGGCGCCGGCCACCGGGAGAATCGCCACGTGGCAAAGGCCGCCGTTGGCGAATACCCCAATGCTCGTCGTGCCTCCGCCGATGTCCACCAGGATCACGCCGATGTCGCGCTCCGACGGCGTGAGTACGGCCTCCGCCGAAGCCAGCGGCTCCAGCACCATCTCCGCGACCTCCACGCCGGCCAGTTGCGCGCACTTGGCCACGTTGGCCAGCGCCGTGGCCACGCCCGTAACGATGTGGGCTTCGACCTCGAGGCGGGTGCCGTACATTCCGACCGGCCGCTTCACGCCATCCTGGCCGTCCACCACGAAGTCGCGCGGGAGAAGATGGATGATCTCGCGGTCGGATGCCGGCAGCGCCGCCATCCGGGCGGCGTCAACGACCCGCGTTACGTCCGCTTCGGCGATCTCGTGATCCCCGCGCGCCACCGCCACCACGCCCCGGCTATCGGACGATGTGATGTGCTCACCGGAGACCGCGACGAAGGCCGTGGTGATGCTGGTTCCGGCCATGCGCTCGGCACGATCCGTGGCTTCCTCGATCGCGCGGGCCGTGGATTGGAGGTCCACGATCACCCCACGGCGCATGCCGGAAGAAGGCACGCTGCCGGCGCCGACGATGTGGACGTCGCCGTCCTCGTCAACCTCGCCGACAACGGCACAAACCTTGGTCGTGCCTATGTCTAGGCCCGCGACCGAGCTCCGGCGCGCCATACGCTACCTGTAGTGGGTCATCGGTTTGTTTTTGCTATATCTTGTTTGGCCATTCCACATCTATCGGGCATCTCCTGCTCCGGACGGTCTCACCACAACGGACCCCCCGTACCTCAGATCCAGCGACACGGGCCTGACACCCTTTGCCCGCAGGGCGTCCAGAACCCGGGGGACCAGGCCCAGGCGCTCCGCGAGCCCTGCTAGACCCCCGGCACGAATCTCCAGCCCGGATCGGGTGATGAAGGTCAGGTCCAGACCCGCGGCGACCACGATGCGCTTCAGGTCGCTCGCCAGGTGCTCCGGAACCGCGTCCAGGGCCGCGAGCGCGGTTCGCATTCCCTCGGAGGCCACGGGATGGCCGGGTCGGACCCAAACATTGGCCCGGGTGCGATCCTCGATCTCGGGCAGCCCACCCGAATCAGGGGTGATCGCGACCACCACGTTGTCGTCGGCCACCCTTGCGAACCCGCCACCGGTAACCAGGGCCGCCACCGGGCGGCGCTCGGTGATGTTGATGAACACGCTCCTGGGCGGTCGCACGAGCACCGCTGCCTCCCTGATGCGGGGATCGGTCCGGAGTCTCCGCAGCGCGGCAGCGGCGTCCACGGCAAACAGGCGCTCGGCGCGCCTGATGCCCGAGAGCTCGACGACCTCGGCCGCGGGGATCGTCTCGGCCCCGCGCACCTCGATGCGGTCAACGGTGAAAAACGCCGACTGCGGGAAGGCGGCCAGGGCGAGCAGCGCCGCCATTACTATCGCAAAGCGCGGCAGCGTCTCCCGAAGGGATGCGGCGTTGGAGCGCGTTGTAGGGTCGGTCGGATCCACGATGGATGCCTGGGTTCAGAACTCGCCCAGTAGCTTGACCTCCAGTTCCAGGGTGATTCCCAAGCGTTCCTGCAGGCGAGCGCGCACCTGCGCCGCAAGGGCCAGCACATCGGCAGCGGTGGCCCCTCCCTCGTTGACGATGTAGTTCGCATGGATCTCCGAGACGCGGGCGCCCCCGACGGCCAGGCCTTTGCCGCCCACCGCCTCAATCAGCCGTCCCGCGTGGTCGCCGGAGGGGTTGCGGAAGAAGCAGCCCGCGCTCATCCGACCGATTGGCTGCGTCGCGCCCCGGCGCTCCAGCCACCCCTCGAGGCGGGACTGCACCAGGGCCGGGGAGTCCGGGCGCAGCGCGAGCGCAACCGATGCAACCACCCAGGGTCGTCCCTGGATGGCCGTGGTCCGGTAGCCGAAGCCCATCGCCTCGGGCCCCACGCAGATGGGACCGTCCGGGGTCAGCACCTCGGCCGCCGCGAAGACCTCTGACATCGAGTGACCGTAGGCGCCCGCGTTCATCACCACCGCGCCGCCCACCGATCCGGGAATGCCGGCCGCGAACTCCAGCCCGGCGAGCCCCTGCCGCGCCGTGCGCAGCGCCAACGCCGGGAGCCCGGCTCCGGCCTCTGCGATGACCTTCGTACCCTTGATGCGAACGCGACCCACGCCCCTGCCGATCTTCACAACGGCCCCGCGGATTCCCCGGTCCCCGATCAGCACGTTGGATCCGTTGCCCAGGATCACGAGTGGGTGGCACTCTTCAAACAGCACGGCGATGGCCGCCCGCAACTCACCGATACTCCTCGGGATCACCAGCAGGTCCGCCGGGCCCCCTATGCGGAACAGCACGTGCCTGGACATCGGCTCGTCCTGGCGCACGTCGCCGGCAACCTCGCGGAGCCGGCGTTCCAGACGGGCCAGCGCGGTCAGGGAGGTGTTCACCGGGCACGCACCGCCAGTCTGCGGAGCAGGGCGTCGGCCGCTTCGCCGATGTCGCCTGCCCCCAGCGTGAGCACGATCGTACCCGGAGAAGCGATCTGCTCCAGGAGGTCCAGGGCGGACTCCGTGGTCGCCCGGAAGTGGACGGGCCGGTGGGGGCTCACAGCGTCCACGATCAACTGCGCCGTCACGCCTGGCTGCGCAGGCTCGCCCGCGGAGTAGATCTCGGTCACCACCACCTCGTCCGCGGCATCGAACGCATGACCGAACTCGGCGTGCGTGGTGCGGGTGCGCGAGAAGCGGTGCGGCTGGAACAGGGCGATCACGCGCCGATCGGGCCAGCCCTCGCGCGCCGCGCGGAGCACCGCGGCGATCTTGACCGGATTGTGCGCGTAGTCGTCCACGACGAGCACGCCGCCGGCCTCGCCGCGGATCGCGAAGCGGCGGGCGGCGCCCTGATAGCCGGCCAGCGCCTCCAGGGCCTCATCAGCCGGCACGCCTATCTGCGTCGCGGCGGCGATTGCGCCCAGCGCGTTGCTGACGTTGTGCCGCCCGGGCACGCGCAGCACGATCTCGCCGGACGGCCTGCCGGCGATCCACAGCTCGGTCCGGGTCTCCTCCCCGCGAATCACGCGGATCTCTCCCCGGACCGACGCGGCCCGGTCAAACCCGTAGGTCACGAAGGACCGGTCGAGACCGCGGGCAAGCGCGGTCGCCCCGGCGTGGTCGAGGCAGACCGCGATGAAGCCCTCTTGGGGAACCGCGCCCAGGAACCGCTCAAACGTCTGCTCGAGGTGGCCGGGCGCCGCGTAGTAGTCGCGGTGGTCGGTCGCATCCAAGCTGGTCAATACGGCGGCAAACGGGCGCACGTGCAGGAGCGACCCGTCGCTCTCGTCCACCTCGGCCACGATCCAGTATCCGCGCCCGGTGCGCGCGCCGCCGCCGTACTCCTCGACGCCGGCGCCGATTATCCCGGTCGGGT
This sequence comes from Candidatus Nitrosymbiomonas sp., assembly GCA_020724185.1. Taxonomy (GTDB): domain Bacteria; phylum Sysuimicrobiota; class Sysuimicrobiia; order Sysuimicrobiales; family Humicultoraceae; genus VGFA01. The sequence continues at coordinate 3,290 of DYHL01000049.1, read as the reverse complement.
CCAGGCCTGCGTGCGCCAGCACGCGCGTGAGCATCGCGGCCGTGGTCGTCTTGCCGTGCGTCCCTACCACCGCCACCCCGCGGCCGGACGCCATCACCTGCGCCAGCAGCTCGGCCCGGTGGAGAACCGGCAGGCCAAGCGCGCACGCGGCACGGATCTCGCAGTTCTCATCCGCGACCGCCCTCGAGTAGATCACCGCGTCCGCCTCGGCCAGATGATCAGCACTGTGACCAACGAAGGTTGTCCCACCGAGCGCGCTGATCCGCCGGAGGGCCTCGGAGTCGCGCAGATCGCACCCCGACACGCGCACTCCCCGGTGCAGCAGCACCTCGGCCAGCGCGCTCATCCCTGCGCCGCCCATCCCCACGAAGTGCACCCGCGACGAGTGTTGGATCACGCGCGGACCTCCTGCTCACCGAGGCCGAGCACCAGATCGGCCACCACGCTGGACGCGTCCGGACGCCCCAACGCGCGACTGGCATCCGCCATGTGCTTGCGCTGGATGGGATCGGCCATGAGCACCTGCACCGCCGCCACCAGCGCCGTGCTGCCGAGGTCGGCATCGGGCACGCGGATCGCCGCGCCGGCGCGCACCAAAACCCCGGCGTTGTCCTCCTGGTGGCCCTCCGCTGCGCCAGGATAGGGCACCAGGATCGAGGGCAGCCCCCACGCGTTCAGTTCGGCCAGCGTGGAGGCGCCGGCCCGGCTGAGAACCAGATCGGCGCAGGCATAGGCGTCGGCAATGTCGTCGAGAAACGTCACCGCAACGTGGCGCAACGCGGGCGGACCGACGTGCTCGCGGTGGCCGATCTCGCGCCGGACCCAGTGTGCGTGCTCGGCGCCGGTCTGGTGCAGGATCTGCAGTCCGGGCTCAAACATGAGGAGATCGCCCAGCCTGCAGGCGGCGCGGTTCAGACTCAGGGCGCCCTGGCTGCCGCCCAGCACGAGCAGTGTAAGCCTGCTCGGATCCAGACCCCACCTGCCCATGCCCTGCTTCCGATCGCCCTCCATCGCCCGGCGGCGCAGGGGAATGCCCGTGACCTCGGTGCGGCGCGCTCTCAACCGCTCGGCTGCCCCTGGGTGGGGAATCGAAACCCACCTGGCCCAGCGTGCGATCAGGCGGGTCGCCAGGCCTGGACGCATGTTCTGCTCCTGCACTCCCAGCGGTACGCCCAGCATCGCGGCGGCGCATCCGACAGGCACGCACACGTAGCCGCCGGTGGCCACGACCGCGTCCGGCCGCCACCGTCGCAGGAGCCGCAGCGCCTGGAGCGTTCCCACAGCGGTGGTCGCCAGCGCGGACGCGGCCGCCAGTCCCAGGCGCCGCGGCAGGCCTCGCGCGCGGATCCGCGCAAATGGCCAACCCTCCGCTGGCACGACGCGGGCTTCGATGCGGTCGCCGCCGACGAAGAGGATCTCCACGTCGGGCCGCCGGAGGCGGAGTGCCTCGGCAATCGCCAGCGCCGGGAACAGGTGGCCGCCGGTGCCGCCGCCAGTGATAATGATTCTCACTTTCCCTCCCCGGCGGCGTACTGCGAGATGTTGAGCAGGATGCCGACTTGAATCATCGTCATCACCAGTGACGAGCCGCCGAAACTCACAAGCGGCAGCGGCACGCCCTTGACGGGCAACAACCCGGTGGCAACGCCCATGTTCATCAATGCCTGACCCACGATGGCCGCGGTGATCCCGGCGGCCAGCAGCGATCCGAACCGGTCGGGCGCCTCCCGGCTGATGCGGTAACCACGGTAGGCGAGGAACGCGAAGAGGAGCAGCAGCCCCATCGAGCCCAACAATCCTATCTCCTCGCCAACGATGGCGTAGATGAAGTCGGTGTGCCGTTCGGGCAGGTAGAAGAACTTCTGGCGGCTCTCCCCCAGTCCAACCCCGATCAGGCCACCGGACCCAAATGCCAGCAGCGACTGGATGATGTGAAACCCGCTGCCCTGGGGGTCGCTCCAGGGGTCCAGGAAGGCCAGGAAGCGCCGGAGTCTGTAGGGCGCCGCTGCCACGGCCAGGGCCGCGACGGGAAGCGCCGCGATAGCCACGAGCGTCAGGTGCGCGATGCGGGCGCCGGCCAGAAACAGGACCGTCATCGTCACCACAACCAGCACGACCGCGGATCCCATGTCGGGCTGCAGGAGGACGAGGCCCGCGAGAACCCCGGTGACGATGAGCGGGGGTACCACGCCGCGGCGCAGGTCGCGCATGTCGGCGCTGCGGCGAACCGCAAACTGCGCAACGAAGAGGGGCAGCGCGAGCTTGGCCAGCTCCACGGGCTGGAAGCTGGTAGGCCCGAGGGCGATCCACCGCCGGGCGCCGCCTGCTACCCGGCCAATGCCAGGGACCAGCACCGCGACGAGCAGGACCGCGGTGGCGAGCAACAGGGGCACGGCGTACACCCGGAGCCGCTGGTAGTGAACGCTGCGGGCGATCCACATCGCGACCAGGCCGATCCCGATCCAGGTCGCCTGCCGGCGCAGGAAGTACGCGCTGTCGGCCATGCGGTCGTAGGCCACGATGCTGCTCGCGCTGTACACCATCACCAGCCCGACGCCGAGCAGGGCCAGCACGCAAATGAACAGGAACAGGTCGCCGGACCGGCGGTGCAGTGCGGGCGGGGGCGCGGTCACGGTCGCACCGGCCTGCCCGCGCGCGCGGGCAGCGCATCAATCAACTGGCAGAACCGGTCGCCGCGCTGCCGGTAGTCGGCGAACTGGTCGAAGCTCTCGCATCCCGGGGATAGCAGGATCGCGTCCCCGCTCACCGCGGCGTCCCAGGCCGACGCGATTGCGGCCTCGAGGGTTCCTGCCTGCGAGACGCGCGGGGGTGCGGCCATCCCGCCGATCGCATCGGCCAGGAGGGCAGCGGTCGAGCCGATCAGGTAGACCGCCCTGACCGGCGAGCCCTCGAGCGCGCGCACCATGGGGTGGAAGTCGCCTGCGCGGGCGTCCCTGCGCAGGCCTCCTGCGATGAGGTGGAACGGCCTGTCCATGCTCGTGATGGCCGCCGCGGCGGCCGCGGGATTGGTTGCCAGCGAGTCCTCGTAGAACGCGACGCCCTCGCGTTCCGCGGCCAGGCGGAACCGGTAGGGCAGGCCGCGGAAGGCGCGCAGCACCGACGCGATCGTCCCGGGCTCGATCCCAACAACCGCGGCAGCGGCCGCGGCCGCCAGGGCGTTCTCCTGCGTGTGGGCGCCGGGCACTGCCAGGTCCCGCACCTCCAGCACCGGGCAGGGAGGCGCGCCGGCCAGCACGATCCGCCCTTCGTCGAGGTGCGCTCCGGCCGCA
>DYHL01000048.1:8474-13840 GCA_020724185.1 Candidatus Nitrosymbiomonas sp. | reverse complement strand
CTTCGACCGACGAAAATCCCGTCCGAGAGCCATTTCTCGGACACACTCCTAGCCGGCCCCTCACGGCCGCCCTGCGACATTCTGCGGCCCCCGTGCGGCCTTCCGTGCCCCGCGTGCGGCCCGCGCGACCGGGCGAGGCGGGCGTCGCCTTCGTCATGGCAATCGTCGTAACGATGATCCTGGCTCTGATCGTGGCCGGCATCGCGCAGTTGATGATTGCCGAAGTGGAAATGGGACGGCTCACGCGTTGGGACGCCGAGGCGCAGTACCTGGCCCAGGCAGGCCTTGAGCATCAGATCTACCTGCTCAAAGCAGACAAGACGGCTGGCCCGATCTCATACACCAACTACCCTGTCACTGCGGATCAGCGCACCTGGTTCATTACCTCGCGACGGTGTCTGCTTCCCACGCTGGACGATTGCGCCATCAACGCCCAAGCCCGCAGGTGGTGCATCCTGTCCACCGGAGAGATACGCCGCTACAACCCCGACGCCACCTTCGTGGTCCTGCTGACCCGCGTGATCCGCGCCGAGGTGGACGTCACCTATGGTGGGACCTCGCCGCTCTACGGAACCCCGCTCAAGGTGACGGTGCTCCGCTGGGAGGAAGATCTCCGCGCCTCACCTACGTGCCCCTGACGACAGCTGCTGATCGGATGGTAGAGCAGGGCCTTGACGCTATGTGGGCAGAGGATTAGACTAGTCCTAGACTGGTTGATTCTGGGTGGATCTATGCGGACGGTCGGATCCTATGAAGCGAAGACGCATCTTCCCAGGCTTCTGGATGAAGTCCAGCGGGGAGAAGCCCTCATCATCAGCAAGCACGGCGTCCCTGTGGCGATGCTGGTGCCGGTCCCGGAGGGTCGCCGGCGGGATCCCGGCCAGGTGATCGGTGCCCTACGCGAGTTCCGGAAGGGGATTACCTTGAGGCCTCTCGTGCTGCGTGACCTGATTGAGGAAGGCCGCCGCTAAAGGTGGAGTTCGTCCTCGATACGTCCGTCACGATGTCCTGGTGCTTCGAGGATGAGGCGACCCCGTACACCGAGGCCGTCCTCGACCGATTGCAGGGCGCCACAACCGTTGTCCCTGCGATCTGGCCGCTAGAGGTCGCCAATGTCCTGCTGTCTGCCCAGCGGCGGGGACGGCTGACGGAGGCCCAGAGCGCACGATTCGTCGAACTCCTGGGCGCCCTCCCAATCGTCATGGAGCAGCCCTCCATAGACCGAATCTTCGGCTCGGTCCTCCCCCTCGGTAGGCAACACGGCCTCTCAGCCTACGACGCCGCCTATCTGGAACTGGCCGCCCGGCAGGGGCTGCCGCTGGCCACACGGGACGAGAGGATCATCACCGCGGCGGCCGCCATCGGCGTAAGGATCCTCCAACTCGCCTGATCTTTCAGGTCCTCGGCTGCTGGTCGGTTGGCAGCAAAGCGGCGATTCCGTCCATGAAGCGTTGGCCCCAGGTCTCCAGGTCCTCTCTGGTGAGGCGGCCGTCGTGCCGCGGGACCGCGATGGGCCGGCCCAGGCGAACGACGACCGGGTGCCGGCGGAGCAACCGCGTGCCCTTGGGCATGGCGCGCTGCGTGCCGATCACGGCCATCGGCAGCACCGGGGCGCCGGCGCGCAGGGCCAGGAGCGCGGCGCCGGGCTCGGCCTGCATCAACCGTCCGTCAGGGCTGCGCGTGCCTTCGGGGAACATCAGTACGAGCTCGCCGTGGGCCAGGGCATCCAGCGCGGTACGGATCGACCGCCTGTCCGCCTGACCCCTCCTGACGGGGAAGGTGCCGACCGTGCGCAGCAGCCAGCCGAGCACGGGCATCTGCAGCAGTTCGTGCTTGGCCATGAAGCGGGCCCTGCGCCGGAGCGCCACCCCTGCGATCGGCGGGTCCGCGGCGCTGACGTGGTTGCAGACGGCCAGGACCGGGCCCTCTGCCGGTTCGTTCTCGCGGCCCTCCACCCGCAGCCGGAATTGCAGGCTGAAGTAGAAGGCGAAGAGGAGCTTCCAGAAGCTATACCACATCCGTGCGCTCCCTGACGAGCTGTATGATCGCGGCAACCACCTGCTCTGAGGTCAGAAGGGTGGTGTCGAGGATCACGGCGTCATCGGCCGGGCGCAGCGGTGAGTGTGCCCGCGTAACATCGCGCGCGTCCCGCTCGGCCTCCTGGCGACGGACTTCGTCCAGATCCACCTCCACCCCTCTTGCCGTCAGTTCGTCGTGCCGCCGCCGGGTCCTGGCCTCTAGACCAGCCTCTAGGAATACCTTGACCTCGGCGTTGGGGAAGACGACCGTGCCGATGTCACGGCCCTCCATCACGATTCCACCTGCGGCCCCCAGCGCCTGCTGCCGCGCAACCAGCGCAGCGCGTACCCCAGGGACTGCACTGACAATCGAAGCCGCGGTGCTGACCTCTGGGGCGCGGACCGCCTCGGCGACGTCCTCGCCGTCCACAACGATTCTCTCTCCACCGCGTGCTCCGCCGGGTGCGGGATGGAACTCGATGGCAAGCGAGGCGGCCAGGGCGGTCAGGGCCGCGGCGTCGCGCAGATCAACCCCGCGCCGCGCGGCTGCCAGCGCCACGGACCGGTACATGGCGCCGGTGTCTATGTGACGGAACCCCAGCCGGATGGCCACGGCCCGCGCCACGGTGGACTTGCCGGATGCGGTAGGACCGTCTATGGCCACCACTGGGCGCAGCCGGCTCACGAGCGGGTTCCCTCCTGGGCCAGTAACATGCTTAGCGCCTCGATCGCCGACGACACATCCGGTACCACGCGCGCGCCAGCGGCGGCCAGGCGCATCGCAGCCGCCGCAGCGGCGCCGCCGGTGAAGTCCCGCGCCTCCTGCCCCTCCACCATGATAACCGGAACCCCGGCAGCCAGCGCTGCTTCCGCCACCTCCAGATTCCTCAAGTTTCCCGGACCGATGGGGGTGGGCGCAATGATCACCGCGCGACAGGCAAGGGCGGCCGCGGTCGCCTCAGCGGCAGCCGCACTGCTGATAGGCGAGAACGGCGCCTCCTCGATTACCTGGGTTCCTATGGCCCGCGCCGTTTCGTCGTCAGCATCCATCACATGCACCACTCCCACGCTCAGGCGGCAGCCGGCCTCCGCGCAGCGGTTCAGTATCTCAATGCCGGTCCCGCCTCCGCAAATCACGTGAACCCGCGGGCCGGTTCCCACAACTGGTGGCCCCGGGGTCACCGTCAGGTATGGACGCCCGGTCCTGGCATCTACCCGGACGGTGACGCCGGCGCCAAACGCCTCACGGATGAGATCCGGAGCCACGACATCCGCCGGCCGGCCGCTGGCGAGAACCTGACCCCTGCTCAACAGCGCAAGGCCGTCGCAGAAGCTGGCCGCCAGGTTCAAGTCGTGGATCGCCGCCACGGCGGTGAGACCGCGACCGGCCAGTGTCCTCAGCAGCTCCATGATCTCAAGCTGCCGCCCCAGATCAAGATGGGCAGTGGGTTCGTCCAGAAGCAGGAGGCGCGGCTGCTGGGCCAGGGCCCTGGCGATCAGCACGCGCTGCCGCTCTCCGCCGCTGAGGGACTCGATGGCCCGGTCGGCGAGGTCCAGGGCCCCGGTCTGCTCAAGGGCCTCGTCCACAACCCGCAGGTCGGCCGCGCCCGGCCGCGCCAGCCTGCCCATGTGGGGACTCCTCGCCCACGCCACGGCCTCGCGCACCGTGACGCCCGCTGGGACGACCGGGTGCTGCGGCAGGACCGAGATCTGCCGGGCAAGCACCTCTATGGGCGTCTCATGCGGGGCAAAGCCCTCCACCAGGACGCTGCCTGCCTCCGGGCCTACCGCGCCGGCGATCGCGCGCAGAAGCGTGGTCTTGCCCGCGCCGTTGGGTCCGACGATGCCGAAGAGCGATCCGGAAGGTATCTCCAGGGAGACGCCGCCCAGCGCCACGATGCCGGACAGCCGGCAGACCAGTCCGGCGATCTCAACCCGGCACCCGCTTGTGTCGGGTGGTCTACCGTCCATTGCGCATCAGCCGGGCGATCAGCTCCAGGCCTTCCACGACGCGGGGGCCAGGCCGCGCCACCAGCGAGGTCGGCAGATCGAACACGCGGCCTGCCCGCACCGCATCCAGGGTGGTCCAGCCAGGCCTTCCCCGCAGGCGGTCTCGCCCCGGGTAGAGCAGCATAATCACCTGCGGGTTCCGACTGACGACTTCCTCGAGCGGGACCGGAACGTACCCGCGGCGGTTGCCGAAGATGTTGGCGCCCCCGGCGCGGGTGACGAGATCGTCCGCCAGGGTCGCTCCGCCTGCGGCCAGCACGGGCTCATGCCACACCTCTATGTAGGCGGTGCGCCGGATGGAGGGGCGAACGGCCGCTGCCCGTCGCTGGAGGGAGAGAGCCAGGTCCTCGGCCTGCCTGCGGCGTCCTGTGACGCGGCCCAGCAGCCGAATCAGATCAACGGTCTCGTCCACAGAAGCGGCGTCCACGGCCAGCACGGGCAGGCGGAGCATCCGCAGGCGCGTCAACTGGTCGTGCTGCAGGCTCGGCATTCCCACGACCAGATCCGGCTTCAGAGCCATCACCCGCTCCAGGCTGATGATCGCGCCACCCACGCGCGGCCTGCCCCGCACCCGCTCCGGCGGGTAGTCGTCGGAGTCGTTGATCCCGACGATCTCATGGTTCAGGCCCAGGGCAAAGAGGACCTCGGTTACGCTCGGAGCCAGCGAAACGATCCGGACCGGCCTCGCTGGAACTGTCAGGCGGGTCCCGGAGGCATCCGTCAGCGTGATCGGGTAGGCTGCGGTAGCTCCGGTGGCTGCGGCGTGGCCGCCGGCAGGCGCAGCCATCACCAGCGCAAGCAGAGCAACTACCGCGGCCCGTGGCGCCATCACCACCATTACCGGGGCCCCTTCGGCTTCCTGGCCACAATCCTGCCCAGCGCGCGGGAGCGCCCTCCCTCACGGAAGAGGCCCTCCTGAAGATAGAGCACCTCCCAGTGCCGGAACCGACGCTGCAGTTCGCCCTTCTTGAGCCGGTGTGCGGGTCCGCGAGGACCGGGGTCCGGCTCAATGGATTCCAGGTGGCTCTCCATGATCATGACCCCGCCGGGCCGCACCGCCTCCTGCAACGCGGTGATCAGCTTCCTCTTTAGGAAGAAGGTGTTCACGACCACATGGTACCGCGCCTTCGGGAACCGGTGGGTGTCGAGATCCGCCTCGACCCATCGCACGCGCAGGCGCCTGCGCGCAGATCGGCGTGCCGCCACTGCCAGCGCGGTAGGTGAGATGTCAACGGCGCACACATCGTAGCCAGCCGATGCCAGCAGCAGAGCGTTGCGCCCCAGGCCGGTGGCCACATCCAGCGCGCGGCCGCGAGGCAGCAGTGGCAGCCACTTCCT
>DYHL01000048.1:0-8464 GCA_020724185.1 Candidatus Nitrosymbiomonas sp. | reverse complement strand
CCCGACGGCGGCCCATCGTGCACGCGCTCGCCCGCGCCGTACCTGGCTTCCCACTTCTCGCGATCAACCTTCATCTCCGCTACCCCCTCAGCGCCCGGATAGCGCGCCCGCCCGGGCGGAGCGAAATCCCAGGTCCAGCAACTGCTCCGCGTCGCCGAACACGTTGTGGCTGTTGAGCACCACCGCAATGATCTGCCGGCCGTCCCGCGTGGCTGAGGCGACCAGCGAAGGCCCTGACGCCGCTGTCCACCCGGTCTTCACCCCATCGGCCCCGGGATACCTGCCGAGAAGCCGGTTGGTGTTGACGATCTGCTGCGGTGGGCGACCGGGCCGTGTTAGCTCCCAGGTCGCGGTGCGCACCAGCGTGGCGAAATCTGGGTTGCGAAGCGCGTGGCGCGCGATCAGGGCAAGGTCGAGGGCGGTGCTGTAATGCCCCGAGGCCTCAAACCCGTGCGGGGTGACGAACCGGCTCTCCCGGGCGCCCATCTGCCGCGCCCTGGCGTTCATCTCCTCGGCGAAGCGCTCGGCACTGCCGGATGCCGCCTCTGCCACGGCCACCGCCGCATCGTTCGCCGAGCTGAGCATCATCGCCAGCAGCAGGTCCTTGACCGGCCACTTCTCTCCGACCGTCAGGCCCACGGCCGCGCCCTGGCGCTGGGAGGCTGCGCGGGTGCTGACGGTGACGATCGCGCCGGCAGGGAGGCGCTCGATGGCGATGATCGCCGTCAGGATCTTCGTGGTGGAGGCCGGGGGCCACCGGCGGTGCGCCTCGCGCTCGTTCAGGACGCGGCCGGTCCTGGCATCCATGACGACCGCTGCCGTGGGTCCGGTGGGTCCGGCATGAGCCGGCGGCGTGATCGCCGGTTCCACCGCGCACGCAGCCAGCAGCACACCCGCGAGCAGGGCGTGCCGGAACACGGCGTTCACCCCACCGGATCGAGCATCGCCTGCACGCTTCGTTCACCCGCGGGCGGCAGATCGGACAGATCACGAAGCCCGAAGTAGCGCAGGAACAACTCGGTGGTCCCAAACAGCATGGGGCGTCCCACCGTCTCGCGCCGGCCGACCATGCGGATCAGATGGCGCTCGAGCAGGCGTTCGATGTGCCAGTCGCTGCTGCTTCCGCGGATCTGCTCGATGTCGCCCCGCGTCGCCGGCTGCTTGTAGGCAATTATCGCCAGGGTCTCAAGAGCCCCCCTGGACAGCGACTCGCCGTGCTCGCGCTGCAGAAACCGGCGCACCAGGTCGGCGTGCTCAGGCCGCGTGCAGAGCTGATAGCCGCCGGCAACCGCTTGTACCTGGAGGCCGCCGTCGGCCAGACGCGTCTGGAGGCATTCGACCGCCTCGCGCGCGCGGTCGACAGGAACATCCAGTACGGCTGCCAGGCGATCCAGCGGTACCGGTCGGTCGGCGACAAACAGCACGCTCTCCGCCGAGCGCGCCAGTACGCCGGTCTCCTCCGGGAACGCCATCTAGATCCTCTTCACCAGAATGGGCGCCAGGGGGGAAGCCTGCTGCACCCGTACCTTCTGGCCCATGATCAGCTCCAGCAACGCCAGGAACGTCACCACCACTACTACGGTGGTCGCCCGTCGCGGAAACAGCGCCGAGAACTCGAGGCCCTGCGGCGCGTCATCCAGCGCGCCCAGGATGGCCGACATGCGGTCGGCCACCCGGATCGGCTCATCCACCACCTCGGCGGCGTGCTCCTCCCGGGCGCGCGCAAGCACCTCTTCGAACGCCCGGAAGAGCTCCTCGACCGTTACTCCTTCCAGCAGGACGTCGGCCGGCTCCCCGCGCAGGGGCCGCACGAAGACCTGCTGCTGGAGATTCTCGAGCGCACGGAGCGCCTCGGCGGCATCCTTGAAAGCCCGGTACTCGGCGAGTTGCTCCTCGAGGCGTGCCGGCAGGTCGCTGTCCTCGGGAACCTGGATGGGTTCAGGCGGAGGAGGCTTGGGCAGGAGCAGCTTCGCCTTCATCTCCACGAGCGCGGCAAGCAGCCACAGCGTTTCTACCGCCTCATTGAGGTCCAGCGATGCCCTCGTGCGCCGCAGAAACTCATCCGCCATCTCGGCCAGCGGTATGTCGTTGAGGTCTATCTTCCCCTGGTGGGCGAGCGTCACAAGCAGGTCCAGCGGACCTTCGTAGCCCGGCACGCTTACCGTGTAGGCAGATGCCGCGGCACGGGCAAATAGGCCGGACGGTTCGGTCGTCACCAGAGGCCGCCTGCGCCGATCGCCACCCCGACCAGCCATCGCACGGGCAGATCCAGCAGGAGACCGATGAAGCGGCCGGGCAGCAGGATCAGCGCCAGCAACAGCAGCGGGCCGTACTGAGCCAGCCGGTCGTAGGATCGGGCCTGGGCCGCGGGCAGCAGGCCGGAGAGAATCTTCGATCCGTCCAGCGGGGGGACGGGCAGCAGGTTGAATATGGCCAGCACCGCGTTGATGAGAATCACCGTCAGAAGCAAACTTCCCGGCAGGGTGCCCGGCTCGACCAGGCCGAGCTGGTAGACCAGCCCCAGCAGGAACGCGGTTGCCACGTTCGCGAGCGGACCGGCTGCAGCCACCACCAGCATCCCCCGGCGCGGGTTGGGGAAGTACCTGGGGTTCACCTCGACGGGCTTGGCCCACCCAAACCCAGCGAGCAAGAGCAGCAGTGATCCCATCAGGTCCAGGTGCACCACCGGGTTGAGGGAGAGACGGCCGCGGAGACGGGGTGTGGGGTCGCCCAGCCGATCCGCGGCCCAGGCGTGCGCGAACTCGTGCACCGTCACTGCGACCAGAATTGCCAGCACGCGCAGCAGCAAAACTTGAGGATCAGCCCCGAGCATCAGCCATCACCCAGCCGGGTGCTGTCGGGCCGCAGGTTGCCGTCACGCCGTGGCAGGGCGCGGTCGAGCCGCACCAGATCGGCGGGGGTCTCGCGCTCGACCGCGATGTGCGCCTCACCATCGCGCACGAAGACGAGCGCGGGCCGCGGATAGCGATTGTAGTTGCCGGCCATCGAGTAGTTGTAGGCGCCGGTGGAAAACACCGCCAGGAGATCACCCGCGGCTACCTCCGGCAACTGAGCGTCCCAGATCAGAACGTCGCCCGACTCGCAGCAGCGGCCGGCAATGGACACCCTCTGCGTGGGCTCCTCGCCCGCCCGCGTCGCCACCACGGCCTCGTACTCCGCTCCGTAGAGCGCGGGGCGTGGATTCTCGTACATCCCGCCGTCCACGGACACGAACGTGCGCACGCCGGAGACGGCCTTGATGGCGCCCACGGTGTAGAGCGTCACACCCGCGTTGCCCACGATCGCACGGCCGGGCTCGACCATCATCACCGGCAAGGGCATCTTGTACCGCGCCGTGAGATCGCGCACCATCTCCGCCATCGCCCGCACGTGGCTGCCTGGGGTCGGCGGATCCTGATCCGCCAGGTACCGAATGCCCAGGCCCCCGCCCAGGTTGAGTTCCTCGAGCACGAACCCGCTCCCGCGCACCTCGGCCGCAAACGACACCAGAGACCGGGCGGCCATCACGAAGGGGTCCAGGTCGAGTATCTGTGATCCGATGTGGCAGTGCAACCCTCGCAGGCGCACCCCAGGGAGCTCGAGGGCCCGCAGCACCGCGCTTTCCGCGGACGGCCCTAGCAGCCCAAACCCAAACTTGGAGTCCACGCCTCCGGTCTGGATGGCCTTGTGCGTATGGGGCTCGATTCCGGGCGTGATGCGCAACAGTATGTCGGCCCGGCAGCCGCGCTCGCGCGCCAGGCGGTCGAGCCAGTCCAGCTCGTACTCGTTGTCAACCACGAACCGGCCGACGCCGGCATCCAGGCCGTAGGCAATCTCCTCGGGCGTCTTGTTGCTGCCGTGGAAGAAGAGATCACCGGCCGGCACACCCGCGGTCCTCGCGGTGAGGATCTCGCCGACGCTGACCACGTCAATGCCCAGGCCCTCCTCGTGCGCAACCTGGCACGACGCGACGGTGCACAGTGCCTTGGACGCGAACAGCACCCGGCCCGGGCCAGGGTACTCTTCCTGCATCGCCTGAACGTAGGCGCGGCAGTTCGCGCGCATGCGAGCTTCGTCGAGGACGTGCAACGGCGTACCAAACCTGGCCGCCAGGTCGGCCGCGCGAGCGCTGCCGATAACAAGGTGGCCCTGACCGTCCAGTTCAAATCCGTGGCGATGGGAAAGGCGCATAAACCTCAGAACCCGGTCAGCGAAGCACGCGGGGCGCGCTGAAAACCGATGCCAATCTAGCACGGGTACCAGGGGGTGTCAACGCGCACCAGATCTATGGGGGAGCGATCTTCCGGACCGTGACCGTGCGCACGACTAGGTCCTCTGAACGATTGCCTCCGGCGTTGATGGCGAAGTCCCATCCCCAGGTGTTGGCCATGGAGGCGTCGGTGAGGCGCAGCGTGTGGCTAACCCAACCATCGGCGACTTCCACCCACTGCCAGGGTGTGAAACGATAGCCGCCCGTGGAATCGTACAGCAGGTTGCACCCAACCTGCCCTGGCGCGCGGCTGCCCCAAGTCTCCACGGTGATCTCGATGGGCGTGCGGCCCTCCAGGAAGAACGCAAACGTGTCGTCGAGGTCGAAGTAGACGTAGACTACCCCGCGCGCAATGACGGTACGCACACCCTCGCCGCCGGCGGTCTCAATCGGTTCCACGGCGCCGTTGGGGCGGGCGCGGTAGAGCAGGTTGTAGAGTCCACGCTCCTCGCCGGTCCGTCCGAGCCGGGCAAAGACCTCAGGGCTACGGCTGAAGTCGCGGTCAGCGCCAACCACCGGCAGCAGCGTGCCCCTGGCGCTGGCCGTGGCCCGGGCCTCCTCCACCAGCGCCGGCGCAACACCCGTAACCACAATCGGCAGAGCGGACAGCCGCAGCACCATCCGGCCGTCACGGATTTCTGCCGCAACCGGCCGTCCCTGAACCGTCGTGACGCGGGTGCCGGGCATCTGGGGAAGATCAAGGCTCCTTCCTTCTGCCGTGGCCCAAGCCAGGAGTACCGCATCTGCGCCAGCGCCGTAGAGCACTGCGAAGACGTCGGGATCGCGCACCAGATAGCCGGCATAGGATCGGCCCGCCAGCAGCATCGCGGCCTGGCGAAGGTCGGCCTCCGGCGGGCCGGGGTCGGTCAGGTAGAGCCGCTCTACGCCGGTGGCCTGGGCCATGGCTAGAACTCGAACCAACACCCCGCCGACGGCGTCGGCGCCGCTAGACCGCTCCGGCGTCCAATCCATCCAGAGCGCCTTCCCGGCAGCCCGCGCGCGGCCGGCCAGTATCCCAACCGGCCGGAGAAGTGCTTCAGGCGCAGAGCCCCGTGGTGTGATGACAAGGGCATCGAAATGCTGGGGTGCGGCGGTCAGCATCCGCGCCCCGAACCCCAGGTCCACCCCCTCGGGAGAGGCCGATGCCACCCGCGCAGCGGGGTCCACCGCCCGGATGCGTGCGTGGGCGGTTTGGAGCATGGCCACGTACTCGTTGGCGGTGCCACGAAAGTTGGGCAGCCCGAGTTGCGTCCACACCTGCCACTCGTGCACCCGGTCGCGGTAGCGCGCTGCCACGGCCCCCACGAAGCGGTCCCAGTCGCGAAGGTCCCGCGGTGGCTGGCGGGAGTAGATCTCAGGTCGTGAAAGGTCAACGCCGGTTCCAATGCTGGCCCATCTTGGCGTGAACGCGAGCACGAGCAGCGGGACCATTCCCTCGCGGTGGGCCATCACCACGGCGCGGTCCAGATCGGTCCAGGCGGGCTGGCCCCGCTGCGGCTCGATCGCGCTCCAGTCTGCCGTGATCTTGACCGATCGGATGCCGGCGACGCGGGCCAGAGCGTAACCCGCGGGGTCCGGGCTGGCCAATCCGATCTGCACGGGCCCGTGCGGCGCCGTCTGCCCCAGGCCCAGGTGGGTGCAGACCAGAACCGCCAGCACGACCATGGCGATCGCTCTGGTGATCCTGCTACCTCCCGCCATCAGGGCACCCGCCTGTAGGAGCGTACCGGCAGCAACATTGCGATGCCCGCGCCCACGGCGTTGGCCAGTAGGTCGCGCGCCTCGGCCGTACGGTAGGGAAGCGCGGCCTGGAGCCCTTCCAGGACAAGGCCGAAGCACCACGCAGCCGCCAGCGGAAGCACCCAACCGGAGGACTCCCCCTCCCGCGCCATCGCGCAGCGCAGCAGCCACGCCAGGACCAGGTACGCGGCCCCGTGCCACCAGGCATCGGTCCCGGCACCGAGGGCGACTCCGGGAGCCAGAGAGAGCGCGGCAACGCCCGCCATCCACGCCGCTGCCGCCGCCCGCGCCCCACGGCGGGAAACTCGAACCATGGATGAACTGTTCTGCGCGTGAATGGTCCTCCCTCCACCGGGAGGAGGAAGACGTTTCCTCGGGTGGAATAGATTCTACTTGTTGTGCACCAAGCGTCATGCAGACGGAGGAGACAAGATGTTGTGGACAATCCCGCGGGCTATCACCGCCGTGGCCGGCGCGGGCGAAGGCAGCACAGCGCTCAACGCGTTCGATCACGCACTGATGGACGCCGGCATCGCCGACCTGAACTTCCTTAAGGTCACCAGCATCTGCCCCGAGGGCGCCCGCGTCGTCCCGATGCGGCCGTACACGCCGGGCATGCTCATGCCCGCGGTCTACACCCGGATCAACGGCCACATACCCGGGGAGCGCATCGCGGCGTCCGTGGGGATCGGGATTGGCGCCGGCAGCCACGGCCTAATAATGGAGTACGCCCACACCGGTTCGGCCGAGAACGCGGAGCAAATCGTCCGGCGCATGGTCGAGGAGGGCATGGCAACCCGGGGTCTAGAGACCGTGGAGATCGTCGTCGCCGCCAGGGAACACGTGGTCCAGCGCACGGGCTGCGTGGTTGCGGCAGTGCTGTTCTGGCCGGAGTAGACACGATGCGATCGCCCCAGGAACCGGAGTGGATCACCGACCAGGGCGGAGAGGCCTTCGCCCACATCTACAGGGTGGACGCCGTGCTGCACGACGAACGCTCGGCGTTTCAGCGGGTCCGCGTTATCGAGAACTTGGACTTCGGCCGCATGCTCATCCTCGACGACGCGGTGCAGACAACCGAACGGGACGAGTTCATCTACCATGAACTGCTGGCGCACGTCCCGCTGTGCACGCATCCCGCGCCCAGGCGGGTGCTGATCATCGGGGGCGGGGACGGAGGGTTGCTGCGCGAGACGCTGCGGCACCCGATCGAACACGCGACAATGGTCGAGATAGACCGCGCGGTCATAGATGCAACGCTCCGGTGGATTCCCTCGATCCCGGCGAACTGCTACGCCGACCCGCGTGCGCGGCTCCTGGTTGACGACGGCATCAGGTTCGTGCGCGAGGGTGGCGAGCATTTCGACGTGGCGATGGTGGATTCTACCGATCCGAAAGGGCCGTCGCTGGGGCTGTTCTCCAGCGAGTTCTACGGCCAGATGGCGGCCCTCCTGGGCGCCTCCGGCGTGCTGGCGGTACAGAGCGGATCGCCCCTGTACCAGCAAGACCTAATCGCGATGGTGCAGCAGCACATGGCTCCCCACTTCAGGTGGGTGCGCACATACCTGGGCGCGGTGCCCACTTATCCGGGTGTCTTCTGGACCTTCACCGTGGGCTCTCAGGGCCGCGATCCCGCCGGGGTGAACCCAGAGGAACTGGTCGAGAGGATGCGCCACATCCCTACCCGCTACTACCTCCCTGCGGCGCACCACGGTCTCTTCGTGTCTCCGCCGTTCCTGCAATCCGCGATGTCTGCGGGTTAGACCGAAGTTCCCGACGATGCAACGCCGGAAAGGGGCACAGATACTGGGCTGGGGGGCGATCCGGTGGTGCATGTTGTAGTCATGTAGTTTCGCAAATTCCTCTTGCCATCAGGCGATATTTGTGATATCGTTCAAGCATGTACGTGGCGGTAATCCCCAACCGCGGGTCGCCTCCGGCGATCCTGCTACGCGAAAGCTACCGCGCGGGCCGCTCGGTCCGGACCCGCACCCTGGCCAATCTCTCCCACTGGCCGTCCGCGCAGATCGAGACGCTGCGGCGCGTGCTGCACGGCGAGACGCTGGTGGCCCCCGAGGACGCCTTTGAGATCGTCCGCAGCCGTCCCCATGGCCATGTGGCCGCCATTGTGGGCACCATGCGCCGGCTGGAGCTGGAGGGGGTGATCGCCAGCCGACCCAGCCGTCAGCGGAGCCTGGTGGTGGGCATGATCGCCGCCCGGCTGATCGCCCCGGCTTCCAAGCTCGCCACCGCTCGCGGCTTCGATCCCCGCACCAAGCACAGCACCCTGGGGGAGATGCTGGGCCTGGAGGCCGCCTCGGCGGACGACCTGTACGAGGCGATCGACTGGGTGGTAGCGCGCCAGGGGCGGATCGAGGCGGCCCTGGCGCGCCGGCATTTTCAGGAGGGTGCGCTGGTCCTCTACGATGTCACGTCGGTGGTCTATGAGGGGAA
>DYHL01000047.1 GCA_020724185.1 Candidatus Nitrosymbiomonas sp. | reverse complement strand
AGCGGTCCCGGGAGAGGCCTGGTCGTCTCTACCGCGTGAGCGGTTTAGTTCAACACACCCTCTGCGTCAGCCTAGCACGATATCTGCTCGGCCCCCCCCCGGGGGCTGCAAACGCCCTTGCGGACTTGAGTTACGCCGCCCTGCCCCGCCATCCCTGCCGGGTATTGTGCCGCCCGGCGGGTCAGCATAGCGTCCCGGATGCCTGGGGATCCCCAGGCATCCGGGGCATGCCGCGCCTTCCCGTTCACAGCCCGTCCATCGGGCTCCTCACCCCCTTTCCGCCCCGGTTCAGCACATGGGTGTAAATCACCGTCTTCTTCACGTCCTTGTGTCCGAGCAACTCCTGGACGGTGCGAATACCGTAGCCATCTTCCAAGAGGTGCGTGGCAAACGAATGGCGAAAGGAGTGGCTCGAGGCGGGCCTGGTCAGCCCCGCCCGCCTCACCGCCTCGTTGACGGCTCTCTGGATGACCGACTCATGCAGGTGATGCCGATGCCGCACCCCCGTCCGGCGGTCTACATAATGCGACGAGGCCGGAAAGACCCACTGCCAGGCCCACTGGCGGTCGGCGCCCGGATACTTGCGGGCAAGGGCGTCCGGCAGCAGACCCGGCCCTGACCTCGAGCCAGATCCCTCGCATGCTGCCGCCGCACCTTCTCTAGGTGCGCCTGCAACGGCGCCTTCACCGCCGCCGGCAGCATGGTCACCCGATCCTTGCCCCCCTTGCCGTCGCGGACCGCGATCTCATTGCGCTGAACGTCGGCGTCTTTGACCCTCAGGCAAAGGCATTCCAACAACCGCAGGCCCGAGCCGGACAGCAGCGCGCACACCAGCCGTGGTGTCCCACCCATCTCGTCCAGTACCGCCCTTACCTCTTGCCGGGTAAGCACGACCGGCAACCGTCGAGGCCGGCGGGCCCGCACGACCCCTTCGATCTGGCCTAACGGGCGATTCAGCACTTTGTCGTACAGAAACAGCAGGGCGGCCAGGGCCTGGTTCTGCGTCGAAGCAGCAACGCGCTCGTGCACAGCCAGATGCGTCAGGAACTGGTTGACTTCTGGCTCGCCCATCTCCACCGGATAGCGCTTCCCATGGAAAAGGATGAACCGCCTGATCCAGGCCACATAGGCCTGCTCAGTGCTGGGGCTGTAATGTCGGGCGCGAATAGCCAGACGTGCTTGGTCGAGGAGCCTGGGGGGCAGCGCCACCGCTTCGGAAATCTCTGGTTCGGGCGGTGGCTCTCGATTGTCCAGGACGACCACAGGCCGGAGCGAAGGTTCCACCTCGACCGGCTCGCCGGCGAAGAGGCTCAACAGGTGGGCGATGGCCCCCTCGGTGTGGGGAACCGTCCAGTACTTCTCCTCGGGATGCCAACGGCGACCGGCGACGGTCTTGATCTTCGACACACACTCTCGGCTGTAAGGAAAGCGCACGACGAGCCTTCCAGCCTCTCCCGATTGCCTCGACTGGCCTGCTCGGGCGGCAGGGCCAAAGGGCCATGCCTGCCTGCCGCCGGGACACGGACCGCCGGCGGCGGATGCAGTCTTCAGAGGTGACTACGGGAGGTAGCTGCTGGAATAGACACCGGGAAGCAGGTGGGATCCGCGCTTCCCATGGCGCGCCCGGAGGGACTTGAACCCCCGACCTACGGCTCCGGAGGCCGCCGCTCTATCCACTGAGCTACGGGCGCGCACCAAACCATATTATAACATCCGCCAGGGCCTACTGCTCACCGTCACCGGATCCGGGCGCCGGCGCGGCTGTACCCGCGGGCTCCACAGAAGGAATGGCCGTCGCGACGGCACGCGGGAAGATCCGCGCCACCAGGTCGTCCAGCAGCGAGTAGACCACCGGAATCACCAGCAGCGTCAGGAACGTGGAGGTCATGAGCCCGCCCAGCACCGCCATGCCCAGCGGCCGGCGCCACTCGGCGCCGCTGGTGCCCAGGCCCAGCGCCACCGGCAGGCCTCCCAGGATCGTCGTGAGCGAGGTCATCAAGATCGGCCGCATCCGGACCCCCCCGGCCTCGATCAGGGCGTCCCATCGCGACCGCCCGCGGGTCCGGAGCTGGTTGACGTAGTCCACGAATAGGATGGCGTTGTTCACCACGATGCCCGTGAGCATGATGATCCCCAGCAGCGACATGATGCTCACGTTGATGCGCGTGACGAGGAGCAGCGGGAAGACGCCCACCGCGGCCAGCGGCAGCGTGAACATGACCGTCAACGGGTGCAGCAGCGACTCGAACTGGGCGGCCATCACCATGTAGACGAACACGATCGCCAGCGCCAGCGACGTGAGTAGGTCCCGGAACGACTCGGCCTGGATCTGCGCCTCCCCGCCGAAGAAGATATCGTAGCCGGGAGGGAGCGCCAGCGCCTCCGTCTGCTTCTCGATGTCGGCTGTGACCGCGCCCAGCGGCCGCCCCTTCAGGTCGGCCGAGACGATCGCAAGCCGGGTTCGGTTCTTCCTCTGCACGGATGCCGCACCGCGCGTCTCGCGCAGGGAGGCCACGTCGCGGAGGCGGATCGCGGTCCCGTCGAGAGCGGTCCCCACCGCGAGATCGCCGATGCGTTCGACCGCGTTACGGTTCTCGATCCTGGACCGCACCGTGATGTCGAACTCGTCCCCGCCGACGCGGTATCGGGTCACGGCGTTCCCCTCGATCGCGCTGCGGAGCGCCCCCCCGACAATTGCGGCGTTGAGCCCCAGCCGCGATGCACGCGCACGGTCGAGGGTAATCTGGATCTCGGACTTGCCCGCAGCCAGGGAGTTGTCCACGTTCACCACACCGGGGGTGCCGCGGACGATCTCCTCGACCTTCGCCGCCAGGTCCGTAAGCCGGCGTTGATCCGACCCCGAGACTTCAATCTGTATAGGCGCCTGGCCGCCACCGACCCCGCTCGAGGAGGAGATCTTCACGTCCGCCGCGGGGATGACGTTCATCTCCTGGCGCAGCGCAGCCATGATCTGCTCAACCGATCGCCGGCGCTCGACCCGATCAACCAGGCTCACGAATATGTCTGCCTTCTGCGACCCCGGCGTGGTATACCCGAAACCCAGCGAACTGGCGCCCACCATGGTGAAGATGGTCTTCACCTCGGGCGTCTGCCGCAGGGTTGCCTCTGCCTTCCGCGCGGCCGCATCGGCCAGGACCAGGGAGCTGCCCTGGGGCATGTCGAGCTGGACGCGGAACTCGCCGGTGTCGGAAGTCGGGAAGAACTCCTTGCCGATCAACGGCGAGGCGACCAGGGCGATGCTGGCCGCGAAAGCCAGGGTCGCCAGCCCCAGCGTGGCAGCGCGGTGCCGCAGGCACCAGACAAGCACGCCCCGGTACCAGCGGGTCAGCCGGTCGTAGGCGGCATCCCACCGGTCGGACAAACGCCCCCGCCAGGTTCCGGCGTAGTTCCTTCGTCTCAGCCAGCGTCCGGACAGCATCGGCGTCAGCGTGAACGCGATGAAGACCGAGAGCAGGTTGGCAAAGACGACCGTGAGCCCGAACTGCCGGAAGAACTGCCCGACGATGCCGCTTGTGAAGGCAATCGGCACAAACACCGCAACGTTTGTGAGCGAGCTGGCCATCACCGCTAACTCGATCTCGCGCGAGCCCTCGCGGGCCGCGTCCTGGGGCGTCGGGTCAAGGTCCAGGTGCCGGTTTATGTTCTCGGTGACCACGATGGCGTTGTCTACCAGCACGCCCACCGATACCGCCAGGCCGAGCAGCGACATCATGTTGATTGTGAATCCCGCGAAGAACATCGGCAGGTAGGTGGCGATAATCGCGGTTGGCATCGCCAACGCGATGATCAGCGTGCTGCGCACGTTGTGCAGGAACAGGAAGACTACGATGGCCACCAGGATCGCCCCGAGCAGCAGGTTGCTCTGAACGTCGGCGACCGATGAGCGAATGAAGACCGACTGGTCCTGGGCGATTCCGAAGGTCAAGTCAGCGGGTAGTGTACGTCGCAGTTCCGCGATTGCCTTGCGCACGCCGTCGGCGACCTTGACGGTGTTGCCGCCGGCCTGCTTCTGGATCGTGATCCCAACGCTGTCGCGGCCGTT
The DNA here is from genome assembly GCA_020724185.1 of Candidatus Nitrosymbiomonas sp. Classification (GTDB taxonomy): domain Bacteria; phylum Sysuimicrobiota; class Sysuimicrobiia; order Sysuimicrobiales; family Humicultoraceae; genus VGFA01. Next base: position 9,842 of record DYHL01000047.1, on the reverse strand, counting down.
CAGGCGCGTGTACTGGGTGGCATCTTTCTCGACGTCGCGGATCGCGGCCACATCACCCAGGCGGATCGTGGTGCCGTCCCGGCGCAACACGCGCAGATCGGCGATCTCCTCAATGCTGGTGAACTGCCCTGCGAGCCGGACCAGAACCTCCCTGGACCCATCGGTCACCTTGCCGCCGGGCACATTGAGGTTCTCGGCACGCAGGGTGTCCTCGATCTGCGACAGGGCGATCCCAAAGGCCCGCAGCCGCTCCTGGTCCACCTCGACCCGGATCTCGCGTACGCGGCCACCGGTGACGTTTACGGCTGCCACGCCGGGGACCCGCTCGAATCGAGGCTTGACCACGTCGTCGGCGATCCGGCGCAGCTCGCGCTGGGACCGGGTGCCGCTCAACCCGATGTTGAGCACCGGCTCGGCGGCGATGTCGAGCTTCTGCACCACGGGCTGTTCGACGTCTCTGGGGAAGCGCGCCCGGGCGATGTCTACGCGCTGCCGCACGTCCGCGGTCGCCGAATCCACGCTCGTGTCCAACTCGAACTGCACCGAAACAAACACGATGCCCTCGCTGGCCAGGCTGCGGACCTCGCGCACGTTGGGCAGGCTGGAAAGCTGCTCCTCCAGCGGCTTGGCGACGAGGAGTTCCACCTCTTCCGGACCGGCGCCCGGATAGATCACGGTCACGGTTACGAACGGGAACTGGATGTCGGGGGTCAGCTCGACGGGCAGGCGCGTGTAGGAGACCAGGCCAAGCACCATGAGCGCGCTGATGATCATCAGCACGAAGACCGGACGGCGAACGGCAATCCCTGAGAGCGACACTAGCGGGCCACCACCCGGACCTTCGTGCCCGGGGCCAGCACCTCCGGTCCCAGCACGACGACCTGTTCGCCGAGTGCCACGCCGGTGCGCACCTCGACCCGGCTTCCCTGTGCCAGGCCCAGCGTGACGGATCGCACCTGAACGGCGCCGTCTACCACTACCCGCACAACGGGTTGGTCGCCGCCGGAGACGGCGACTTTGGGCACCACAAGCACGCCCGCGCGCCGCTCGAGGACGACCTCGCCGCGCGCGAAGGTCCCGGGCACGGCGGCGGCTGCGCCCGGCTTCAATCGCAGCCGCACGCTGGCCGCCCTGCTGATCGGATCAGCCACCGGCGTGATGAGCCGAACCGTGGCCTCAACAGGCTGGTCGGGCGCGCCCTCCAGTCGCAGCGTCCCGCGCATGCCTACCCTGATCAACCCGATCTCGCGCTCGCCGATCTTGACCTCCACCTCCATTGCCTGGTCGTCGTACACCAGCGCGGCATGACCGCCGCGGCCGGCGAAATCACCGGAGGTGAGGTGGTCCCCGGTCGAAGCGGTCAGGCCGGACACCCGGCCTGAGAAGGGCGCCCGTAGCGTCATGTATCCCAACCGATGCCGGGCCATTGCCACTACCGCGCGGGCCTGCTCCACCTGTGCGCGCGCGGCCCGCAGGTCTTCGGTCCTGGCGCCGCCCTCAGCCACGGTCACCTGCTGCCGGGCGGAGTCGAGCGCCGCGCGGGCTATCTCGATCTGCGCCTGCGCCGCCTGCACCTGCGCGCGGGCCTGGTCCTGCTGCAACCTTGCCTGGTCCACCTGGGCCTGGGCGATCGCGCCGTCCCGCAGCAGTTGCTCGTGACGGCGCAGGTTGTCCTCGGCGACCCGGAGCGCCGCCTGCGCCAGCACGACCTGGGTCTCTGCTGCCTTCACCTGGTTCTGCGCCTGGGTGACGGCGTTCTGGATAACCTGCCGCTCTTGCGGACGGAGCCCGCTCTCGAGCAGGGCCAGGCGGGCCTCACCGGCAGCAACCGCGGCTTCGGCCTGCGCCAGGTCAGTGCGCTGGTCCGCCGGGTCCAGTTCGATCAATGCCTGGCCTGCGGCCACGCGGGCGCCATCCTGAACCAGCACGCGCGCAACGCGACCGCTCACCTTGGGATATATCTCGGCCACACGGGATGAAACGATGGTGCCGGTGATCTCTACCGTGTGCGAAACCGTTCCCTGCTCCACCGCGGCGACCTCGACCGGGATCAGCACCGGCGCAGCCTGATCGGACGCGGGAGGGCCTCCCATGCCGCGCAGCACCGTTCCCGCGGCCACGACGATCAGCGCAAGCAAGACAACCCACCACCAGCGACGCATCAGCACAATCTCCTTCCGTGCCCTACGATCTCCCCAGAGGGGTCTTCTTACGACAACTCAATCCGCGCGCTTGGCTATTCCTTCCAGGAAAGCGCTGGCGACGTCCGGCGCCAGGCGCCGCAGCGGAACGGCCCTGCGGTCAACGATCCACTGTGACATCAGCCCGTCCAGGAGCGCCACGATGATCGGGGCAGCCACGCCGGCGCGCCCCGCGTCCAGTTCGCCCAGGCGCACGCCCTCGCGAAGGAGGACGCCGATCATCTCCCTGCCCTGACGGTACATGTCGCGCGCCAAGGCTTCCACCTCTCGGGCCAGCTCCAGCCCCCCGGGCAGCGTGGAGAGCTGCAGCAGGTTGCAGAACTCCGGGTGGTCCGCGTAGTAAGTAACGGCCGCGGCGATTACGGCCCGCAGGCGCTCGACCACGGACCCTCCGCCCCTGCGGGCAACCGCTTCCAGGTGCTCGACGAGACGCGAAACCTCCTGCCGGACGACTGCCAGGAACAGCTCTCCCTTGTTCTCGAAATGCCAGTAAACGGCGCCCTTGCTGACCCCGGCACCGGCGGCGATCTCATCCAGTGTGGCCTGGTGGTATCCCTTCAGCGAGAACTCGCGCAGGGCCGAGCCCAGGATACGGGGGTGGACGCCTGGCTGGTCAGCGGTCGAACGGCGGGGCACCGGCCTCTCCTTCCTGCATACCGACTGGTCGGTATGCAGGATACCCCTGTGACCGCCCGCTGTCAACGCCCGATGAGATCGCTATCGCCGCGCACTACCCCTGCAGCCGCCTCCGGCGGATGTCATCGTCAATGGCTGCGCGAAGGCGGAAGGCAATGGTCACCGCCAGATCGCGTACCGATCCGCCCTCGAGTGAGACGTCCCTGGGGACGAAGCGGAACACCGCCCAGCCGCGGGCGAACACACCCCAGCCCCCCGGGTACTCGGCCGCGGACACCTCGAACGGCTCGAGGTCGGCGTCGAAGAGCCGGTCGAGCAGGTCGGCTGCCTCCTTGATCCTGGCCGGATCCGGCAGCCGCACGATCGGACGGTTGTTGAGCAGAAGCTCGGTGAGAGCCACGTCCCCATTGATGTGCTCCCGCACCGTGAGTACCAGGTAGTTGGCTGGAACCCGCCGTACGAGCGCGATCCGGCGGGCGCGAAGCTCGGCCTCCACATACTGCGCGCGCTCAGCGGTCTTGGGATGCTCGGCGAAGGCGCCCAGGTCGCGCCGCGGCGAGAGCTGCTCTGCCCGCACCAACCGCTCCAGTACGGTCAGCACCGCGACCGGGCTGTAGGCGGTCTTGGACAGGTAGGCAATGGATGCGAGATCGGCGTCCCGCTCGAGGTCACGCGAGTATCCCGAGAGCAGGCCTGTGGAGAAGATATGAGCGCCCTGCGCCAGGTTGGCGTCGCGGGCGAAGATCGCGACCAGCAGGGTGACGAACGCGGCCTGGTTCGCGCGGCGCATCATCTCCATGCCGTGGGCGCGCGCGGCGTGCGCCACCTCATGGGCGATGACCGCGGCCAGCTCGTGGTCGCTGCGAACGAACTTGAGCAGACCGGTTGTCAGGTAGACGAACCCGCCCGGCAGCGCCACCGCGTTTACCTGGGCGACCTCCACCACCTTGAAGTTGTACGGCAGACGCGGGCGGTCGGAAACCGCCGACACGGCGGCGCCTATGCGGTTCACCCGGTCCGTGATCTCGGGGTCCTTGACAACCTTGAACTTGGCCTCGAGCTCGGTCGCGGCCTGCCGGCCGATCCGGATCTCCTGGTCTTCGGCCGGTGCGGCCAGGGCAGGCGAGGCAGCGGACGCCAGCAGCAGAGCGGCCAGTATCCCGGCAGCAAGGCGGAAGACGAACGCGCCGCGTGCGGGCCGGGTCATGAGAGCGCCGCAAACCGGGCGATGTTGAAAACCGCCCTGGCGTTGGATGTCGTGATCTCGGCAACCGTGCCAGCAGCTACGCCGCGCGCGTGGGCCGCTGCCCAGGCCACCAGGGGCAGATGGGCCGGCTCGTTGCGCCGGCCGCGGTGCGGCTCTGGCGGCAGGTACGGGGCGTCGGTTTCAAGGAGGAGACGGTCCGGCGGTACGAAGCGCACCACCTCCTGGGTCTGGCGCGCGTTGCGGTAGGTCAGCGGACCGCCCAGACCCAGGTAGTAGTCTCGGTCCAGGCAGGACCGGGCGATCTCAAGCGATCCGGAGAAGCAGTGCATGACCACGCCCGGGGGCGCACCCTCGTCCAGGATGCGCAGCACGTCCTGATAGGCGTCACGGCTGTGGATGATCACCGGGAGGTGCAGCTCGCGAGCCAGGCTCAGGTGCGCGTGAAACGCGTTCGCCTGGGCCTCGCGCGGCGCGAAGCACCGGTAGTAGTCAAGCCCGGTCTCGCCGATGGCCACCACCCTGGGATGGCGGGCCAGCGCTGCCAGTTCGCGCATCGCCTCGGGCGTGGCATCGCCGGCGTCGTGGGGGTGAATCGCCACTGCCGCGAACACGTCGTTGTGCCGTTCTGCGAGGGCAACTGCGCGGCGGCTCGATCCCAGCGAGGTCCCAATGGTGACGAACCCGCCCACGCCCGCGGCCCGGGCACGGTCCAGCACGGCCTCCCGGTCGGGGTCGAACGCCCCGTCGTCCAGGTGAAGGTGCGAGTCGAAGAGGTTGAGGATCACCTCTTCAGTCTACCGGGCGCTGGAATGAGCCGCAACCTGCCGGGCCGCGCAGCGCCGGCGGCGCGTGTCGGGCCGTCCAATCAGGAAATCCTGGACCCCACGGGCGGCGCTCCGTCCACGGTGAGGATCGCCACCTCGTCGTCGCCCCACGTCGCTGCCAGCAGCATCCCACGCGACTCAACGCCGCGCACCTTGCGCGGCTGCAGGTTGGCCAGTACGACAATGCGCCGGCCGATTAGGTCTGCTGTCTGGTAGTGAGTGGCGATCCCTGCCACGAGCGTGCGTGCCTCATCGCCTATGTCCACGGACAGCTTCACCAGCTTGTCCGTGCCCGGAACCCTCTCGGCGGCGGTAACCTCGCCGATGCGTACATCCAGGCGCTTGAACTCCTCGATCGTGATCTCGCTCACGGGATCTCCTCCCTCTCCGGCTGTGGCGGCTGCGACGGGCCTGGGCCGCGTGTCAATGCGCGGGAAGATGGGGTTTCCGGTTCGCACGCGCAGGCCCGGGGAAAGCGAACCCCACCGCCTGGCATCTTCGAGCCGCTGGTCTTCCAGCGGCTGCTCGATGCCGAGCTGCTCCCACACCCGCTGGGTGGCGACCGGCATCACCGGGGAAAGCACGATGGTGGCGATTCGCAGGGCTTCCAGCGTGTTGTACAAGATCGTCCCTGCCCTGTCGGTACGGCCCTGCTTGATGGCCGACCACGGCGCCTCTTCGTCTATGTACTTGTTGGCCGCGCCTAACAGTCTCCATACCTCGGCCAGCGCCTGGCTGAAGTTGAGGCGGCCCACGTGCTCGCCTACCGCAGCCACCACCGCTCGGGCGAGGTCTGCCAGCGCGGCGTCGGTCCCTTCGGCCGGGCCCGGCGTGGGGAGCACTCCGCCAAACTGGCGCGCGACGAGGGGGAGGGTGCGGTTGAGCAGGTTACCGTAATCGTTGGCCAGGTCGGCGTTGAACCGACCGATCAGTGCCGGCTGGTTGAAGTCGCCGTCGGCGCCGAACGGAACCTCGCGGAGGAGGAAGTAGCGCAGCGCGTCCACCGCCACCGCCGGCTCGGCCCCGGACGCCTCGGCCAACTCGCGACTAACGGCCACCGGGTCCAGGATGATCCCAAGCGACTTGCTGAACTTCTGCCCCCCAAACGTCAGGAATCCTGTCGCGAAGACCTGGCGGGGCGGCTCCAATCCGGCGGCGTGCAGCACGATCGGCCAGATCACGGCGTGAAACCTTAGAATGTCCCGGCCCACCAGGTGCACGTCTGCCGGCCAGAACCTCCGGAACTGCTCCAGGTCGTCACCGTATCCGATGACCGTGATGTAGTTGATCAGGGCGTCAATCCAGACATAGGCGACCTGGTCGGGGTCGAAGGGAAGCGGCACGCCCCACTTGAAGGTGGAGCGGCTGACCGAGATATCCCGGAGCCCGGACCGGACGAAGCTCAGTACCTCGTTGCGCTGCGCCTCGGGCTCGATGAATCCGGGGTGGCGCTCGATGTGGCTCTGGATCCAGTCCTGGTACCTGGACAGACGGAAGAGGTAGCAGGGCTCGGCGTTCCACTCGACCGGCCTGCCCGTGTGCACTGCACAGGTGCGGTCCTCGCCCAGCTCGGCCTCGGAATAGAACGATTCACACGAGGCGCAGTACCACCCCTCGTAGGTGCCCTTGTAGATGTCCCCTTGCTCGTGCAGCCGCGTGAAGATCGCCTGCACCACCCGTTCGTGCCTGGGCTCGGTAGTGCGGATGTAGCCGTCGTAGGCAATGTGGAGGCCGGCCCAAAGGTCGCGGAACGCGGTGGAAATCCTGTCGGCCCAGGCCTGGGGCGCCACCCCGTGGGCGCGGGCCACGCGCTCGATGTTGAGACCGTGTTCGTCGGTGCCGGTGGCGAAGTACACGTCGCGGCCGGCCAGCCGGTGGAACCTGGCCGCGGCATCGGCCGCGATGGTCGCGTAGGCGTGCCCGATATGCGGCACGTCGTTCACGTAGTAGATCGGCGTCGTAATGTAGAACTTCTCCATCGGCCACACCCTTCCGGAAAATGCGACAGACCCCTGGTCCACTGGACAGGAGGTCTACTCCCGCTCCATCATCGCCCTGTCGTGTTAGGTCTGATTCTAGGCCCGGCCGTCCGCGAGCGTCAAATGCCGGGTGTTCTATGGGTCGGTTTCCTTTGCTACGTTGGGCATCGCCCCCCCGTCCGATGGGAGTTCCGCCGCCTGCGCATGGACATCTGCCCGATGCGGCCTGCCACGCTTGCCTCTAGGCTGGAATCGGAGGTGAGCGCCATGCGGCACCAGACCACAGGGCCTCCGCAGACGACGCAGAAGAGCGGGATCCTGCCCCGCTCGGCCGGGTTGAGCTTCGCGCTGGGCCTGATCGCCCTGCGCGTCTGCTGGCTGCCCGGCATCAACTGCATCCTGGCGCTCGCGGCCATCACGCTGGGGGTCTTGGGTCTGTACAGGATACTGAGGACCCGCGGGGCAGAAGGCCTCGATGAGGCGGTCACCGGCATCGTGATGGGCGTCGTGGTCCTTGGACTCTCGACGTTCTTCGTTGCGGCGTTCATGACGGCATGGCGGTAGAAGACCTGGCCGCCTGCCTGACACGCCGCAAGTTCCTCCGCATCATCGGAGCGAGCAGCATCGGCGCGGCGTTCCTGTCCGTCGAGGAGGCGGCGCACGCGGCCGAGGGCTCTGGCTACGGCACCCTCATTGACATCTCGCGCTGCATCGGCTGCCGCGGTTGCGAAGCCGCCTGCAAGTCCGCCCGCAACTTTCCTCCCGGCGAGTCAGCAGACCTCGGGCCCACTGCCTGGACCTACGTTAGGGTTCAGCGGCTGCCCAAACCCGTCCCGCATTCCAGCATGGGGGACGGCATGGCCGCGCAGAGGACCATCAAGGTCCAATGCATGCACTGCCTGGCGCCGGCCTGCGCGTCGGCGTGTCCGGTGGGTGCCCTGCACCAGACGCCCGAGGGGCCTGTGGTCTACGACGAGTGGCGGTGCCTCGGGTGCCGCTATTGCCAGATCGCCTGCCCGTTCCAGATTCCCAGGTACGAGTGGGCGGAGCGCCTTCCTGCCGTCACGAAGTGCAGCTTCTGCGCGGAGCGGCTGGCGCAGGGTGAGGGACCCGCATGCGTGGCCGCCTGCCCGGTTGAAGCCCTCAAGTTCGGCCGTCGGTCGGATCTGCTGGCCGAGGCATCCCGCCGGATCGCGGAAGCCCCTGACAGGTACGTTCCCGCCATCTACGGCAGGGACGAGGTGGGAGGAACGTCCATGCTCTACGTCTCCGACGTCCCCTTCCAGGACCTGGGTTTCCCGACGGTCGTCCGTGAATCCCTTCCCGCCTTCACCTGGCGCGCATTGGGCAAGATCCCCGGGCTTATCGTGGGGCTGGGCGCGACCCTGACGGCACTGGAGGTCGTGATCCGGAAGCGGAACGAGCGCATGGAGCACCCAGGAGGCGGTAGCGCATGAATCGGCTCAGGCACCTTTCAGCCGGGCAGATGACCCTGTGGCTCCTGGCGGTCGGTGGTTTCGCCGTGGCCGTCGCGCGCTTCGCGTTTGGGTTGGGGGCCGTGACCAACCTCTCGGATCGATTCCCGTGGGGGCTGTGGATCGCGTTCGACGTGCTGTGCGGGGTCGCGCTTGCCGCCGGCGGGTTCACGATGGCGGCGGCGGTCCACGTCTTTCACCTGAAGCGGTACGAGCCGCTCCTGCGCCCGGCCGTCCTGACCGGGTTCCTGGGGTACGTGCTGGTGGTCGTCGGCCTGCTCGTGGACCTGGGACGCCCGTACCGGATCTGGCACGCGTTGATCATGTGGAACCCGCGCTCGGTGATGTTCGAGGTGGCCTGGTGCGTGATGCTGTACACGCTTGTGCTGGGCCTCGAGTTCGGGCAGGTCGTGCTCGAGCGCCTCAAGCGCACATCGCTGCTCCGCATGACGCGCCTGGCCCTACCGCCCCTGGTGATCGTCGGGGTCATCCTTTCAACGATGCACCAGTCGTCGCTGGGGTCGCTGTTCCTGATCGTCCCGGGCAAGCTGCATCCCCTGTGGTACACTCCGCTCCTGCCCTGGCTGTTCTTTCTGTCGGCCGTGGCTGTGGGCATGGCCATGGTCGTCGTGGAGGCGTTCCTCAGTGCGCGGGCGTTTGGGCGGACGCTGGAGTTGCCCTTGCTGGAGGACCTGGGACGAGCCACCTTTGTGGTGCTGGCCCTCTACCTGAGCCTGAAGACCGCCGATCTTGCAATGCGCGGGGCATTGGCAATGGCGTTCCTTCCCACGCTGGAAGGCACCCTGTTCAGCATCGAGATGGGGTTGGGGGTTATCCTGCCGCTGGGAATGCTGGCCACGCCTGCCATCCGACAGTCGGCCGGAGGGCTTGCGGGCGCGTCGTCACTCGTGGTTCTGGGCGTGGTGCTGAACCGGCTGAACGTGGCGATCACGGGCATGCTGGCCGGCAGTGGAGCCCGGTACGTCCCGTCGTGGATGGAAGTGCTGATCACGCTGGGAATCGTGGCCGCGGGCGTCTTGGCCTATCGCCTGATAGCCGAGCACCTGCCGGTGTTCCCGCCCGAGGAGACTCACCTCCTCTCCGCCACGAAGATCGCCGCCTCGGAGTCCATGGTGTACGGTTCACCCGCCAGGCTGCCGTAGAGGGCTACCAGTGTAAATCCGGCCGCGCCGAGCATCGCCCTGATCTCGGCTACGGTGAAGGCCCGGATGGACTGCGTCCACGCCTCGCGGCGGCCGTCCGGATAGATTACGGTGTTGACCCAGCCCAACCGGCCTGCCAGCGGGTCAAAGTTCCAGTCCTCGATCTCCAAGATCTCGTCGTCGCGCCGATCCAGCACCACCGATTGGAAGTTGCGGATCTCATACTCGCGGTTCCAGAAGTCAATGAGCAGGCGGCCGCCGCGGCGCAGCGCCCGCGCCACGCCCTCGAGCATTGCCTGGCTCTCGGCGTCGGTTGCGAAGTAACCAAAGGAAAGGAACATGTTGATCGCGGCGTCA
>DYHL01000046.1 GCA_020724185.1 Candidatus Nitrosymbiomonas sp. | reverse complement strand
GCCCACCAGCGGCCACACCAGAATCAAGGGCACGAAGCTCATCGGCTAACCCCGCAGCAGATCCACGTCGTCAATGTCCACGGTGGACCGCGACCGGAAGATGCCCACGATCAGCGCCAGACCCACGACGACCTCCACCGCCGCCACCACCAGCACGAAGAACACGATCACCTGCCCGTCAACTCCAAGGTGCTGCCTGGCAAACGCTATGAAGGCCAGGTTCACAGAGTTCAGCATCAACTCGATGGACATGAACACGATCAGGGCGTTGCGGCGCACCAGCACGCCCACGACGCCCATGGTGAAGAGCACCGCGCTCAGTACCAGGTAGGCCGAGGCCGGTACCACGGGCTACCGCCCCTCCCCTCGGGCAGGAGGCACGCGCTTGACCAAGACCACCGCGGCTATGATGCCCACCATCAGGATCACGGACGCCAGCTCGAACGGCAGCAGGTAGGTCACGAACAGCACCTCGCCCACCTGCTGAGCCGTGCCGAACCCCTCGGGCGCAAGCGCCAGCGGCCCGGTCGCCGCCACGCTGCCGGCAATCAGCGCCGCCAGGAACAGCGCCGCAAAGACCGCCGCTGCAACGCGCTGGCGCGGCAGCTTCTCGATTGGGCCCTCGCCCGACCGGGCGTGCAGCAGCATGATCACGAAGAGGAACAGCACCACGATCGCGCCGGCGTAGATGATCACCTGGAGCACCGCTATGAACTGCGCTGTCAGCAGCAGGTAGGTGACCGCCAGCGCGGCCAGGACCACCAGGAGCGCGATCGCGCTGTGCACGGGCTGGCGCGCGGCGATCACGCCCACTCCTCCGGCAACGGCCAGCGCCGCGGCGGGGACGAAGATGATCCACTCCATCTGCCCGCTACACCTCCCGCCCGGGATCGCGGCCCGAGGCCCCGGGATAGGGTTCGGTCAGCATAGGCTTCGTGTAGATGAGCGAGGCGCGCGAGTAGCCGGCCAGCTCGTAGTCCTGCCCCAACACGATGGATCCGGTGGGACACGCCTCCTCGCAGAAGCCGCAGAAGATGCACCGCAGCATGTTGATCTGGAACTGGTCGGCGTGGCGCTCGCCCTTGCTGACCTGGCGTTCGGGCGTGTTCTCCGCGGCCCTCACGTAGATGGCCTGGGCCGGGCAGACTATCACGCAGAGTTCGCACCCCACGCAGCGCTCAATGCCGTCGCCGTAGCGCGTCAGCCAGTGCCGCCCTTTGAACCGCGGCGCGACCCGGGTCTTGACCTCCGGGTACAGGATGGTCACCGGAGGACGGAACAGGTACCGGCCGGTGATCAGGAGACCCCGCAGGAGCGCGACGGACTGCTTGAACAGACCCGGCACCGGCTACCCTCCCACCAGCGCCACTATCACGGCCGTGGCGACCACGTTCAGCAGACCGAGCGGGACCAGCACTTTCCAGCCGAAGGCCATCAACTGATCGTGTCGCACCCGCGGCATCGTGGCCCGAATCCAGATGAACAGACACACGAACGCGAAGGTCTTGATCGCCACCCAATGGGGACCGGGCAGCAGCGGCCCGTGCCACCCACCGAGGAACAGCGTGGTGACAAGCAGGCTCATCGTGATGATGCCGACGTATTCGCCGACGTAGAACATCGCGAACTTGAATCCGCCGTACTCCGTGTGGAACCCGGCGATCAGCTCCTGCTCTGCCTCGGGCAGGTCAAACGGCGCGCGGTTCGTCTCGGCGAGGGCGCCAATGAAGAAGAGCAGGAACCCCACCGGCTGGAGGGCCACGAACCAGAGCCGCTGCTGCGCGTTCACGATGTCAACCAGGCTGAGCGATCCCGCGGTCAGGACCACGGAGACAACGGCCAGCCCGATGGCCAGCTCGTAGCTGATCAACTGGGCGCTCGATCGGAGGCAGCCCAGCAGCGCGTACTTGTTGTTGGACGACCAGCCGCCCAGGATGACGCCGTACACGCCGATGGACGAGGCGCCCAGCACGAGCAGGATGCCCACATTGACGTCGGCGATGTAGAGCGGCACGGTGGTCCCGAAGAAGCGGATCTCCGGCCCGATGGGGATGACCGCGTAGACGAACAGCGCGGCGACCATCGAGATGGCGGGCGCGAGCCAGTAGACGAGCCGGTCAGCGGTCGCCGGCATGAAGCTTTCCTTGAAGATCAGCTTGATCCCGTCGGCTATCGGCTGGAGCAGACCGAACGGGCCGACACGGTTGGGGCCGTAGCGCAACTGGAACCGGGCAAGCAATCTCCGCTCCAGCAGTGTCGCGTACGCAAAGCCGGCCAGCACCATGACCACGACAAGGACGCTCTTGATCGCGGCGACCAGAACGACCGAGATCACGGCGTCCCCCCTCCCGGTGGCGCACCCGGTGGCGCGATCGGCCAGATCTCCACACCGACCGGCGCCGGAGACCAGCGCACAAGCGCGTGCACCGGGACGCCGTCGTAGCCGCGGTGCACCAGGACCTGGCCCGGGAGCGTGGCATCGCTCACCCGGGCCTGGACGATCACCGATGCGTGCTCCGTCGCCAGTTCCACCAGGCCGAGATCGGTCACGCCGGTGCGGGCCGCATCGGCAGGGTGGACCAGGCAGTGAGCGGTTCCGGCAAGATCGGTCAGCCCACGGCACCGGCCGGTCATGCTTCCCTGGGTGAAGAGACGGTCGGCGATCACCAGGATGAGCGGCGGCGAGGCGCCTCCCCTGGCGGCGGTCGGTTCCGCGACCGGCTCGATCCGCGCGACCGTGCCGTGGCCGTGCGCTACCCCCATCCTTGCGGTCAGCAGATCGAAGATCTCTCTGTCGGCGCGGGCCTGTCCCGGACCCTTCACGGCCGCCCGTAGGGTCAGGGTCCGGCCCTCCAGGTTCGTGATGGTGCCGTCCTTCTCAGGCAGCACCAGAACCGGCAGCACCACATCAGCCGCCTGCGCCGTCGCCGACAGGAATGCCTCGTGCACTACCAGGAACCCAACCCCTCCGCGGGCCGACTCCCACGCTGCGCCGTCGGTCACCGCCGTGGCAGGATCGCTGCCGGCGACGTAGAGGAGATCGAGCGCGCCCGCGGCAGCGCCACGGAGAATCCCTGGCGCGTCCATCCCTCCCTCGCCCGGCAGAAGGCCAAACCGCTGCGCTCCGAAATCGTTGCCCCGCCCGCGCGCAATGTGCAGCGTGCCGTTCACCCGCCTAGTCAGGCCGTCCGCCGAGCGCAGCAGATCCCGGCCAGCGGGCCCGTCCAGCGCCAGCCTTCCGAGCAGCACGTGCACGCGCTCCCCGGACGCGATCACCCTGGCCGCCGCGGCCAGATCGTCGCCCGTCGCACCCTCCCCGACCAGATCGTCGCGGGCCGCGGCACCGGACCCTGCGCCAACTGCGCCGGATACGGCCGCTGCCAGCGCACTCACCAGCGGCGCAAGCCGGTCGTGGCGGTCAAGGAGCTCGCACCGGGCGTGGCGCCGGATCTCGAGCCGCCCGGCATGGACGATCACCAGACTCGCTCCCCGGTCAATCGCCGCCTTGATCCGCAGCCACAGCACGGGGTATTCTTCGGTGATGTCACAGCCCACCAGCACGAACACGTCGCCCCGGCCCAGCTCGTCGAGCGATGAGCGCAGCCCCCAACTCACCCCCAGACTCGCGCCGTCAGGTGGGGCGTCCACGCGGTGATCCAGGTGGGGAGTGCCCACCACATCGCGGAAGAACCGCCCGGCCGCGGAAGCGTCCTCGTTGGACAGCCGCCTGCCCCCGAGGAACGCCACCCGGCCCGGCCCGCGCTCGCGTGCGGAGCGCAGGCGCTCGGCCACCAGGCCAAGCGCCTCATCCCAGGAGGCCTCGTACAGACGGCCTTCCCGCCGTACGAGCGGGGTGGTCAGACGATCTCCCGCGGCCACATAGCCGTGCCCGAAGAATCCCAGGTCGCACAGCCAGACGTCGTTGACCTCCGGCTCCTCGCGGGCGCGCGCGCGGAGGATCTCCCCTCCTCGCACGTCCAGCCAGACCGAGCACCCGACCCCGCAGTGGGCGCAGGTCGAGGCGACCGGCTCGTTGTCCCAGGGCCTGGCCCGGAACCGGTAAATCCGGCTGGTCAAAGCGCCCACCGGGCAGATCGCGATCGTGTTGCCGATGAACTTGGACTCCACCGGCAGCCCAAGCGGCGTGCCGATCTCGCTGGTGAAACCGCGCACGAAGCCCTTGAGCGCGTCGTCGCCGGCAATGATCTCGCCGAAGCGCACGCAACGCCAGCACAGGATGCACCGCTCGCGGTCCAGCGCCAGCAGCGGGCCCAGGGAGATCGGCTTGGCGTAATCGCGCTTGGCCTCTACAAACCGGCTGCGGCCTGGGCCATACCGGAACGTCTGATCCTGAAGCGGGCACTCGCCGCCCTTGTCGCAGATCGGGCAATCGAGGGGGTGGTTGATGAGAAGAAGCTCCAGGATGCTCTCCTGGGCCGCCCTGACCGCCGGGCTGGTGGTGCTGACCACCATGCCCTCGGATGCCTCCAGCGTGCAGGCGGTCTGCAGCTTGGGCATCTTCTGCACCTCGACCAGGCACATGCGGCACGCGCCCAGCGGCGGCATGCGATCGTGATAGCAGAAGATGGGGATGTCTATGCCCGTCGAGCGGGCTGCCTGATAGACGGTGGCGCCCTGGGGCACGGTCACTTCCCGGCCGTCAATCACCAGCGTGACCAACGCGCGCCGGGCCTCAGCAGACATGTACCGCCCCCACCGCGATGCGGCGCTCGTACTCGTCCCGGAAGAGCCGGAGCGAGGCCACCAGGCCGGGCGGTACGCTCTCTCCCAGCGGGCAGAAGCAGGTGCCGGTCATCCCAGCCGCTATGCTATCGAGCAGCGCCAGGTCCTCGGTGCGACCGCGGCCGTGCAGGATCCGCTCGAAGATCTGCGCGATCCAGACGGTCCCCTCGCGACACGGTGTGCACTTGCCGCACGACTCGTCGCGGTAGAACTCCACCGCGCGTGCCATCACCTCAACCATGTCGGCGGAATCGTCCATCACGATCACCGCGGCCGAGCCTAGCATGGTGCCGGCCTGGCGCAGGCTGTCAGGGTCCATCTTCACGTCCAGGTCTGCCTCGGTAAGAAAGACCGACGAGGAGCCACCTGGGAACGCCGCCTTGAAGCGCCTTCCAGGCCGCATGCCTCCGGCGTGCTCGAAGATGAGCGATCGCAGCGTCACGCCCAGCGGCGCCTCGTACACCCCGGGGCGGGCGACCGCCCCGCTCACCGAGAACAGTGCCGGTGGACCCAACTCCTTGTACCTGTCAGGTCCTAGGCCGACGATCACCGGCAGGTGGCAGAGCGTCTCGACGTTCTGGACCAGTGTCGGCTGCTGATACAGGCCGGCCTGAGCCGGAAACGGCGGGCGCTGCCTGGGCATCGCGCGGCGGCCCTCCAGCGACTCCAGCAGGGCCGTCTCCTCCCCGGCGATGTAGGCGCCCGCGCCCGAGTGCACGACGATCTCAACGGCGTGATCGCTCCCGAAGATCCGCTCTCCCACGTAGCCCGCCTCGCGGGCCTGTGCGATCGCGGCCTCGAGCAATCGGCGTCCCCGGTAGAACTCCCGGCGCAGGTAGATGTAGACCTTGCGCGCGCCGATGGTCACCGCCGCGATCAGGATACCCTCCACGAGCAGGTGCGGGCACCCCTCGATCAGCGTTCGGTCCTTGAAGGTGCCTGGTTCGCCCTCGTCCCCGTTTACAACAACGTACTTCACGGGCGCCGCCTTGGGGATGAACTTCCACTTCTGCGCTGCCGGGAATCCAGCGCCGCCCTTCCCACGCAGCCCAGAGGCGGCCACCATCTCGATGACCTGGTCAGGGGTCAACTCCGTGGCTGCGCGGCGCGCCGCATCGTAGCCGCCGGCGCGGCGGTATTGCTCGATCTCCGCCATGCCCTCGGCCCGAACCCACCGGAGCAACACCGATTCAGGCATGGCCGCTTCCGTCGTCATCTCCTCCGCCCCTGCGCCCTACCGGTACCTGTCCAGCAACGGCTCGACTTCCTCCGGCGTCACCGCAGCCCACCGATCCTCGTCCACGAGCACCGCCGGAGCTTCCTCGCACGCTCCCAGGCACTCCGCCGTCCGCAGCGAGAAACGGCCGTCCGGCGTGGTCTCGCCCGGACGGACGCCCATGACCTCCTGCATGCGGCTCAACACCCGTTGGCACCCGTTAAGCATGCAGGACAGGTTGGTGCACACGTGCACCACGTGCCTGCCCACGGGCTCGAGGTAGAACAGGCCGTAGAACGAGGCGACCGAGGTCACCTCTGTCAGCGGGAGTTCGAGCGTCTCGGCCACCGACTCCAGAACCTCCGGGCTCAGGTACCCCGCCTCCTGCTGCGCCACGAACAGCGCCGGGAGCAGAGCAGACTGGCGGTGCTCGTAGAGGCCGGCCAGGCGGCGGATCTCCTCCCGCGCACGCTCCGTCACCGGTCCACGTCTCCCAGCACGACGTCCAGACTCGCGATCGCGACAACCACGTCCGCAATGAACCCCCTGTACACCATTGCCGGCAGCGCCTGAAGGTTGTTGAACGTCGCCGCCCGCACCCTCACCCTGGAGGGTCGGTTGCTCCCATCGCTGACCAGGTAGTAGCCCTTCTCTCCCCTGGGGGACTCCACAGCCGCGTACACCTCGCCTGCCGGGGGGTGCAGCCCTTCGCTCACCAGCTTGAATTGGTGGATGACCGCTTCCATGCTGCGGACGAGCTCGCCGCGGGGCGGCAGCGCGATCTTGCGGTCGTCCAGGCGCACCGGGCCGCCGGGTAGGCGATCGAGCGCCTGCAAAATGATCCGGCGGCTCTGCCGCATCTCCTCCATCCGGACCAGGTACCGATCGAAGGCATCGCCGTTCCTGCCCAGCGGCACGTCGAACTCGAACTGCTCATACCCGCCGTACGGAAACGCCTTGCGCACGTCGTAGTTCACTCCCGAGCCGCGCAGTACAGGCCCGGTGCATCCATAGGCAAGCGCCGTCTGCGGGGTTAGCACCGCCACCCCTTCGAGGCGCTTGCGCCAGATCAGGTTGTCGGTCAGCAGCGAGTCGTACTCGTCCACGCGGCCGGCCAGGCCCTCGGCAATCTGCCTGACGCGCGCCTCGAACCCTTCGGGCAGATCCTGATGGAGCCCGCCTATCCGGTAGTACCCGTGCATCATGCGCTGGCCCGAGACCATATCGAATATGTCCAGGATCTCCTCGCGATCCTGGAGGCAGTACATGAACCCGCTGCTCACGTTGACGTCAATGGCGCTGGACCCCAGGAACACCAGGTGGCTGGCGACGCGCGACATCTCCGCCAGGATGATCCGGGCCACCTGCGCCCGAGGGGGTGGTGTGATGCCCAGCAGCTTCTCGACGGCCAGGACGTACGCCATCTCCTCAATGAACGTGGCCAGGTACTCGATGCGGGCCGGAAAGACGATGTTCTGGTGATAAGTGCGGTTCTCCATCTCCTTCTCGAACCCGGTGTGGAGATGTCCGATAATCGGCCTTGTGCCCACGATCACCTCGCCCTCGAGTTCGAGGAGCAGCCGCAGCACCCCGTGGGTGGCCGGGTGTTGGGGGCCCATGTTGATCGTCAGGGTTTCGGGTCGGGGCTCGGGCATTGGGCGCTCGCAGGCCTACCGCCGCGGCGGCGACTTCGGAATGATGGTGCTTGGCACCTTCGGCGTGTGGCCGCTGAACTGCACCGGTTCCTCTGTGAGAGGGAAGTCCTTGCGGAGAGGATGGCCTTCCCAATCGTCGGGCATCAGGATCCGCGTGAGCCCCGGGTGTCCCTCGAACCGGATACCGAACATGTCGTAGACTTCCCGCTCCAGCCAGTTCGCCCCCGGCCACAGACCGGTCACACTGGCCATGACAGCCACCTCACCCGGCAGGCGCGCCTTGACCCGCAGGCGCACCGGCGGCGAATATCCGGTCAGCAGGTACACCACCTCGAAGCGCGGCTCGGCCGGGAACCGATCAATGGCTGTCAGGTCCGTCAGGACAGGGGTCCAACCCGGGGCATCGCGCAGCGCGCGGAGCGCCTCGAAGGCCTGCGCAGCGGGGACGATCACGGTCACCTCGCCCCGGAACTCCGTCACGTCCAGATCGAGGTCGCGAAGTCTCTCCCGGAGCAGCGCGACGCACGCCCCGGCGCCGCTCACCGCCTGCCCCCGGTGGCGCCGATCTTTTCCCGCAGCATGAGGAACCCGTGCATGAGCGCCTCCGGACGGGGCGGGCAGCCTGCCACGTACACGTCCACCGGCACGATCTTGTCCACACCCTGCACCAGGGCGTAGTTGTTGAACACGCCGCCGCACGAGGAGCAGTCGCCCATGGCGATGACCCATTTGGGCTCGAGCATCTGGTCGTAGATGTGCCGGAGGACAGGGGCCATCTTCTGGGAAACGCGGCCGGAGACGATCATGAGGTCGGCCTGGCGAGGCGAGGCGCGAAACAGCTCGCTGCCGAACCGCGCCAGGTCAAACCGCGCGGCCGCGGTGCACATCATCTCGATCGCGCAGCAGGCCAACCCGAATGACGCGGGCCACACGCTGCCCTGGCGCGCCCAGGCGACCATCCGCTCCACCGTGGTGGTGAGCACGCGCCGCTCGAGTTCGGCGTCGTCGCGCTCGGGGTTCCAGGGGCTCATACGCGCCGTCATTCCCAATCCAGAGCCCCGCGCTTCCACGCGTAGACCAGCCCGGCGCCGAGCACGCCGACGAACACCAACATCTCGATCAGGCCGAAGGTACCCAGGCGGCGGTACACCACCGCCCACGGGAACAAGAAGACCGTCTCGATGTCGAACAGGATGAACAGCATCGCAATGAGGTAGTAACGGATGGGTACGCGCTCGCGGGAGGACCCGATCGTCCAAACGCCCGACTCGTAAGGTTCCATCTTGGGAGCGGTGGGACGGCTGCCGCCGAGGAGGGTATGAATAGCCAGCAGCGCCGCGGTCAGTCCGACTACGATGACGAAGTGCACGAGGACGGGAATGTAGTCTAGCAACGCTTCACCGCCAGGGCTGCAAACCGACATCCCGCTTGCGCTGCAAACTCCCGTGTATCATGGCAAAGTTCCCAGGGAGTGTCAACGGCGGAAACCGTAAGCGCCGGCCCAGGCCCGCCGGACCCTGTCCAGTAGTCGCGGGAGAACTTCCAGGACGCGTTCAATCTCCCCGGCGGTCGTCGGGCGCCCCAGGGAGAAACGCAGCGTGCCCGCTACCAGCCGGTCGGGCAGCCCCAACGCCGCGATCACGTGCGAGGGCTCGATGCTGCCCGAGGCACAGGCCGACCCGCTGGAGGCCGCTATCCCTTCCAGGTCCAGCGCCAGCAGCAGCGACTCGCTGTCGGCACCGGCGAACGAGACACTAAGGATGCCGGGCAGGCGCTCCTGCAGGTGCCCGTTGAGGTGCGCACCCTCCATCGCGGCCATCCCGGCGGCCAGCCGGTCGCGCAGGGCCGCGATCCGGGCGGACTCCTCGGCCATGGTCTCCTCGGCCAGGCGAGCGGCCACGCCGAGGCCAACGATGGAAGCCACGTTCTCGGTGCCTCCGCGGCGGCCACGCTCCTGGCTGCCGCCGTGGAGAATCGGCTCGATGCCTACACCGGAGCGCACATACAGGGCGCCGACACCCTTGGGACCGTAGCGCTTGTGCGCCGAGAACGACAGCAGATCCGCGTGCAGATCCCCCACGTCCACCGGAACTGCTCCGACGCTCTGCGTAGCGTCGGTGTGGAAGCGCACACCGTGTTCTCTCGCGATCGCACCGATCTCGGCTGCGAGCGACAGCGTGCCGATCTCGTTGTTGCCGTGCATGATCGAGATCAGCACCGTCTCCGGCCTGATGGCGCGCCGAACCGCGTCAGGATCCACGCGTCCGCATCCGTCAACCGGTAGAACGGTCAGGGCCGCGCCGCGCCCGGCCAGCCATCGAGCGGGCTCCAGCACGGCGTGGTGCTCGGTGGCCGCGGTGATCAAGTGCGCGTCAGGCCGCCGGCTCGCGTACACCGTGCCGATTATGGCGGCGTTGTTTGCCTCGGTGGCGCCGGAGGTGAAGACGATTTCCTCCGGTTGGGCACCCATGAGGGCCGCCACGGCGGCCCGGGCTTCGTCCACCGCGGCCCTGGCGTCCTGCCCAAGGCCGTGCACGCTCCCAGCGTTTCCGAAGCGCTCGGCAAAGAACGGCTGCATCGCAGCCAGGACCCGGGGGTCCACCGGGGTTGTGGCCGCGTAGTCGAGGTAGATGTGTTCGCGGTCTATGGTTCACCTCCAGGCGGCTCCAGCAACTCCACCAACCCCCTGATGATGCGCGCGGTCGCGCCCCACACCAGGTGAGAAAGATTCTCATAATACACCAGCTCGACGGACCTTCCCTCACGTACGACTTGCTCCACCCGCAGGTTGGTCGGATCGAGAAAGGAGGCAAGCGGCATGGCCACGATCTCGGCTATCTCGTCGGGGTTCGGCCTCAAGCCCGCGGGCGGCGGAATCAGGCCCACGAACGGGGTAATCGCGAACCCTGACACGAAGGTTTCGATCTCGTCAAGACGGCCCCAGACCTCCACCATCGAAGGCGCGAGGCCTATCTCCTCGTGCGTCTCGCGTAGCGCGGTCTGGAGCAGATCTGCGTCGCCGTCTTCCTGGCGGCCTCCTGGGAACGAGATCTGGCCCTTGTGGTACTCAACCTTCTCGGTCCGCTTCGTCAGGAGCAGGTGCGCGACGCCGCCGGATTCGAACAACGGCACCAACACCGCGGCGCGGCGCGAGGAGCGCGGCGCGAGGTCGCGAGAGAGATCGCGTGGGGCCGCCGCGTGCAGGCGGGACCGCAGCAGTTCCAGGGTGTCCACACCTTGCAGTTGGATGCCGGGGAGGCGCTCTCCTCCATAGAGGCTCCCACGAGATCTGGTGGCGGGTCGCGCTTGAATCCCAACATGTTGTGGGGACCTGCAGGAGATCAGCCCGGTGCAGGGAATAACACTCGCGACCCCGGGGGGAAGGCCATGCATACATCGTTTGCCTCCATAAATGGCTTTCCATCGCAGCGCCGACGCGACATCTACCTCCTCAGCCCCAGGCTCCTTCCCCCCGAGGTCATTGCGGTCGCGTTCGCCAAGACCTCTCGCAGCCCCAGGTCGTTTCGCGAGATCGCACAGGAGTTGACCGAGGAACGCTCCAGCGAGTTCCACGAGAAGTGGGTGGTCGGCTACGGCCACGGCTCGGTTGCCGAACACGCGGTCCTGCACCTGGCGCTGGAGAACCTCTCGCGGCTTGCCATCGAGAGTTTGGAGAGCAACCGCCTCTGCTCGTACACGGAGAAGTCCACGCGGTATCAGATCTTCGATGCGTTCTATTTCCCGCCGGAGATCGCGGCGTCTCCGCACTCGCAGCTGTACGAAACGACCTGCCGCAATCTCTTCCGGACCTACCAGGAATGCCTTGACCCGGTCCGGGAAGTCGTGGAGGCCCTTCATCCGCGTGGCGCCGAGGAGCCCGTGGCCGCCTACGAGGCGCGCATCCGCTCCAAGTACGTTGACGTCTGCCGGTTTCTCCTTCCCTGCGCCACCGTCGCGAACGTCGGCATGACCGCCAACGCAAGGGCGCTGGAACACGCGATCACGAAGATGCTGTCGCACCCACTCGACGAGGTTCGGGCCGTCGGCGCCGAGATCAAGCGGGTCGCGTGCGCAGAGGTGCCGACGCTGGTCAAGTACGCGGGCCCCAGCGCCTACCTCACCGAGACGGCCGCCGCGCTGGGGGCCGCCGCGATTGAAGCCGTCACGATTGAAGCCGGGGAAGACCCATCTGCCGGCGTCCGTCTGGTGCACCACGATCGCGACGCCGAGACAAGGGTTGTGGCCGCGTGCCTCTACCGCCACGGCAGATCCACTTACTCCGACGCCTGGGCCCGAGCCTCAGCGATGGGTCCACTGAAGCGGCGCGCGGTGATCGAGCAGGCCCTTGGACGCCTGGGTCGCCACGACGTGCCGATCCGTGAGATCGAGCACACGACATACACGTTTGACATCGTGTGCGACCAGGGCGCGTACTTCGATCTCAAGCGGCACCGCATGATGACGCAGAGCCCGCAGGCTCCCACGGTTGAACTGGGATACGCGGTCCCGCGGGCGATTGACGAAGCCGGACTCGGGCGCCGCTACCGCGATGCCGTGGAGCAGGCTACCGACGCTTACCGTAGGGTCGCGCTCGACTTCCCCCACGAGGCAGCGTACCTGGTAACCAACGCCCACAACAGGCGCTTCCTTGCGACGATGAACCTGCGCGAGTTCTACAGTCTCGTGCCGCTGCGCGCCCGCGAGGCCGGCCACTTCTCCTATAGGCGGGTGGCGATGTTGATCTATGAGGCCGTACGCGCGGTTCATCCGGACCTGGTGGCGCACGTTCGGTTTGGCTACGAGGCACCCGATGCGGCAACGCTGGAGGCGAGGTTCTTCTCGGAGCAGGGAGGTGATCCGTGTGATTCGTGACGGTGCGCTCGGGCGGTCGGCCCAGACTGGGAATCGTGGATGGGGTGCACGTCTACCTGTTCGCGGACGACCTTCTGTCGTTCATCGAACGCGGCAGCCTGGTCCCCGCGCGCGAGGCCCTGGCCCAGGGCCGGCGCCGGCTGCGGGCGCGCCGGAAGCACGGCGACGTAATCCCGCTGAAGGGGGCGCGCCTCCTCGCGCCGATCCCACGTCCCCGAAAGAACATCTTCTGTGTAGGCCGCAACTACGCGGAGCACGCCAGAGAAGGTGGGAGCCCGGTACCAGAGGTGCCGGTGTTCTTTACCAAGCCGCCCACATGCGTTGTGGGACCCGAAGCCCCGATCGTCCACCACGCCGCAACCCGCGAGCTTGACTACGAGATCGAGCTGGCCGTGATCATCGGAAAGCGCGGGCGCAACATCCCGGTCGAACGCGCCCTGAGCCACGTGTTCGGCTACACGATCATGAACGATGTCACCGCGCGCGACCTACAACGCCGGCACCAGCAGTGGTTCAAGGGCAAGTCGCTGGACACTTTCGCGCCCATGGGCCCTGCGGTTGTCCACCGCTCCGCGATCCCCAACCCCCAGAACCTGCGCCTGCGGATGCGCGTCAACGGCGAGGTGCGGCAGGATGCGTCCACGGCCAGCATGGTCTTCTCCGTGGAGCGACTCATCGCGGCGCTTTCGGCGGGAATGACCTTGGAGCCCGGTGACATCCTGGCCACGGGCACGCCGGAAGGCGTGGCCATGGGACGCACGCCGCCGGAGTGGCTCCAGGTGGGCGACGTGGTTGAGGCAGAGATAGAGGGAATTGGGACGCTGCGAAACCCGGTCGTGGCTCCCTAGGCTCCGGGCGCCAGCGGCGCCAGCAGTTCGGCCACCCCTTCCAGAAACCGCTGGTCTTCGGTCGAGAACGCGTCGATCTGGTCGCCGTCAATGTCAATCTCGCCGACGACCCGCCCTGCCGCAAAGATCGGCACCACGATCTCCGAGCGGGTGTGCGCAAAGCAGGCCAGGTAGCGGGGATCCTCACTGACATCGGGCACGATCTCGGTCCGTCCCGACCGCGCCGCGGCGCCGCACACGCCGGCCCCGATCGGGATGCGCGTGTGTTCCGTCGCCTGCGGACCCTTCCAGGGACCGAGCACCAGGTCGTCCCTATCAACCCAGTAGATCCCCACCCATGAGTAGTGGGGGAACCTGTCGTGCAGGAAATCCACTACCCCGGCAGCACCGCCCTGACCGGCCACGGCGCGCACCTCATCAAGAGCGCGATCGAGATCCATCCCTACCTCCTCTTGTAGCGGTCTCCCGCCATTATAGCGCCGGGAATACCCGCGGGGAGCCGGGCGTTCCGGTCAAGTAACTGCCGGACTTGTGCAAGTCGCGTGACTTGAGGGCCTTGACGGTATAGAATCTG
>DYHL01000045.1:10720-13918 GCA_020724185.1 Candidatus Nitrosymbiomonas sp. | reverse complement strand
CGTGTCAATCTGCGTGACCACGCCGTCGAGGCGCCGGACGGTGTCCTCGATCTCGCTCAGGTACTGCTTCTTGAACGCCTCCGTGACTATGGCCTTCACCACCACCGGTCGAACAACGGTTATCCCCATGCCGGCCTCCATCATCTCAGACTGGACTACTGCACGATCTCCACGATCACACGCCGGCCATCGGGCAGGGCCGCGGCCCTGGCAAGGGTGCGAATCGCCCCCACGATGCGCCCGCGGCGGCCGATCACCTTGCCCAGATCTCCTGCGGCCACTCGGATCTCTATGATAACCAGGCGGTCACGCTCGGTTGCCCTCACGCCGACCGCGCCGGGGTCGTCCACCAGCCCCCGGACCAGGTACTCTACCAACGCCCGCAGATCAGCTCCCGGCATGACGCTTCAGGCCGGGCCTTACGCGCCGCCGGAGCGACCGGCCTCCCAGCGCGGGAGGATGCCGGTCTTCACCAGCAGCACGCGGGCCGCGTCCGAGGGCCGGGCGCCCTGGTCAAGCCAGGAGCGCGCCTTTGTCTCGTCAATCTGGATCGTTGATGGCTCGGTCCTGGGGTTGTAGTGACCGAGCGCCTCCAGGTACCTGCCGCCCCTGGGTGCCTTCGAGTCGGCCACCACCACGCGATACGACGGTTGGTGCTTGGCTCCTATTCGCATGAGTCGGATCTTCACTGCCATCGGTTTGCCTCCTTGGGTTTGCGTACCGTCGCTTGCCGCACAAGCCGACGCACCTGCTCGAACTGCTTCAACAACCGATTTACGTCCTGCACGCTTACCCCGCTCCCCCGTGCGATGCGGCGGCGGCGGCTGCCGTCAATGACGGCCGGCACCTCGCGCTCCGCTGGCGTCATGGACTGGATCATGGCCTCAACCCTGCGCAACTGCCCTTCGTCCACGGACGCGCCCGCCTCACGGATGCGGGCGAAGCCCGGGACCATCTCCAGCAGTTGGTCCAGCGGTCCCATCTGACGAACCTGGCGCAGTTGCTCCAGGAAGTCGCCAAAGGTGAACTGATGCCTCCGCAGCTTGCGTTCGAGCTCGGCCGCCGCCTCTGCCGAGACGGTCGCCTCCGCGCGCTCGATCAGCGTCAGCACATCGCCCATCCCAAGGATGCGGGAGGCCATGCGGTCCGGGTGAAACCGCTCCAGCGCATCGGGCCGTTCTCCCACCCCCACGAACAGGATCGGCCGCCCGACCGCGGCCACTACCGAGAGCGCCGCGCCCCCGCGGGCATCGCCATCGAGCTTGGTGAGCACCACGCCGTCCAGCGGCATGCGCGAGCCGAACTGCTCTGCCATTCGCACCGCGTCCTGCCCAGCCATCGCGTCCAGCACCAGCAGGGTCTCGTGCGGCGCCAGAGCAGAGTGCATCGCCGCGAGTTCGGCCATCAGGTCGTCGTCCACGTGCAGCCGGCCCGCCGAATCCACTATGACCACGTCGTGCCCGTCGGATGCGGCCGTCGCCACCGCGGCGCGCGCCACGCTGATCGGATCCGTTTCCCCGGGGAGGGCGAACACGGGCACTCCTACCTGATCTCCCACGACCTGGAGCTGCCGGATCGCGGCGGGCCGCTTCAGGTCCGTGGCCACCAACAGGGGTGCGCGGCCACGCCGCCGCAGGTAACCGGCCAGCTTCCCCGCAGTCGTGGTCTTGCCCACGCCGTGCAGGCCGATCAACAGAACAATCGTGGGAGGCGCTGCGGCCACGCGCAGCTCCCGCGCCTGGCCGCCCAGGAGCCGGATCAGCTCCTGGTGCACGATCTTGACCACCTGCTGGCCAGGGCTCAGGTGCTTCCACACCTCCTGCCCGACCGCCGCCGCGCGGACGCCTTCGACGAACTCCCGGGCCACCTGGAAGTTGACGTCGGCCTCCAGCAGGGCCATCCGCACCTCGCGCAACGCCGCGTCCACATCCTCGGGGCTCAACACACCGCGGCCGGCGATCTTGCGGATGATCTCCCCCAGCCGGGACTGCAGTGCCTCAAACAATGGCGATCCCCTTCGATTCAGCGGCGTACCCGCGCCGGGCCTCGTAGACGCGATATCCCTCGGCTGAGCGCACCTGGCGGGTGTCGCCGAACTGCTCGGCCACTAGGCCCGCCAGCGTTCGAGCGCCCTGTGCCGTGCGCGCAACCATATAGAACCGGCCTCCGGGCCTCAGCACCCGCCACGCCCCTTCAATGAACTCCGCCACCACCCGGCGCCCAGCCCTGATCGGCGGATTGGTGAGCACCAGATCAAAGGAACCGTTCCGAAACGGGGTGGCCCCGTCGCCTACAAGCACGCAGACGTTGGTCAGCCCAGCCACCGCGGCGTTGGCCTGCGCCAGATGCGCGGCGCGCCGGTTGAGATCCACCAGCCACGCGCGGCCGCGCGTAGCGAGCGCGGCCGCCACCAGGCCGACCGCACCGTAGCCGCATCCCAGGTCCAGGATGCGATCGCGGCGGCGCACCTCCATCGCCTCTATCAGCAGGCGCGTCCCGACATCGAACCGACGATGCGCGAAGACGCCCGACGCCGACCGAAAGACCCAGGCGCGGCCGTGCAGCTCCACCCCATGCTCCCGCGTCCTCGGCGCCGAACGCGGCACGGGCGTGGAGTAGTGATCCTCCTGAGCCGCCAGTCCCAGCGCGCCTTCCAGCCGTTCCATCGCCACCAGCGCCCTGCGCAGGCCGTCGTGGACGGCCTGCCGGCTCACGCGCGTCTCAGCGGCGATCTCAGTCAGCGAGAGGTCGTCCTGGTAGTAGCGGCGCAGGAGGTGCTGCTGCTGCGCGGTCAGCAGCGCCCCGTAGGCGTCGAACATCCGGTTGGCCCGGTCGCGGTCCTCGAGCGTGCGTTCCATGTGGCCCAACCTGTCAAGGCAAGCCCCTTGACAGCCTCCTCACGATAGCGTACGGGCAGGGCGGCGTCAAGGTCGGAACCACTTCTTGCCGATCACTGGTCGGCTCATGTCACAGCACGCGCCACCACGGCGCGGCGAGCACATCGGGCATGAGCCACTCCAGCGTGGACCCTGTGTGCAGCAACAGCCCCGCGCGAGCCGTCTTGCCATATTCGGCGCGGAACGCGCGCAGCGCCGTCGCGTCGGCCAGGCGCGGGCGCGCCGTCGTCTTGATCTCGATCGGGAGCAGCCGCCCGCCGGTCTCGATGACGAGGGCCACCTCTTCCCCTGTCACCGTCCG
>DYHL01000045.1:1432-10710 GCA_020724185.1 Candidatus Nitrosymbiomonas sp. | reverse complement strand
AGAGGATCTCGGCGCGGTCGGGGCGCGCATCGCGCCAGCTCAGGAGATCATGCAGGACCAGGTTCTCGAGATGCGCCCCGCTGGGGTCCCCGAGGCCGGCGAGGTGCAGCGCCAGGCCAACATCGCCCCAGTACAGCTTGGGCGACTTGATGAGGCGCTTCGTGCGGTTCACCGCGTACGCCGGCAGCCGCACCAACAGATGCGAGATCTCCAGCAGATTAAGGTAGCGGTGCACCGTTGGTTGCGGCAGCGCCACGTCGCGTCCCATCTCGGTCTGATTGGCGAGCTGGCCGATCCGCAGGCACGCCGCCCGCATGAGCCGACGGAAATCCGGGAGCGCCGCGATGGAAGAGAGATCCTGCAGGTCTCGCTCCAGGTAGGTCCGGACGTACCCGTCGAACCACACGGCCCGGTCCTTTTCGGTCGTGAGCCGCAGCGCCGGCGTGGGGAAGCCACCCCGACGCGCCAGGGCACGCCAGTCCTCGGGGCGGTCCTTCTGCGCCGCGAGGATGTCGAGCCAGTCCGCTTCGTCGGCGTCAATGAGGTCTTCCCAGACGCCCGAGCGGCCCAGACCGATCTGCTCGCGGCGCGTCATGGGCCACAGCGTCAGGTAGCTAGCACGTCCGGCCAGCGATTCCGATACGCGCCGCATCAGGAGCAGGTTCGCCGAGCCGGTGAGGAGAAACCGGCCCGGGGCCCGTCGGCGGTCAATCGCGCGCTTGACCGCCAACAACACCTCTGGCTCGCGCTGGACCTCGTCCAGGGTGACCGGGTCTTGACCTTCCAGCAGCGCCGCCGCATCGCGCCGGACCTGCTCCACGACATCCAGGTCGTCGAGGGAGAGGAGACGCCGCTTGCCCGGGGTCAGCTCGCGCACCAGCGTACTCTTTCCTGTCTGCCTGGCACCCATCACGACCACGGCGGGCATGATGCGCAGGTGATCGCGCAAGGCGGCGGTGAGGAGCCGGGGGAGCACCTCCCTATTCATGGCATGAATGATATTCATTCACGGCATGAATTGTCAAGGGCCATTCCCCGACCCTCCTCATGCTTTACGTCAGCATGGAGGTGTAGCGCGGGTGAGGAGTTCCTCGAAGTCGTAGTTCACACTCGTCACCCCGAAGTCCGGCTCTCGATGGAAGGACAGGCGAAGATAGTGGACGCGGTCTCTCTACGGCGTCAGGAGCGCGGCGACGAACGCGGCGGGATCGAACGGCACCAGGTCCTCCAGGCCTTCTCCAATGCCGACGAAGGCGATCGGAACTCCCAGGTCCCGCACCACGGCCACGGCAATCCCGCCCTTAGCCGTCCCGTCGAGTTTGGCGAGAACCACCCCGGTCAGGCCGACCGCCTCGTGGAAGCGGCGCGCCTGGGCCAGGCCGTTCTGGCCCGTGCCGGCGTCCAGGACCAGCAGGCGCTGGACCGGCGAATCCGGCAGCGCGCGCGCCAGCACCCGATCCATCTTCCGGAGCTCCTCCATGAGGTTGACCTTGGTGTGCAGACGGCCGGCGGTGTCCACGATCAGCACGTCCGCACCTCTAGCCTGCGCCGCCGCCGCGGCATCGAAGACAACGGCGGAGGGGTCTGATCCTGCCTTGTGCCGGACAACCGGGGCGCCTACCCGTTCGCCCCATAGCTCGAGCTGCTCAATCGCCGCGGCACGGAACGTGTCGGCCGCGGCCAACATCACCCGGCGGCCTTCCTGGCGCATCCTGAAGGCGAGCTTGCCGATGGTCGTGGTCTTACCCGAACCGTTCACGCCCAGAACCAGCACCACCGCCGGAGCCGGATCGAGGCGCAGCGAGCCCGGCGCGCCCAGCAGGTCGCGTAGGATCGTCCCGAGCGCGGTGCGGATGGCCTCGGCCGTGCGGGCCCCAGGGTCGCGGCGCAGCCGCTCTGTGATCTCGGCGCTCAGAGCAGGACCCACGTCGGCCTGAATGAGGATCTCCTCCAGGCCTTCGAAGAATGCGTCGTCCAGGGGCTCCTGCAGCAGGGCATCGAGACGCGAGGCGATCGCATCGCGCGTGCGCCCGAGCGAGGAGCGCAGCCGGGTAAACCAGCCAGGGGATTCTGACGACACGTCCGTCTACTCGGCCGGAAGGCCGACCGTTTCGCGCTGCCGCGAGGGCTCCCTCACCCTGAATTCCTCGGGCGGCTCGGGCTCCCCCCCGTTCTGGGACGGCACCAGCCGTACCGAGACCAGCGAGGAAGTACCCAGCTCCTGCATCGTCACGCCGTAGAGCACGTCGGCCGCGGCCATGGTGCCCTTGTTGTGGGTAATGATGAGCACCTGGGTCTGCTGCGCCAGATCCCGCAGCAGGCCGGTGAACCGCCGGGTATTCTCGTCGTCGAGGGCGGCTTCCACCTCGTCGAAGATGCAGAACGGGCTGGGGTGCACCCGCAGCATCGCAAAGATCAGGGCCAGGGCCACGAGCACCCGCTCCCCTCCTGAGAGCGCGACCAGGGAACGGCGCTTCTTGCCGGGGAGCTGGGCGATCACCTCCAGCCCTGGCTCCGCGCCCAGTTCGTCCTCGACCAGCTCCAGGGAACCTTGCCCCCCGTCGAACAGTTGCTGGAAGAGCCGGCCGAACTCCCTATTCACTTCGACGAAAGTCTGATCGAACCGCACGCGCAGCGCCGCGTTGATCAGCGCAATCGAGTACCTCAGCGCGTCCGCGGCGACGCGTACGTCCTGGGTGCGGCCGCGCAGTGCCTCCAGGCGCGCCGTCAGGGCGGCGTGCTCCTCGATCGCGCGCAGGTTCACGGACCCCAGTTCCCGCAGAGCGGTCCGCAGATCGTCCAGCCGGCGGCGGGCCTCCTCACGCGACGACTCGAGGCGGCGGGAGGCGGCCTCTTCCAGGGTGATGCCGTACTGCTCGTCGAGACGCTGCGCGGCCGCGGCCAGCTCGGCGTCCGCCTGCGCACAGCGCAGTTCGGCGCGGTGCAGCGCCGCCTCAGCGGCCCGGGCGGCCGCACCGGCCGCCCGGTGCTCTTCTTCTCGAACAGCCAGGGCACCGCGCAACTCCGTACGCTCGGCGGCCAGGCGCTCAAGCCGGGCCTTCCCGGCGGCCTGCCCGGCGAGAACCGCATCGTGGATGGCGGCCGCCTCACGCCGGCGCTCGGCCGCGGCATCCAGGTCCGCAAGGATGCGCTCCGCGTCGCGGGTCAGGCCGTCGCGGCGGGATTCGAGCTCCTCTATCGCGGCGTCGCGATCGCGCAGCCGTCCGCGCAGGGCCTCCAGGTTACCGTCCACCTGCGCCATGGCGACCTGACACGCGGCCACCGCCTGCGCCGCTGCGTCCCGTGCACCGCCCAGCCGCCTTGCCTCTTGATCGAGTTCCACAAGGCGGGTCTCCAGATGCCCGGCCTCTTCCTCGAGGCGCCGAACATCGGCGGTGAGGCGGTCCACCTCTGCCCGCCTGCCCGCAAGCTCCGTCAGGCGCGACTCCGCCTCCGCCGCGAGCACTGCCTCGTCCCCGGCGATGCGGGCGGCCTCCGCTTCCAGTTGAACCAGACGCTGCGTGCGCTCGGTCAGGGCTGCGGCCGCGGCGCCGCGATCGGCCCTGGATGAGAGAAGCGCGACCTCGGCGGCCGCCGCCTGCTCGGATGCGGCCGAATGCTGCATCTGGGCGCTCTCCCGGCGCGATGAGGCCTCTTTGGCGCCAGCCCGCAGTGCGGCCAGCGCCTGGTTGCGCCCCAGCGGCATCGGGTCGCGACCGCGACGCCCGCGCAGGGACAGCACACCGTTGGGGGAGAGCAGCATGCCGTCCTGGGTGACGATTCGGCCAGGGAAGCCCGACGCGAAGAGCTCCCAGGCGGATTCCAGATCGGCAACGATCGCCACGTCGCCCAGCAGGGCGTCCATGACAGGCTGCATCGCCGCGCCGGAGACCACAACGTCGGCCGCGCGCACATAGGTCCGGTCCGCCGGGACGGGCGCCGAAGGGTGCCTGGCACGCACCGAGTCCAGGGCCAGGACGGTGGCTCCTCCATTCCCTTCTGCCTCAATAAACCAGTGAATTGCCTGGATCCCCGCCCTGCTCTCCACGACCAGGCAGTGGAGCCGGCTACCCAGGGCCGCGGCAACCGCGGGTTGGTACGCACCCGGCACCTCCAGCAGGTCGGCCACCGCGCCCACGAGCTCCGGGAACCGGCCGGGGTCGGCGCGGGCAGCCAGCAGCACGCTGCGCACGCCCTCCTCGAAGCCGGCGAACTGGGCGTGCGCCTCTTCCATGGAGGTCAGGCGGGCGTGGAGCCCGTGTTCTTCCATCTCGGCGGCCCGCAGCCGCTCCGTGGAGGCATCGAGGCCGCGACGGCACTCGTCGGCCGTTCGCGCGGCGGACGCCAGCGCTTCCTCCGCCTCCTCCAGGGTCTGTCGGGCCTCGGCGCAGGCCTGATGCGAAGACTCGAGATCGCGCGAGGTCCGCGCCGCGGCCTCGCGAACGGCTCCAGCCCTCTTCTCGGTAGCCGCCACCGACTGGCCCAGCACGTCGGCCCTTGCGCAGAGCGCGGCCAGATCGCTGCGCGCCTGGGCCAGTGTGCGCGCAACGCCTCCTGCCTCAGGGCGGGCCAGGGCCAGGCGGGCCTCTGCCTCTTCTGCCGCGGCCGCGGCATCGGAGAGGCCGGCAGCGGCATCCGACAGCTCGCGCCGCAGCGCGTCCCGCTGGTCCTCAACCACGGCGGCTTTCAGGCGCAGCACCTCAGCGTCTGCCGCCACGCGCGCCTGCTCTTCCAGCAGGCGGCCGGTCTCGTCCATCAGGTGCTGGTGGTGCGCGCGCAGCGCCTCGAGCCGCCGCTCGGCGTGCTGAACCTCGGCCGCGCGGACCGCCAGCTCCTCGGCGCCGCCCAGGAGCGCTTGCTGGCCCTCCTCCCACTGGGCGGTCAGGGAGGCAACCTGTGCTTCGACCTCCGCAACGGCGGCTGCCGCGGCGTCCACCCGGGCTGCGGCGCCGGCGGCCTGTTCCCTTTCAACCGAAAGCTGGGAGGCCAGGCGGCGCGCGGTTCCCAGCAGGCGGCGCGCTTCATCCGCGTACAGTGCCAGTTCCAGGTCGCGCAACTCCTCGCTGTACGCGCGGTACTGGGCCGCGGCCTCGGCCTGCGCTGCCAGCGCCTGCTGCTGCGCTTCCAGCTCGGAGAGCAGATCGCCAGCCCGATCGAGATGGGCCTGCGCATAACCCAGCCGACGCTCGGCCTCGGTGCGCTGGCGCTTCTGCCTTGCCAGACCCGCGGCCTCCTCCAACCACTGCCGGCGCTCGAGCGGCGTGGCGCGCAGGACCGCGTCCACCTCACCCTGTCCGATCAGCGCGTACGAACGGCCGCCCAGCCCGGTGCCGAGGAACAGCATCTGGATGTCGCGCAGGCGACAGTCCACGCCGTTTATGGCGTACTCTCCCTCGCCTCCCCGCGTCACGGTGCGCGATACGGTAACCTCGTTGAACTCTAGAGGAAGATCGCCGGCGCCGTTTTCCAGGGTGAGCGAGACTCTGGCCAGGCTGTGGGGCCGGCGGGAGGCGGTTCCGGCAAAGATGATGTCCTCCATCCGGGCGCCGCGAAGCAGGCGGGCGTTGGTCTCTCCCAGCGCCCAGCGGATGCTGTCCATGATGTTGCTCTTGCCGCTCCCGTTGGGGCCCACTATCGCGGTGATTCCGGGATGGAACTCGAGTTCCGTGCGGTTCACGAACGTCTTGAATCCTACGAGCTCCAGCCTCCGAAGCTGCACGCTCCGTCTCCTCCTCGACTCGGGCCGCCTGCGCGGCCCGCCCGTGGTCCGACCGCCGCCAATGGCGGCGAGAGTTCAATCGGGCGCTGCGACGACAGGTGTAGCCATTGCCACTTGATGATACAGTCCAACCAACCGCTCGGTTATGGCCTCGATGGCGTAGGCTCGGGCCGCGGTCCGGCCGGCGGCGGCCAGCCGGCGCCGTAGCGCCTCGTCATCGAGAATCCGGCGAATCGCTCCCCCCAGCGCCTCGGGGTCCAGGCCGGTCAGGAGCCCGGTCAGCCCGTCGCTGACAACCTCGGATACCCCTCCCGCGCCCACTGCCGCCACTGGAAGGCCGGCCGCCATTGCCTCCACCACGACAAGCCCCTGCGTCTCCGTGGGCGACGAGAAGGCAAAGAGGTCGGCGGCCGCGTAGCAGTCGAGGACCCGGTCGTGATCCAGCGGGCCGGTGAATATCACCTGCCCGGCTACACCCCGCTCCGCGGCGGCGCGCCGGAGGACCGCCGCCTCCGGGCCGCCGCCCACGACCAGCAAGCGGGCCGGCGTCCCCTGCGCCGCCATGGCAAAGGCCGCCAGCAGCACGTCAAAGCGCTTCTCCCGCGCCAGGCGGCCAACCGTGATGACCAGGGGCGCGCCCGCGGGAATCCCAAGCCGGGGCCTGACCCAGCCCGGGTTCAGGCGATCGAACCGATCCAGGTCGAACCCCGCGGTCGGGAGAACCTCCACCCGGGCGGTGACGCCGCGGGCCAGCAGCCAGTTCCGCACCGCGTGGGAGGGTGCGACAACCAGCGAGCAGCGGTTGCAGTACCTTATCGTGTACCGCGTGACCACCTCGCGGGAGAACCGCTGGGACACGATCGGGACGTAGTGCACATACTCCGAGTACATCGTGTGGTGCGTGAAGACCAGCGGCAGCCCGAGGCGGGAAGCCGCGTAGCGGCCCGCGGTCCCCATGAGGAACGGCGAGTGGGTATGGATCACGGAGAGACACCGGGCGCGCAGGTCGGCCGTGAAGCGCCGGGCCACCGGGATGGCAAGCGGGAAGTCAGGGATCCCTGGCGCGCGAACCGAAGGGAACCTAACCACATCGGGGTCGGCGTCCCTGTAGCCCGGATATGCAGGCGCGAAGATCGCGGCCTGGTGTCCCTGGCGCCGGAGCTCTGCCACCAGGGCCTCAATCGAGCGGACGACGCCGCTGATCCGCGGGAGGTAGGAATCGGAGAAGACCCCCACGCGCACGGCATCGCCCCTGCTGGGCATCCGCTCGATGTTCCACCTCCACTCGTTGCGAGAACGCCGGACGCCCGGGCCGGCCAGTCCATTCATCGTTCGCGACGTCACACCGTTCTCCTTCGGTCCGGGCCGATCGTTGGTCCGGGCCGTACGCATCGCCGATAACGCGACAGGGCGACGCTCGTGCGCCGCCCCGCGCATCCACGGTCCTCGGTTGTCTGGTCGGGGAGGGGGGATTTGAACCCCCGGCCTCAGCGTCCCGAACGCTGCGCGCTAACCAAGCTGCGCCACTCCCCGCTGCGCTCCCATTGTAGTGGCGAGAGCGCCGCCGGGCAAGCCGCTACTCCGTGTGCTCGGAGTTCGGCTCGGACTCCGCCGCGGGCTCGACCGGGCCGGCTTCCTCAACCAGCGCCACTTCGGGCTCCGGTTGCTCTGCCCTGGCTTCCGCGGCCTGCCGGAGCAGGGCGCCCATGGCGTCGCCGACCGCGTCGCCTATGGTGATGCGCCCCTCCTCTTCCTGCACCCGCATGTAGTCCTTCACGCGCTTGCGCTCGGCCTCCCGGGCCAGACGCCGAAGGCTGAGTAGCATCCGGCGCTCCTCGGGCCGTATCTCGGTGATCATGGCCTCGATCATCTGGCCGACCTCAACCACGTCCTCCACCTTGCCGACGCGCCGTTCCGCCAGCTCAGCGATCGGGAGGAAGGCGTCGAGATCGCGGAGACGCACAAACGCGCCGGACGGCACTATGCGCACCACCTTGCCCTTCACGATCTCTCCGGCGTGATGCCGTTCGGATACCTCGGCCCAGGGATCATCCAGAATCTGCTTGAGGCCCAGGGAGATCTTGCCGCTCTCCCGGTCTACCCGCAGCACCTGCACGCGCAGGTGCTGGTTGCGGCGAACCACCTCGGAAGGATGCCGGATGTAGGTCCAGGCCATCTCGCTGATCGGCAGAAGACCGTCCACGCCACCGAGGTCCACGAACGCTCCGAAGTCGGTGATGCGCTTCACCGTGCCCTCAACGATTGTGCCTTCCGTCAGACTGCCCAGCACCTCCCCGCGCCGCGACTTGCGGTCTTCCTCCACGGCCAACCGGTGAGACAGGATTACCCTGCCTTTGCCGCGGTCCACCTCGATCACCTTGAGGGGAATCGCCTGGCCCACAAACGCTTCAAAGCGCCGACCCTTTGCCTGGGAGAGGTCCACGTGCGAGCCGGGCACGAAACCGCGCACGCCCAGGTCTACGACGAGCCCGCCCTTGACCTTGTCAACGACCATCGCGTGCAGCACCGCGCCCGACTCCTGCATCTGGGCGATCCGATCCCAGGCATGGACGAAGTCGGCCCGCTTCTTGCTGAGGATGATGCTGCCTTCCTCGCCCTCCACGCGCATCACCATCACGTTGATCTGGTCGCCAACCGAGACCGCGTCCACCTCTTCGCCCCGACGGGTCATCTCCTTCGGGGGAATCAACCCCTCGGACTTGGCGCCCACGTCAACCAGAACACCTTCGGTATCAACGCGTACGACCGTTCCCCGCACGATCTGCCGCTCCTGGAGCCTGGGGACCGCATTCCCCAGATCTACAGCATCGTTCCCAGGAGCCTGATCGCCGTACACCATGACATCTTCGCTCATGCCTGCCACGCCCTCTCACACATACTCCATCCCGGACATTCCTCCGGGCATACCATTCCGTCTTCGCCGCAATAGCGGGGTTTCCTCCCGCCCTAGATCCGCCAGAAGCCCAGGATCTGGCTCCGCGCCGCGCGCAGCCGCGGGCGGATCGCAGCGGGCGAGGCCTCTGGCGGCGGCTCCTCGTCCGGGATGCCCCAGGCCGCACGACCGACCAGCGCTTCCAGCGTCGCCACGCAGGAAGCTCCCAGCGCCGCCAGGTCGTAGCCGCCCTCCAGCGTGACAAGCAGGGGCGCACCAGATGCCCGGGCCGCATCATCGAGGAGCCGGGAAAGGCGGCCGAACCCCCTGGCCGTTAGAACCATGCCGCCCAGCGGATCAGCGTAGTGGGCATCGTACCCTGCCGAGACGATCAGGAGGTCCGGGGCGTAGGCCGAGGCAAGCGGAAGCACCACCTCGGTGAAGGCCTCCTCGTACCCACCGTCCCCGGTCTCGGCCGGAAGCGGCAAGTTCACGGTGAACCCCTCTCCAAGACCCTCCCCGATGTCGCCCAGGGCGCCGGTGCCTGGATACCAGTACTCCTGGTGAAGGGAGACGAACAGCACTCCTGGGTCGCGCCAGAAGATGGCCTGCGTTCCGTTGCCGTGATGGACGTCCCAATCAATGACCATTACGCGTTTCTTGCCC
>DYHL01000045.1:0-1422 GCA_020724185.1 Candidatus Nitrosymbiomonas sp. | reverse complement strand
TGAAGATAAGGGACGGCATAGAGGTCCGCGTGCGCTGCGGCCGCGGCGACCGCGGCGTTGTTGAACAGACAGAACCCCATCCCCTGCTCCGGCAGCGCATGATGCCCGGGAGGACGAACGGTCACGAAGGCGCGGTTTGCCTCCCCCTCGCACAGCGCCTCGGCCGCTCGCTGCGCGGCGCCGGCCGCGTGGGCGGCGGCGGTCGCCGAGTCAGCGCCGACGCGGGTGTCTTGATCGAGCCACCCACCCCCACGCTGCGCCATCGCCTCCACCTCGGCAACGTACGCGGCCGAGTGAACCGAGATCAGGATGTCCCGATCAACCGGCGGGAACGCGGAGGTCTCCACCAGATCGGCCAGCCCGCTTTCTCCGATCGCCTTGTAGATGGCCAGGAGGCGTTCCGGCCTCTCGGGGTGCCCTGCGCCGGTGAGGTGCTGCGCACAGGTGGGATGGGTAAGGTGGAGCACGCTCACGGCCGGGCGGCTGCCCGCAGGGCGGCTACGGCCATCTCGATCCCCTCCGGAGCGTCGAAGATCGCCGAGGCGGCAATGAGCACGTCCGCGCCTGCTGCGACGGCAGGGCCCGCGGTCTGGGGCGATATGCCCCCGTCAATGCCTACCCAGCCGGACCAGCCGGCAAGGAGCGCCCTCAACCGCCCGATCTTGGGCAGGACGCCCGCCAGGAAGGCCTGACCGGCGTAGCCCGGGTTCACGCTCATCACGACCACGAAATCCAGCACGTCCCTCAACTCGGCGCAGGCCTCCGCCGGGGTGCCAGGGTTGAGCGCGATCCCGGCATGGACGCCCAGGTCCCGAATCTGGGAAAGCGCGCGGTACGGGTGTGCCGTTGCCTCGGGATGCACGGCCAGGCTGGAGGCGCCGGCGCGGGCGAACGCCTCCAGGTGGCGCTCGGGCTGGCAGACCATCAGGTGGACGCCCAACGGCAGGGTGGTGACCCGGCGCAGCGCCTCCACGATCATGGGACCCATGGTGATCGGCGGGACAAAGCAGCCGTCCATGACGTCCACGTGGATCATGTCGGCGCCGCCCCGCTCGGCCGCAGCTACGGCCTCCGCGAGGTGGGCCAGATCGGCGCTCAGGATGCTCGCGGCGATGCGCACCTGCCCCTGGTGGGCCGTCGGCCTGGAGGCGGTCACGGCCGGATCTCCTGGACCAAGCGGCCGTCCACGTAGACCTGGATGATTGTGTATCCCTGGCTGCGCACGGTCTGGTCAACCCGGTCCCCAGGCGAGTGCGGCGCCTGATAGACGGTGCGCACGCCTAACTCGTCTATGACCACGATCCTGACCTCCTGCATTCCGCCTTCTGGGACGACGACCTGCACCCGGGTGCGGCGTGCCAGGCCCGGCGAGGCCACAGGCGAAGGTTGTGGCGTGGGCAGGACGCGGAGCCCTGGCGTGGG
>DYHL01000044.1 GCA_020724185.1 Candidatus Nitrosymbiomonas sp. | reverse complement strand
GAGAGGCGCGCATCAGGCTTACCGTGCGGCCCGGCGCCGCCGATACCCTTGGCTCGCTGACCACGGAGATCGTCCGGCTCATGGGGTACCCTGCGACCGTCAAGGTTGAGGAGACCGCTGAGGGTCTCACCGCGGTCCTGCAGGGCCGCGACCTGTCCGGGTTGGTCGGCCGGGACGGCCGCGTGCTGGACGCGCTGGAGATGGCGGCTGGCCTTCACCTGCAGCGGCGGCTCGGGCGCAGGGGGCCGGTGGTTGTAGACGCCATGGGATACCGGGCGCGCCGGGAGAGGGCAGTACAGGAAGCGGCCCTCCAGGCAGCCGAACGCGTCGTCGGGGAAGGCGCGCCTATCGCCCTGGAGCCGATGAGTGCCCGGGACCGGAGGTCTGCCCACCTCGCGCTCAAGGACGATGTCAGGGTCACGACGAGCAGCAGCGGGGAAGACGACACACGTCACGTCGTGGTATTGCTGCGCCCCGGGGAGGAGTCTCCCCCTACCCCGGAGGAGTGACCCTGCCGCTCACCCGCCTGCAGTCAGGCGCCGCACTGCTCGGCATCACGCTGTCCCCCGACGCCCTTGACCGGTTCGAGCGCTTGCTACAGGAGGTGCTCTCCTGGAACGAGCGGCTGAACCTGACCGCGGCCGCCAGCGCGGACCAGGTGGAGGGCCTCCACTTCCTCGACTCGCTGCTCCCGTTGGTCGCCTGTGCCGTGCCGCCCGGCTGCAGGGTCGTGGACGTGGGGTCGGGCGCAGGGTTCCCCGGCGTTCCGATGAAGATCGTTCGGCCGGACCTGCGCGTTGTGCTGGTAGAGGCCTCCCGGCGGCGCGTGGCCTTCCTCGAGTACCTCCGCGGTGCGCTCGATCTTCCGGACGTGGAGATCCGGTGGGCGCGGGCAGAGGTGCTCGGCCACGAGGCGGGGTTCCGAGAGTCATTTAGCCTGGCCGTCTCCCGCGCGGCCGCTCCGTTGGGCGCGACCTGCGAGCTCTGCCTCCCGCTGGTGGAACTCGGAGGCGCGGCCGTCCTCCTGAGAGGCCCAAAGGTCACAGAGGAGGTCACCGCAGACGGGCGGCTCCTGGAGGCGCTCGGCGGGGCCGTCGTGTCCTGCGCGCTCCGCACCCTCCCCACCACCGACCGGCAACGCGCGGCCCTGGTGCTGCGCAAGCAGCGCCCTACGCCACCAGAGTTCCCACGCAGCGGCCGCCGCCTGGGCACCGACCTGCCGCGCAAGGGGGAAGGACCGGCCGCGGCGTTGAACCGTCCACCAGAGGGGCCGTGCGACGGATCATAGCGATAGTCAACCAGAAGGGCGGCGTCGGCAAGTCCACGACAGCCGTCAACCTGGGCGCGTGCCTGGCGGCCGAAGGCCTTCGGACGCTGCTGGTGGACCTGGACCCCCAGGCCAACGCCACCAGCGGCCTGGGCATCGAGAGGGACTCCCAGGCCGTCTCCACGTACGACGTGCTGATGAACGGCGCGGCCCTGGAGGACATGGTTGTGGCCGCGGAGGTTCCCGGACTGTTCGTCGCTCCCAGCAGCATCCACCTGGCCGGGATCGAGGTCGAGCTGGCGGGCACGCACGGACCGGAGTCCCGGCTCCGGAGCGCCCTGGCTCTGGTGGACTACCCGCTCGTCCTGTTGGACTGTCCGCCGGCGATGGGACTGCTGACGGTCAACGCGCTTACTGCGGCCACCGAGGCCCTCATCCCGATTCAATGCGAGTACTACGCGCTGGAAGGGCTGAAGCAACTTCTCAACTCGATCGAGCTGGTGCAGCGGCACCTGAACCAGGGCCTCGAGATTAGCGGCGTGCTGTTGACGATGTACGACTCGCGGACCAACCTCTCCGAACAGGTTGCCGGCGAGGTCCGGCGGTTCTTCGGCGAGCGCGTCTATCAGAGCGTCATCCCGCGCAGCGTGCGGCTGGCCGAGGCGCCCAGCCACGGCAAGCCGATCACCCTGTACGACCCGGGCTCGCGCGGCGCCCAGGCATATCGGGCGCTTTGCCAGGAGGTGATACAGCGTGGCGGACACCATGCGACAACCCCCTGACCCCACCCGCTCCCCCGGCCAACCCCCCAGGAAGGCGCTCGGCCGCGGCCTGGGCGCCCTGATCCCCGGGGCCGGACCAGGGGCGTCGGTCGGGGCGGTTGAGTTGCCCATCGAAAGGATCCGTCCTAACCGGCTTCAGCCCCGCGTGGGGTTTGACCAGGAGCCCCTGGCAGAACTGGAGGCATCCATCCGGGAGCACGGCGTGCTGCAGCCAGTGCTGGTGCGGCCGATGCCCGATGGCTACGAGTTGATCGCCGGAGAGCGCAGGTGGCGGGCCGCCGCGACTGCCGGGCTGAGAACGGTGCCTGCCCTGGTGCGGCACCTTGACGACCGGGGCGCCCTGGAGGTATCGCTGGTCGAGAACCTGCAGCGCGAGGACCTCAACCCAATAGAGCGCGCCACGGCTTACCGGCGCCTGCAGGACGAGTTCCACCTCACGCAGGAGGCCGTGGCCCGCCGGGTGGGCAGGAGCCAGCCGTCGGTTGCCAACACCCTGCGCCTCCTGGCCCTTCCGCCGGAGGTTCAGGCCTCGCTCGCGGCAGGCCGGATCACCGAGGGGCATGCCCGGGCCCTGCTGGCAATAGAGGACCCGCACCGCCTCCTGTCCGTCTGGAAGGAAGTGGAAGCGAAGGGTCTCTCGGTCAGGGAGACAGAAGCCAGGGCGCGCGCCCGCACTATTTCACGTGGAATACCGAAACGAAGACAGCAGGACGCAAGAGAGATAAGTATTATAGAACAAAAACTACAAGACGTGTTGGGGACGCAGGTGCGATTGCACCTGCGTCGGCATGGCTCCGGTGAGATCAGGATCGCCTTCTACACGCCCGCAGACCTGGAGCGGCTCCTGGACGCGTTGACGCGACAAGGAGGAGGGCCCCGATGACGGAGAACCCCATGCCCCGGCCTGCGCGCGAGGAGGCCTGGGCCCTTCTGTGCGAGTGGACGCCCACGCCGAATCTAAGGAAGCACATGCTTGCCGTGGAGGCTGCGATGCGCTCCTACGCCAGGAAGTTCGGCGAGGACGAGGACCTCTGGGGCCTGGTGGGGCTCCTTCACGACATGGACTACGAGCGGTTTCCCTCCCAAGAGGCCGGGCACCCCGTCCGGGGAGTCGAACACCTGCGGGCCGCAGGATACCCCGAGGTCGTCTGCCGGGCGGTCCTATCCCACGCCGACTACACCGGGGTGTCCAGGCAGTCGCGGATGGAACAGGCCCTCCATGCCTGCGACGAACTGACCGGGTTCATCGTAGCGGTGGCGCTTGTCCGGCCCTCGCGCAGCATCGCCGACGTGGACGCCACGTCCGTCCGGAAGAAGATGAAGGACAAGGCCTTCGCCCGCGCGGTGGACCGGGACGAGATGCTGCGCGCCGCGGAGACGCTGGGCGTGCCGTTCGAGGAGCACACCACGCTGGTGATCGCAGCGATGCGCGAGGTCGCCTCCGAGCTGGGTCTGGCCGGGGAGCAGGGCTAACGTGGAAGGCACGATAGTCAACGCGATAGCCGTCACCGCCGGAGGCCTGGCAGGGGTAGCGCTGCGCCACCGGTTTCCCGAACTGTCGCGTGAGACGGTGATGGCGGGCATTGGCCTGGCCACCCTGCTGATCGGGTTTCAGATGGCGCTGCAGACGGCCAACGTGCTCGGCATCATAGTGAGCCTCGTGTTGGGAGGACTCATCGGAGAGGCGCTCCACATCGAGGAGGGCATCGAGGCGCTGGGCCGCTGGTCCGAGCGGCTGTACGGCGCGCAGGCACAGGAGAGCACCGTGGCCGCGGCGTTCGTCACGAGCAGTCTCCTGTTCTGCGTCGGGCCCATGACCGTGCTCGGCGCGATCCAGGATGGGTTGGGGCAGACGCCCGTGCTGCTCTACACGAAGTCGCTCCTGGACGGCATCTCCGCGGTCGCCATCGGCGCGGCGCTGGGCGCTGGCGTGCTGTTGTCGGCGGGCACGGTGCTGATCTACCAGGGCGCGCTGACGCTGGCCGCGGGCGCGGTGCACGGGGTCATGACGCAAGAGATGACGCGCGAGCTCACCGCCACCGGCGGCGCCCTGATCATC
Source organism: Candidatus Nitrosymbiomonas sp. (assembly GCA_020724185.1). GTDB lineage: Bacteria > Sysuimicrobiota > Sysuimicrobiia > Sysuimicrobiales > Humicultoraceae > VGFA01. The sequence continues at coordinate 9,852 of DYHL01000044.1, read as the reverse complement.
GGCCTGGGCCTCGGAATATTACGGATCCGCAAAGTCCGCGTTGGGAGCCTGTTGCCGGCGCTGGTGGTCTCAGTCCTGCTGACGGCCGCGTTGCCCTACTTGAAGGTTCTGGCGCGCGCCGTGGGATTCCAGTGAGCGGGCCCGCGGCACCGCAGGCGCCTTAGAGGGTAGCGAAGAGGGCAACAGGAGGTAGGCCGGACGGCGTGGAAGAAGACAGTCCCGATCCTGGAGGCGAAACCCTACGATGCCATTGAGTTCAGACCCCTTGATTCCGTACGTGCTTCTTGCCACCGGAGCGTTGGTGCTCGCGGTCGTAGCCGTGGCGCTGCGGCTCCGACGGCTTTCGCGGCAGATTGCCGCCGCGAGCGGCGACCCCGCGTTCCTGGAGCGGGTGGCGGCGCTCCGCCGCGATGTGGAGGCCGCGTCGCGGCAGATCGAACACCTGGGGGGCCGGGTGGACCGTCTCGGCGAGCAGGCCCAGCGCAGTCTCCAGCACACCGGCCTGGTAAGGTACGATGCGTTCAATGAGCTTGGTGGACACCTGAGCTTTAGTCTGGCGTTGATGGACGCACGCCGGGACGGCGTCGTCTTGAGCGTGCTCAACGACCGCGACGGGGCGCGCGCGTATGCCAAGCCCGTGACCGGAGGACGGTCTACCTATACCCTATCGGAGGAAGAGCAGCGCGCCATCGGCGAGGCATAGGCGCGCGGCCGTCATGGTCTTTACCGACAGGCGAGACGCAGGCCGCCACCTAGCCGCGGCCCTCGACCACCTGCGGGACCAGGACCCGGTGGTGCTCGCGGTGCCGCGAGGCGGCGTGGTGGTGGGCCGGGAGGTTGCCGAACGCCTGGGCGCCCCGCTTGAAGTGATCGTCCCGCGCAAGCTGCGCGCACCCTACAACCCCGAGCTCGCGATCGGCGCGGTGGCCGAAGGCGGTGCGGCGGTGCTGGACGAGATGTCGCACGGCGTGAGCGCGGCCTACCTGGAGCAGGAGACCGAGGCCCAGCGCGCGGAGATCGCCCGGCGCGTCAAGGCGTATCGCGGAGGTCGGCCGCTTCCTTCCCTGGCTGGCAGGACCGTCATCGTTCTCGACGACGGCATCGCAACCGGCGCCACCCTCATAGCGGCGCTGCGAGCGGTGCGCGCCATGGGCCCGGCCCACCTGGTGGCGGCCGTGCCGGTTGCGCCGTCCGAGTCGGTCGCCCGCATGGCCAGGGAGGCGGACGAGGTGGTCTGCTTGAGCGCGCCCGAGTTCTTTCAGGCGGTCGGGCAGTTCTACGAGGACTTCACCCAGGTGGACGACGCCGAGGTGGTTGCGCTTCTCTCGGAGGGGCGGCAGAAGTGACGGATGGCGCGGCCCTGCGCCGCACACCGCTCTACGAGGCCCACCGGGCCGCTGGCGGCCGGATGGTGGCGTTCGCCGGGTGGGAGATGCCCGTGCAGTATGCGGGACTGGTGGAAGAGCACCTGGCGGTGCGCACGCGCGTCGGGCTCTTCGATGTTTCGCACATGGGCGAGGTCCTCATCGAGGGGCCCCGTGCACTTGAGGCGGTGCAGCGACTGATCACCAACGATGCCCGGCGCCTGGCAGTCGGCCAGGGGCTGTACACCCCGATGTGCAACCCGGCAGGCGGCGTGATTGATGACCTCACCCTTTTCCGCACGGCCGACCAGGAGTACCTCCTCATCGTGAACGCCGGCACCCACGCCAATGACCTGTCTTGGATCCAGGAGCACGCCGCGCCTGCGGTTGTGCGGGATCTGTCCGATGGGGTGGCACTGTTGGCCCTGCAGGGCCCGATGGCCGAGGCGGTGCTCTCGGCCGCGTCCGGAACCGGGCTGGCCGCGCTGCCGCCGTTTCATCGCCTCGAAGGGGTCCACGTGGGCGGGGTTCCGGTGGCGGTCACCCGCACAGGGTACACCGGCGAAGACGGGTTCGAGATCGCCTCGCGCTGGGACGCCGCGCCCCGGGTTTGGGAAGCGCTGACCGAAGCCGGCCGGCCGCACGGGTTGGTTCCGGTCGGCCTGGGCGCCCGCGACACGCTCCGCCTCGAAGCAGGGATGATGCTCTACGGGCAGGACATTGACGAGACGACCTCTCCGCTGGAGGCCCCCCTGGCCTGGACGGTGAAGTTCGACAAGGAGGAGTTCATAGGCAGGCCGGCACTGGAGCAGCAGCGACGGGAGGGCGTGGCAAGGCGCCTGGTCGGATTCGAGGCGGATGGACGGGCCATTCCGCGGCACGGTTGCGCAATCTTCGTAGCAGGGGAACGCGCCGGCACCGTCACCAGCGGAACGTTCTCTCCCTCGCTCCGCCGCCCGATCGGCATGGGTTATGTGCCAAGGGGGACGTCCGCGCCAGGGGTCGGCCTCCAGATCGAGGTTCGCGGCGCACCCGTCCCGGCCCGAGTGGTCAAGCTCCCATTCTATAGGCGCGCACAGGGACCAACAGAAGATCCAACCGAGAGGTGAGGCATGTTCCCGACCGACCGAAGGTACTCGCGCGATCACGAGTGGGCCCAGAAGGAGAACGGCAGGGTCCGCATCGGCATAACCTCATTCGCCGCAGAACGGCTCAGCGACGTGGTGTTTGTTGAGCTACCCAAGGCAGGCGCCGAAGTGCGCGCCGGGCAGGCGTTTGGGGCGATCGAGTCCGTGAAGGCGGCCAGTGATCTCTACGCGCCGGTCTCCGGCAGCGTCGTGGAGATCAATCAGGCGGTAGTCGAGCGTCCCGAGACCATCAACCAGGACCCGCACGGGGAGGCCTGGATGGTCGTGATCGCAATGTCCGTTCCAGAGGAGTGGAACCATCTCCTGGACGCCGAAGCATACGAGGCGCTGGTGGGGGCCGAGCAGACATGAAGCCCGCCCCTGGATGGCGCCCGCACAGATACCTGCCCCACACCGGAGCCGAAATCGAGGAGATGCTTCGGGTCGCCGGCGTTGCGAGCGTAGGGGATCTGTTCTCGGAGATCCCGTCGGCCGTCCGGTTGAAGCGGCCGCTGGACCTTCCGCCGGCCCTACCGGAGGGCGAGTTGTTTGCCCACCTGGTGGAACTCGCGGAGAGGAACGCCCACGCAGACCGCCTGGTCGGCTTCTTGGGCGCCGGGGCCTACGACCACGAGATTCCCAGCGTGGTCTGGCACCTGGCAGGCCGGGCCGAGTTCGTGACGGCCTACACCCCGTATCAGGCCGAGGTCATGCAGGGCGAGCTGCAGGCGGCCTACGAGTACCAGACGATGCTCTGCGAACTGACCGGCATGGATGTGGCAAACGCCTCGATGTACGACGGCGCCAGCGCGCTCGGGGAGGCGGCGGTGATGTCGCGCGACCTGACCGGGCGCAACCGGGTGGTGGTCTCGAGCGCGGTGCACCCCCACTATCGGGAGGTGCTGCGCACGTACACGCGCCACCTGGGAATTGATGTGGTCGAAGTTCCCCACCGCGACGGCATGACTCCCGTTGAGGATATCCGCGCGGCAACAGGGCCGGAGGTCGCGGCCGTCATCGTGCAGTCACCCAACGCCTTCGGGTGCATCGAGCATGGTTCCGCCTTAGCGGAGATGGCGCACGCGGCCGGGGCGCTGATGGTCGCTGCCGTGGCCGAGCCGATCAGTCTAGGCCTGCTGCGGCCGCCCGGCGAATACGGCGCCGACATCGTGGCCGGAGAAGGGCAGCCGTTGGGCAACCACCTCAACTACGGCGGCCCCTATCTCGGGATGCTTGCGGCGCGCCAGGCATTTGTCCGGCGCATGCCCGGCCGCCTGGTGGGAATGACCACGGACCGAGACGGCCGCAGGGGCTTCGTGCTCACCCTTCAGACACAGGAGCAGCACATCCGGCGCGAGAAGGCGACCAGCAACATCTGCACCAACGAGGCCCTAAACGCGCTCGCGGCCGCGGTCTACATGGCCGCGCTGGGCCCTGACGGAATGCGCCGCGTCGCCGAGGCAAACGCCCGCCGGGCGCACTACGCGCTGGAGCAACTGACCGCGCTTCCTGGCATCAGGAGAGCGTTCGCCGCCCCTGTCTTCAACGAGTTTGTGGTAAGGACGCCCTTGCCGCCCGAGCAGCTCAACGCGCGCCTCTGCGAGAAGGGGTTCCTGGGAGGATTGGCGCTGGGAGCCTGGTATCCGGAGTTGCCGGACGGCTGGCTCGTCTGCGTAACCGAGGCGCGCACCCGGGGGCAGATTGACGCGTTCGTGGCAGCGGTGAAGGAGGCGATCGTGCGATGACCATGCCGGTGATCTTCGAACGCAGCGTGCCCGGACGCATCGCCTCGGCCCCTCCTGCCCCGGACGTGCCCGACGTGCCGCTAGAGGCGATCGTCGGAGAAGAGCATATCCGGAGCACACCGCCCGCCCTGCCCGAGGTGAGCGAGCTCGACCTGGTGCGGCACTACACGCGGCTCTCGCAGCGCAACTACGCCGTTGACACGGGCTTCTATCCACTTGGGTCGTGCACGATGAAGTACAACCCCAAGGTAAACGAGGATGCTGCCCGCTTGAGCGGGTTTGCCCGGCTTCACCCCAACACGCCCGCGCCGCTGGCGCAGGGCGCGCTCGAGCTTCTTTGGCGCCTCGAGCAGATGCTCTGCGAGATCAGCGGGATGGACCGTGTCACCTTTCAGCCCTCGGCAGGAGCGCACGGAGAGATGACCGCGCTGATGATGATCCGGGCGTGCCTCGAGGACCGCGGCGAGCACCGCACGCGCGTGATCGTGCCCGACTCGGCGCACGGCACCAACCCGTCGTCCGCGGCGATGTGCGGGTTCGAGGTTGTGACCGTGCGCAGCGATGAGCGCGGGAACATTGACCATGCCGCGCTGCGACGCGCCGCCGACGGCTCTGTTGCGGCGCTCATGCTGACCAACCCCAACACCCTGGGGCTGTTCGAGGAAGGCGTCTGCGAGGTGGCCGAGATAGTGCACGGGTGCGGCGGGCTGATGTACCTCGACGGCGCGAACTTCAACGCCATGCTGGGCATCACGCGCCCTGGCGACCAGGGGTTCGACGTCATGCACATGAACGTGCACAAGACCTTTGGTACGCCCCACGGCGGCGGCGGCCCCGGCGCCGGGCCGGTCGCGGTGAAGCGCCTGCTCGAGCCGTACCTGCCGGCCCCGACGGTCGAGCGAGAGGGCGACCGGTTCCTCCTCGACGGCGACCGGCCCAAGTCCATCGGCCGCGTGCGCGCCTTCAACGGCAACTTTGGGATCTTCGTGCGCACATACGCCTACCTGCTGGCGTACGGGCCCCTGCTGCGACAGGTTTCCGAGGCAGCGGTGCTCAACGCCAACTACCTGCTGGCGTTGCTGCGGCCCTACTTCGATCTGCCCTACGACCGCAGGTGTATGCACGAGTTCGTGCTGAGTGGCCGGAGACAGAAGGAGCAGTACGGGATCCGGACGCTGGAGATGGCCAAGCGATTACTCGACTACGGGTTCCATGCGCCCACGGTCTACTTCCCGCTGATCGTGGACGAGGCAATCATGATCGAACCGACCGAGACCGAGAGCAGGCAGACACTGGACGAGTTCGCCGACGCGCTGATCCGCGTGGCCGGGGAGTGCGCAACCGACGCCGAGACGGTGCGGAACGCGCCCCACCGCACCGTTGTGACGCGCCTCGACGAGGTGTCCGCGGCCCGCAAGCTCAACCTACGGTACACCGCGGCCGAGAGGAGAGGCTCGTGAGCGCGCCCGCGGGCGGCCGCGTGCCTGAACTGGCAGACATTCACGACGCGGTCGCGCGCGTCGCGCCCTACGCGCGCCGCACCCCGGTGCACCCATGGGACGAGCGGCAGGGAATCTTCATGAAGCTGGAGAGCCTCCAGCCGACCGGGTCGTTCAAGGTACGGGGAGCGGCGAACCACCTAAGCACGATCGCGGGCAAGGTGTCGGGCGTGGTTACCGCTTCCTCCGGCAACCACGGACAGGCCATTGCCTATGTGGCAGCGCGCCTGGGCATTCCCGCGGTGGTGGTGGTGCCCGAGACGGTGACCCAGGTCAAGGCCAGCGCGATCACCGGATACGGCGCCGAGCTTGTCCGGTGCGGAACCACCATGTCGGAGCGGTACGACATGGCGATGCGCCTGGCCCAGGAGCGGGGGCTCCACATGGTGCCCTCGTTCGACGACACCCTGGTGATCGCCGGCCAGGGGACGTGCGGGCTTGAGATCCTGGAACAGGTCCCGGACCTGGCGGCGGTCGCGGCGCCGGCCAGCGGCGGCGGGCTGCTCTCCGGCGTGGCGCTGGCGATCAAGGCGCTGCGGCCACAGGTGTGGGTCATAGGGGTCGAGCCGCTCAACGTGGCAAGGTTCGCGGCGTCGCGGGCCGCCGGCAAGCGGGTCTCGGTGCCGTCGGTGGACACTATCGCCGACGGCCTGCGCGGGCAGAAGCCCGGCGGACTGACCTGGGAGGCCACCTGCCGGGCGGTAGATGAGTTCGTGGCCGTGGACGACGCTGCCATCCTGGATACGGTCCGCCGCCTCTGCGTTGAGGCGCACCTGGCCGTCGAGCCGTCAGGCGCCATTTCCGTGGCGGCGCTGCTGTCAGGCCTGGTTAAGCACCGTCCTGCCGTGGCCGTGGTCAGCGGCGGCAACCTGGACCCGGCGCTCCTGGCCGGCCTCCTGACCCGTCCGGGCTAGCAATCGCGCGTCCGGACAAGCCAGGGCCGCCAGATCGCCCCACACCGGACCACCGTACATTTGTTCGTTTCTTCCCCGGGTTGCCACGCGAACAAGTGTTCGTTATGGTTGGGGTGGAGGTGACGCATGACCAAGCCCCTGACCCCCAGGCAGCATGAGATCCTCCGCCACGTGGCGACCAGCATTCGCCGAACCGGCATCGTGCCCTCGGTACGTGAGATCGGCCATGCTCTCGGGATGAGGTCCCCTTCAACAGTCCACCAGCACCTTGCAGCCCTGGCCCGCAAGGGGTTCCTGCGCCGCGATGGCGACCGGATGCGGGTGCTGGAGATCACCGACCGCACGCCGCTGAAGGAAGGGGAGGGGGCCGTGCTGCTACCCCTGGTTGGGCGCGTGTCCGCGGGCATGCCGGTGCTGGCCGAGCAGCACGTCGAGGAGATGATCCCGATTCCCAGGCGTTTCGTCGGGTGGAGCGACGAGAGCTTCCTTCTCACGGTGCGGGGAGACAGCATGATCGGCGCAGGGATCTTCGACGGCGACCTGGTGATCGTGCGGTGCCAGGCCACTGCCAACGCCGGAGAGGTGGTCGTTGCGCTGCAGGACGATGAGGCCACCGTCAAGCGGTTGGCCGTGGAGGAAGGCAGGCCCTACCTGCGGCCGGAAAACCCGGCCTACGCGCCCATCCGTGGTGAGTTCGAGATACTGGGCAAGGTGGTCGGCCTGCTGCGGCGCTATCCGGCCGGGGGGCTGTCATGATGCTGGCCGCGGTTCCAGAGCGCACCTGGGCGCGCTTCTGGGATGACCGCCAGGCCGTCCGGTTGAAGGTCCTCCTTCTCATCGGGTGCCTCCTGGCCGCGGCCGCGCTGGAGGCGCCCTGGTGAGGCGCACGCTCCACGTGGCGGTCTCGGTGTGTCCTGCGCGGGACGGGCCGGGCGTGATCAAGGCCGTGATGCGGTGGGATGGCGTATGCGCCGCGCGCACCGTGGTCAGACGGCTACGCCGCGGGGACGCCGCTCCTCCGGCACACCGGGCGATCCTGCTCGCGCTGTGGGAGGCACGACGCCTGCGCGCCCGCGCGCTCGTTCTGTGCACCGACGATGCCGAAGCCGCGGCCCTGATCACCGGGGCCGGCCCGCCCCCTGCTGGCGCGCTCGGACCCTACCTTCAGGCCAGGGCCCTGCGGCACACGTTTCGCTCCGTGGAGGTGCGGTGCCCGGCGCCTGCCTGCTCTGATTTGCCGCTCTGGGCCGCCGCGTCGCAGGCCGCGTAGGTCACGGTCGTAGGCCGCGGTCGTTGGCCGCAGGGCGGGGTGCGCCGGATCAACGAAGACGCGGCCAAGAGCCTGGCCGAAGGGATCAATGGGCTTGAGTCCATTCTGGCGCTGGTGGAGCAGCGCGTGGGCAAAGTCGATCGCTGGACCGCGAGCGACTAGAAGCAGCGGTGGCTGGCGAAAACGCTGTGGGAGATCGAACCACGATTGCGTCGGCTGCGCGGATATCGAGCGCTTCCTCAGTTGCGAGTCGCCCTGAAGCACGGCGTCTTGCAGGTAGAGGGGGTGAGGGTGGCGTACTGACTACCGGGGTTGCTCTTGGGATTTCAACTGGGTCTGGGGCACCCTCGGAGGACCCGTTTGCCCGGGGCTAGGCAGGTGAAGTGGACCAGGGTATAATACCGAACGAACGTTCGGTATTCGGGGCTAGTGACCGCCACGTTGGGCACAAGGAATGGGAGCCTGAACACCGTAGTCTGCTGAATACAGCGAGTTGTCTGGAGGACCTAGTGGCAGTACTTGCCGCCCGCAGAAGAACAAGGGATGAACTGGTTTCCCTGCTGAAGGGCGATCTGGACTTCCACACCGCGAGCAGCAGCTACGCCTCGCATAGCCTTCACGCCTTCGCCGCCAAGTTCCCGCCCCAGTTGCCACGCGTCTTTATCGAGAATCTCACGTTGCCAGGGGAGACAGTCCTGGACCCCATGGTCGGGTCCGGGACGACTGTCGTAGAAGCCCACCTCCTTGGCCGCCGAGGGATTGGCGTCGATATCGACCCCCTCGCGCTCCACATCTGCAGGGTGAAGACCACCCGCCTCGCCCAGGACATAGCCATCCAAGCCGGCGAGCGAGCTCTCCGCCGAGCGGGACAAACCTTGGGGAGGCAGGGCCGCATCCGGCGTTTCCTGGATCGGCTGCCGGAAGAGAACAAAACCTTCATTGACTATTGGTTTGCGCCGAGAACGCAGCTGGAACTTGCCTCTCTGCTCCTCGCAATCGAAAATGAGGAAGACCCCCAAATCAAGGATTTCCTCCAACTGATCTTCTCCTCGGTTATCATCACAAAGTCCGGCGGTGTTTCACTTGCTAGAGACTTGGCTCACTCTCGCCCGCACAGAGTCGAACACAAACTGCCCAAGAATGCCCTGGACCAGTTCCGGCTTCGTCTAGTGAAAAGCGCAAAGGCTCTGGAAGAGCTCCACCTTCAGCACGACGGCATTGAGGTCAAGCGTGGCGACTGCCGAGATCTACCGCTACCTGACGAGAGTGTTCATCTGATCGTCACTTCACCGCCGTACGCGAACGCCATTGACTACATGCGGGCGCACAAGTTCTCCCTCGTTTGGCTCAACCAGTCCTTGAGCTTCCTCAGCCAACTGCGCAGTGAATACATCGGAGCCGAGAAGATTGGCCACTTAACCGACGTCCCACTGCCATCTAGGGCTTCCGCAACGATTGAGACCCTTGAAGCCAAGGATCCTCGGAAGGCCCTCATTCTTCGCAAGTACTTCCTCGATATGAGGGCGGCTATCGTGGAGATGCTTCGCGTCCTCCAGCCAGGTAGAGCTGCTGCCATCGTTGTGGGTCCGTCCACCATGCGAGATATCAGAATCGACACCCCGGTCTGCCTTGCTGAGATCGCGGAGGAACTTGGCTTCCAAGTGGCTGGCATTACGGAGCGGAAGCTCGACCGGAATCGCCGCATGATGCCCGCAAGGTTTCACAACAACGGCCAGTCGATGATCGAGCAACGTATGCATGAAGAGCATGTCGTTGCCCTAATTAAACCTTAGACACCCGAGCATGCCAACAAAACAAAAGACTATCGCGGACGCCATTCAGATCATCCGAAGAGCTCACTATCCACAAGGCCTTTCGCTAGACCAAAGTTCCGCCGGGACATCGCGCCAAGAGCCGCATCCTGTCTGGGATA